>JAYTXL010000094.1:0-8042 GCA_043742955.1 Verrucomicrobiota bacterium | reverse complement strand
GCCAACAGACCGATGATGGCCACCACGATCATGATTTCCACGAGGGTGAAGCCGGATTGGCGGGAGGTTTTTGTTTGCATAGGTTTCGTTGCTTTCTCTGTATGCGGCGTGAACAGCGTAAAAGGCGGGTTATGTTATTATGACTGCTTTGTTCACGAATTGCCTTTTACTGACCGCGCGGTGACAATAGCAGGCTCCATGCCATTTTCAATTTTGAAAATTACGTTATTCAGACCAGCTGGCGGGGAGACAAAACCAGGGTTAAACGGTGGCTATTTTAAGTCATTTATTATTGGACCACAATAGGTTAGCGTAGGGTAAATACGTCCATAATGCTCGAGTAGTCATCCGTCCAAACCGCCTGTCTGGACACCTCCGTCGGACCTGATTCCCAACGCGGATCCGCCGCCAACAAGGCGAAATCTGACTTCTCGCGGGCCATAACCAGCCATTGGGAGGCGCGCTTTCCCGCAGCCTTTTCAGCCTGAGTGATCTCCGTATCGCTCTGGACGAGACAAAGCAAACGTGCATCGCTGCCAAGTCGAGCCAGCACCGGTTTTAGATCGAGGTGCAGATTGGAGATATGAAACGCAAGCAAACCATTTGGCGCGAGTTTGCTTAGATAAAGGCGCAACGCTTCGCGGGTAATCAGGTGGACGGGGATGGCGTCCGAACTGTAAGCGTCGAGCACAATCAGGCCAAAGCCTTGCGCCGGTGCGCTCAGGAGGGAGAGGCGGGCATCACCGAGGATCACCTCTACCTTCGCGGGTGAGTCGCGCAAGAATGTGAAATAGCGCGCCTCCTTGGCCACGCGTTCCACCACCGGATCGATCTCATAAAACGTCCAGGCTTGTCCCGGATGGCCGTAGCTCGCGAGAGATCCCGCGCCCAAACCAACCACGGCCACCGGTGATTTCAATCCGGCACCATACGCGGCGAACACTTGTCCAATCGGGCCCGTTGGGTGGTAGTAGGTCAACGGTTCGGTGCGCCGGCCAGGCTCCAGGCTCTGCATGCCGTGAATGGTTTTCCCATGCACCAACATGTGAAATTGGCCCGTCGCATCCACCGTGACGCGATGAATACCAAAAAAACTGCGGGCGGAATATAGCGATCGTCCCTGTTCGCCCTGATGCAAGGTGCCCGCCAGCAAAATGGCGGCCAGCCCCAAACCAAAGCGCAGCGGGCGTTGGGAACAAAAAAAACAGGCCAGCACCGGCGGGGCGAAGATCAGTCCGGCGGCAAGGGGAACCCCGGGCGGCAGGACTTTGGGCACGAGCAGGATCAGGCCGATGGTCAGCAGCCCCAGCAAGGCGGGCGCGGCAAAATCAAAAAGAATTTTTCGCCGGTTCGTTTCCGCGGGCCCGGCCCGGATTTCCAGCAGACAGGCGAGCACCAGGGTGAGGGGATATTCGGCGACCGTGGTGAAGATCAACGGGGCGAGCAAGGCATTAAACGCACCACCCAGCACGCCGCCGACGGACATCCAGAGATAGAATTCAGTGAGGTGATGCGGGTCGGGTCGATCACGCGCAAGCTCACCGTGGCAGACCATGGCCACTATGAAGAAAGCTAGCAGGTGCAGCGCCATCAGCAGCGAAATCGGCTCCGTGGCTTGCATCGCCAGCAGCAGCACCAAGGCCACGAGCACAATCGGCAGGGCGCGCTTCAGATAGGCGTCCGAAATCAGAGTCCGCCGCGCAAAAACCAGGATAAATGTCACCAGATAGAGCGCCAGCGGAATCACCCATAACAAAGGCACGGCCGCGATGTCGCTCGAAAGATACGTCGTCACGCTGACCATCAGACTGGAAGGCACGAAGGACAGGAGTACCCAGCGCCAGCGCCGGCGGGAATTTGGCGGCACGGACTTAGCCACGCCCAAATCGCTGGCCGGCGCGCAGGTGGGGGACGAGGTGGGGCTTCGGGGCGCCGCCTGCCGCAGCCACAACCCACAGCCAGCCATCAGGGCGACGAGCATACCGTAGCCCACGGCCCACCACCGGCTCTGCTCGGCCAGACGCCAGTGTGGTTCGACCACCAACGGATAGCTTACGAGCGCCAGCAAACTCCCCGCGTTACTTGCGGCGTAAAGGAAGTAGGGGTCTGCGGCGGCGGGATTCCCGGTGGCCGCGAACCATTTTTGGAGCAACGGACTGCTCGTGGAGACCGCAAAGAACGGCAGGCCCACCGACACCGACAGCAAACCCAGCAACCATAGGCTCGGGTTGGAATCCGTCGGCGGTGTCCAGCCCGCGGGGATGGTAATGGGCAACACGATCAGTGGCACCAGCAGCAAAACAAAATGCCAGGCAGCCTGCCGGCGAACACCCAGCCAGCGCGTGCTCGCGTGGGCGTAGGCGTAGCCCACCAGCAGCGCCGCCTGATAAAATACCAACGCGGTGTTCCAGACCGCCGGCGAACCGCCCAGCAGCGGCAGCGCCATCCGCGCAAACATCGGCTGGACGAGGAACAGCAGCACCGCGCTGACAAAAATCGTGATGGTGTATAGGATCAGCAAAATATTTCAGTCAATCTGCAGCCGGACGCAGCATAAACCCTACTTTTTCTTCAGCGCGGCCAGGTATTCCACCAAGTCGATCAAATCCTGCGTGGACATGGTGAGCTGCAGGCCCGCCGGCATGATCGAGAGCTTGGATTGCACGCGTGATTTAAGGTCGCTCTTTTTGTAACGGGTGAGAATAGCCTTCGCATCTTTCATGGCAATCTCGTCGCCGGTTTCACTGACGATCAAACCATACGCCTCGTCGCCCGATTTGAACTCAACCTGCCACGCCTCGAAGCCGAAGGAAATTCCCGCGCTCGGATCCAGCACCGATTCATAAATTGCCTCCTTGGCGAGCTTGGTGCCGATCTCCGACAGGGCCGGCCCAAAGTCCACGCCTTCATTGTTCACCTTGTGACAATTAATGCAGCCGACCTCCTGGCGCCGGAATACCTGGGCCCCTTTGCCGGCGTCGCCCGGCCGTTTCACCAACTCGGCGACGGACGGCAGCGGCTCCGCGTTGCGGCCCTGCGGCAGCGGCAGCACTTGCGCCGCCTGCGCTTTGAGCGCCGGCCAGCGGACCTGATTCAGCTCCGTGCTGGCGGTGAGTTTTAAATCCGCCGGCAGCTGATCGTCCTGCGCCAGTTTGAGCAAACCGGCCGCCCCCTCCTGCAATTGCGCCAGCGCGCGCACGACCTGCTTGCGCAAGGCTGGATCGCGCCGGGTTTCCGCGAGGAGCGGCTGGAGCAATGGCAGGATTTGCTTATCGCCGGTGTTGCCCAGCGCCTCAGCGGTTTTCAAGGCGCTGCCCGCATTAGTTCCGTTGAGGGAATTTTTCAGGAGCGCGAAATCCTGGCGGGCGAGAATCAGCCGCATCGCCGCCACGCCACTTTCATCCGCCGGATTCCGAACCGCGATTTCCAGCAGGCCCGCGTTTCGGTCCGTAAGCTGGAACTGCTGCACCAGCTTGAGAAACTGGGGCGTGCCCCGCGTTGCCTCCAGCACCCGGCCCAGGGCTTCCTTGAGTTTGGGATTGCCGTTGACCTGCTCGGGGCTAAGCCGGGTCAGCGCCTCGATCATCGTCACCAATCGCTCAGGCGGGATCGGTTCGACGCCGACGGCCAACCCGACGGTGAGCCAGCCAGTGCAGCCGGCGATCAGCAGCAGTTTACGCACTCCGGAATTTGGTGGCATGGGCAAAACGGCGCCGGATCCAATGCAGCCCGGCGCGGTTGAATTACAGGCCCCCCAGCGCAATGGCGGCGAGCGCATCATCCTTTTCCTTGCTCTTGGGGATGAAATCCAGGGCGCGCATATAACGGGGCTTCTCGTCCTCCTTCGTCGCCTTGTCGATCACGATCTTGGCGATCAACGAGGCCGCTTGCGGAGCACGGGAACGCCAGATGATGTCACGTCCGGCGGCATTGTTCCAGTTGCTGCCAGCGGCTTCGAGCCAGGCGGCGAAGAACTTCTTCTCCTGCTGGTCCGCGCCGATGCCAAGGGCCTCCAGATACCAGCGATCCTTGCCGTCGTGCTGCTGGGCCAGTTGGGCCCAGAGTTTCGGCGCTTCCGGCGACTCAATATGCCGCAGGGCAATGGCGCATTCGCGGCGCACCTGCGCGGACGGGTCTTTCGCCAGCGTCTTGACGGCGGCCACCACATCGAGCTTGAGCGCGCGCGCAATGCGCAAACCGGTGATGCGAAGGTCGGCGTCCTTGTCCTTCAACGCGGTTTCGACATATTTCTTCTCGCTGCCTTGGATGCGCGCCAGCAATTGCAGCGCCCGCGCCCGTTGGCGTGAGTCCGGGCCATTCCAAACCTTCAGCAGTTCCTTCTCCGCCTTGCCTTGCATCTGGTTCAAGCCAGTCCAAGCCAGATAGCGCGTGGATAGATTGGGTGATTGCAAGGCCGCCACACAGCCAGCCGCTGATTTAAGATCGAGCTTCGGAACTGCTGACTTGAATCCCGGCGGGGCCACGCGATAGATGCGCCCCGTCATTTGCGCCAGCACGTGATCTTGCATGTTGTGACCGCCCACGCCCGGATCGTTCCAATCCGCGATATACAGGGCGCCATCCGGCCCGGTGCAGACGTCGGACGGGCGATACCAGGAATCGCTGCTGGTCAGGATGTCCACCATCTCCGCCTTGTATCCCGCGCCGTCGGCTTTGGCTGGATAGGCGCGCACAGTACGCGGTCCGGCGTCGCAATGAATCACCTGGCCCTGGAAAATCTTCGGGAGCAATTTGCCCTCGTAAACGGCGAGGCCCGTCGGCGATCCGGCGCCGGTGTGCAACAGATTCGGCACGGTGCCGGGATCATATTGATGCCATTCGTAAAAGATTTTCTCCGTCTCGGAAACACCCTTGGCCGCCGCCTTTTTCCAGCCGTCCGGCCAGCCCGCACCGGTCAGTTCATCCGTATAGCCGTAGTTGCCGAACTCCATGACAAAGTTGATGCGGACCCCTTTGTTGCCATCGTCATCATTGTCCGATTGCCAGAGCGTGCCGAACGAATCCACCGCCACCTCGTAGTTGTTGCGAAAATTCCAGGCGAGCGTTTCAAACTCGCTCCCGTCCAGATTGCAGCGAAACACCATGCCTTGACGGTAGGGCTTGCCTTTGTCCGTCACTTCGTTGCCGGCCAAATCCACCACCAGCGGGCCCTTTTTCATCTCCTCCTTGTCGATCAGGCCGTGCAGCGGAATATTTTTCAAAGCCTCGGAGGGACGTCGCAACTGGCTCCCCGCATTGCCGAAGTTGAGGTAAAGCTTGCCGTCTGGACCAAACACAAACGCGTGCATCGCGTGATCATGATCAAAGCCCTTGATGTCGGTGAACAGCAGCTCGCGTTTGTCCGCGATGCCGTCGCCGTCGGTGTCGGTGAGCACAAACACATTGGGACTGCTGGAAACAATGACCTTGTTGCCCAGCACACAAATACCCAGCGCCGCGTTGATGCTCGGATCCTGATAAAAAACCGTCTCCTGGTCGGCCGCCCCATCCCCATTGGTGTCCTGCAAAATTACGATGCGGTCGCCCTTCGGTTCCAAGGTGCCCCACTTTTGGAAGCTCGACCGGTAGTTGACGCCTTCCGCCACCCAGACGCGTCCGCGCTCGTCAATGTCGATGTCGGTCGGATTCCGCACCATCGGCTCCGCGGCGAAAAGCGTGACTTCCAGCCCGTCAGCCACGGTCATCGTTTTCAAGTACTCCTTCGCGGCCGCCGGCCCGGAACGATCCTTGGGTGCGCCCGTCTCCGCGACGGCGCCGCTCACGGCCAGCAACGCCAGCGGTGGCGGCTCGGTGCAAACGAGAAACTCCACCTGCGCGCCGCCGCCCTGGTCAGTGCCGCCGTTGTCGAGTCCGGCGGTGGCGGTGAAGCGGGTGAAATTTCCCTCGGGCAGCTCGAAATGGATCAATGACGGGGAGTGCGTGCCGATGCCGTTATCCATGCTCTGGCCGTTGATTTTCATCGGCCCGCCGCCGACGTTTTTGTCCACACGCACCTCGCCCCAGCCGGCGCTGGCCGACTTCCATTTGCGGTCGGTGAGTTTGACCGTGGTGCCGTCCGCGCGCGTCAGCTTGGCCTGGGCCCAATCGGCCCAATCGCAGCCAAACCCGTTCCCGCCGGCGGTCACCACCAGATAAAGGTGCTTCGCTCCGGCCAGGTCAACGTCCACCTTGATCGCGCCGGAAGTCACGATGCCGCTGCGAAACTTCGCATTGACGGGTTTGGCCGGGGCGGTGGAGGTGGAAGAGGCGGCGGGTTTGGGTTTGGCTCCACCTTTGGGATCGAGGTTGGCGGCAAGGTCGCTTTCAGAAACGGTGGAGGCCACGCCCTGGGCGGGCACCTCCACCTTGGCGATCCAGAGCAGCGCGTTCAAGACAACTTTGCGAAAATTCTCATTGCCCCAGTTGGTGTGCTTGTGACCGCCGGTAAAGCCGAAGCCGCGCCCGCCGTCATCCCGTTGCACCGCCCACATCATGGTTTCGTCGCGACCACTGGCGGCCACGATATGTTCGTACGGTCCGGGCGGATATACATACGGACCTTGGCGCACGGCATCGGAAGGTTTGGCCACCAGGATGGGGGTGACCCCTTTCAGCTCCGGGCGGAAGCGCATGGTCATGTACCATTCATCCGTCACGCTGAACGGCTGCACGCCGCGCGTGATGGCATGAGTGGGAAAGCTGTTGAATTCCGGTTTCCACATCGGGTTGCAGGAATAGCCATTCTCGTAATAGCCCCCGATCCACTGCTGAAACTCCGGACCGCCTTTATCCTTCTGGACTTCCACGGCGTAATGCGCGCACCCTAGGCCGACCCCTTTCTTCATCAGGGCGTCGAGCTGCTGCAGGTGTCCGGGCTGCACCGCAGGATGTCCGCCACCGCCATCCATGTAAAGGAGAATGGCATCGGCACCCTCAAAGGCGTTCGCGTCCTTGGGCCAGCCATTGAGGTGGGCGACCGCTTTCACGCCGGGCACCTGATCCAGGCATTTCTTAAGCAGCAATACGCCGGCATTAAATTCGTGATCGCCCGGCCCATGGCTCGGGGTGCCGGCCACCAGGACAATCTTTTTGTCGGCGGCGACGGTGGCGGGCGCGGCGCTCAACACAAGCGCGGCGGACAACAATAGAATATTTTTCATGCGTAATTTCTCAACTTCAGGCGACGCTGCACCCAGCGGTGGCGCGCCTTGAATTCCGGCAAAACGTAGCACTTTCTAACCGCCTGTCATCCCTTTTTCCCGGGCATGGCAACCCGCGCGATCCGGAACCTGGCTTGACACCCCGACCGGAGCGGATGAGGGTCAGGGCGTGGCCCGCCCTGCTCCGCTTCACCAACCTCGATTTTATTTCTTGATCCACATCCACCCCCGGACGCGGCCATGAGCCCCCCGAAGCCAATGCTGATTCTCGCCGGGATGCTGGCCGCCATCGCCCTGGCCTGGGCCGCGCTTGTCCCGTCCGCTGATCGGAAGGCGAGGTCGATAAAATGCCGTCATATAATGGAAAACATTGGTTCCGGAGATGCCACCGTGTTTGATGGACGGCAACGACGCACGAAGTTGTAAGCAGCCCGGGAAGACGGCCACGACTCGAGCGGAATCCAGACGAACCGAAGCCGCCGGTGACTGGCTCCACCGGCGACCCGGGCCGCCGGACTCCCCGACCTGAGCATTACCCACAACATCGGGGTGAGAAAACAGACGCTGGGCGTGGTCCTGGCCGCAACGAGCTCACCTGCTTGGAGCTGCGGCGGACGCCTCTGACTAACATTCCCCAGTCGGCCGTCAACCCGGCGGCACAACTCGCCTAACCTGAAAATTTCACACCCCCTTTTGGTTTCTGCTGGAGGGGTGTAAATATTCAGGCTACCGGGCTCGCTCGGCGCGATCCCGGGGGAAAACTTCCTCAAACTGTGGATGGGAATGGCGGCTGGAGTATTTCTGAGGATTTTATTCCCAAGAGGTACACAATCTTTCCGTAGTTTCGATTTTTCAGAAGTGTGAAAGTGCGGATTTACTCAG
>JAYTXL010000093.1:0-36242 GCA_043742955.1 Verrucomicrobiota bacterium | reverse complement strand
ACAGCACCGGGCCGATCAGGCCGTGGGCAACACCATGAACGACGTCTATGCCCTGCAACGCGGCGCGCCGCTCATCAAACTCGTCACGCCGGAAATGCGAAACCGCCAGACCACCATTACGCGCGAGGGCAAGGCGTTCAACCCCTGGAATTTCGTCGGCACCTGGCCCAACGCCATGGAAATGAACCAGCACGTCCTTGCCCACGGCCGGATGTTCAACGAGGTGGACGAGGAACTGGCCCGCAGCGTCTGTGTGATTGGCACCGCCGCCCGCGATGCCTTGTTCGGTTCCCCCGAACAAATCGGCCGCGAGATCAATCCCGTCGGAGAATTTATTAATATCAACAATCAGCGTTTCCGCATCATTGGCATGTTTCAACATTACGAGAGTGAACAGGACGCGAAGGCCCGGGAACTGGCGAAGGACAAACCCCTGGAGCTGGTGCCGGGCGGACCGGCGCGTGCGAAGGGCTGGGGAGGCGGTAAAAGCAAGAGCACGGGCGGGTTCGCTTTCGATATCAAGAACAACACCGTGTACATCCCGCTCAACACCATGTGGCTCAAGTTCCGCGCCAGCGCGGGCACCAACAGCATCCCCGACTCGCGCCTCTCCAGTCTCTCGCTGAAAGTTGCGGACATCGAACAGATGGACAACGCGCTCCAGCAGGCCAAGAATGTGATGATGCACTCCCACAAGGGCATCGAGGATTTCTCCTTCCGCACCCAGGAGAACTGGTCGGAAAACATCACCAGCGCCATTCGCAATGCGCGCTTGAGTGGCGGCATCATCGCCGCCATCAGCCTGCTCGTCGGCGGCATCGGCATCATGAACATCATGCTCGCGAGCATCACCGAACGCGTCCGCGAGATCGGCATCCGCAAAGCCATCGGTGCGACTTTTTTTGACGTGTTCATCCAGATCCTTGTCGAGAGCATCGTGATCGCGGTCATTGGCGGCCTGGCGGGTCTGCTCGCCTCGCAGGGTCTGGTGAATCTCCTCTCGCTCGTCTCGCCCACCGACAATACTCCGGTCATCACCGTGGATGCGATGCTCCTGGCCTTCGGTTTCAGCGTTTGCGTGGGAGTCCTCGCCGGCATCTTCCCCGCCTTCAAAGCCGCCAAGCTGAACCCCATTCAAGCGCTGCGCTACGAATAGTCGTCCGCTTTGGATAGCTGTGACACCGTGATCCTTCAATCAGCCAAGGATCGACACGGATAAGGGGAATGGTTCAAGGAAAACCATCGGATTTTCCGTCAACGATTGGGAGTGCGATGACTCGGCACCACTTTGGCCCTTGGGCCGACCCATCGGTGCGGCCGCGGGTGGCAGCTCGATTGATATCCACACGCACGCGAGCTCGACGGCGACGAGTCGCCTGCCCAAAGCGGTGAGAACTCACCGCACTCCAGAGCGCGCCGGGTCCACTCACGGTCTCCCACCGCGTGGGCGAGATTAAAGCGGCGTGGTGAGCACCTTGAACATCTCGTAGGCGGAATAAATCCCCAGCGCCAGCGAGAGGAACCACAGCGGCTTCTTCTTCACGACGAGGCAGATACCACCCAGGGCAATGGCCACTTGGAAAATCGTAATCGCCAATCCCATCTCCTTCGAGTGATCCGCTGCACTGGCGGCCTTCTTGCGGGCCTCCTCCCGGGCCGCCTCAAACTTCTTCGCTTCCTTGGAGATCTCGGCTTTCTCCTTTTCGTATTTATCAATTTTTTGCTTCACCTTGTTCAGCCCCTCCGCCTCTGTGGTACCGCTGCGCGCCATCTGATCACGATCAATCTCGTAAAGGTTTTGTTTGATCGACTTGGCCTGAAAAAACGCCCATTGGTCGGACGCCTGCGCCTGGTTAAATGTCGCCTCGTTCATCTGCTTGAGGGTGAGCGTGGTAAACCCGCCGCCCTTGAGTGTGGCGATACCCGTCAGCACCGCCACGCACACCAGCGTCAGCGAGACATATTTGGTCCACGCCTCGCGCTTTTCCTTTTCTTTGGCCGCGTCGCGGTCCGCCTTGATTTGCGCGATGAAATCCTTCAGTTCGTTTAGTTCAGTTTGCATAGTTCAAATTGACTTTCCCAATTCGGGAGGAGTTTCTACATCGTCTCGGCCGGTCCCGCAAGGGGGTAAACACGGGAGGTTCGGTGGAATAATCCGGGCCAATCCACGGGGGGATGGCAGCAGCGGAAAGAAAGGGCCGCGAGCTGGCAGCTCGCCCTACACTGACGACTCCAACCGGCTTCACGCCCGACTCAGATTAGAAAATCAGGTGTGAACCTGCCATGCGCCCAGAAAATGCCAGAGTATCGCCACCCCGGGCTGACGGCCAACAACTCAAAAATTCTGTGTCCGATTTGGCAGGCAATGCTTACAGTTATCCTCGAATGTGAACCGATCCCGCCGCCATAAACTAATTCTGTTGCTAGTGTGTCTGCTCTCTACCAGCGCGGTCTTCGCCCTGTGGCGAACCGGTTTTGCACCGCTGCACCAGGCGGAAACTTACTTTGAGGATCTGCGCTCGCAACTCGGTCGAAAGACCATCGCCAATCCGGGCTTGGTATTCATTGGGATCACCCAGGGTAATTACGCGGACGTGCCGTTGGAACAAGACGCGGAAGCACAGCAATCCATTAATTTACGCCTATTGCGGGGGAACTTTCCCTGGCCCCGCTCTGTCTGGGCCGATTTGATCGACCAGCTCATGGGCGCAGGTGCACAAGCAGTGGCGATTGATTTGCTCTTTCTCGCCCCGGGAAACGACGATGACGCTTTGCGGGCAACCTTGGAACGTCATCGCGGCCGCGTCGTCATCGGCAGTAATTTTAGCGGGGGCAGTAAAAACGAAGGGAACGCACTGAGTCTGGCGTTGCCGGCGGAATCGCTCATCCACCCCGGAACCAATACCTCCGCCGCGTTCGATGAGCGGGTGGGGTATGTGAATTTTTGGCCGCAGGACGACGACACCGTGCGCACCGTGCGCTATCGACTGGCGGACGCACGGCTGTGGCAGCTCCCCCCGACGGCTGAGGGGCCGTTTCACGAATCGCTCGCCGCCCGCCTGCTGCGTGCGACAGGTCAACCTGAAGTCATTCCGCTCGATGACACCCCCCGGCGTTTCCGGCTGGGCAATCCAAAGGGCAGGGAATTTCGCCCCGTGCCGTTGAACGAGATCTTTTCGCCCAAACTGTGGCTGGCGAATTTTCGCAACGGGGATTTTTTTCGCGACAAGATTGTCATCGTCGGTCCGGCCGCCAACTTCATGCACGACGAACATGGCACGGCTTTGGGGCCGATCCTGGGACCGGCGCTGCATCTCCATGCGCTGAACGCGGCATTGCACGGCGAATTTCTGCGCGAAACCACGCTAAACGAGGACTCCGTCGCAATCGTCAGCTCCGGTCTGGTGCTCGCAATTTTATGTGCCGCCGTGCGCCTGCCGGTGCGCCGCATGGGAATAATCCTGGCGCTCACCAGCGTCGGCATATTCGTGAGCCAATGGTCCTACGATCACTGGAATATCTTCCTGCCCACCCTGTCCCCGCTGCTGGTGTTGAATCTCGGCGGGCTCTCGACCTTGGCTTATGAATTTGTCGTCGAACGAATCGAACGTCTGAAACTGCGCAGCACCATCGGCTATTACTTTTCGCCGCGCGTGCTGGAGGAGGTGCTCGCCAACCCGGGCTCGATGCAACCCAAGGAGGCGCAGGTCACCCTGTTACTCACCGACTTGCGCAACTCCACGCCGCTCGCCGAAGTGCTCAAGGCGCAGGGCATGTTCCAGCTGCTCAATGACGTTTTTGAAGTCGAGACGGCGGCCGTTATGGCGGAAGAAGGCAATCTCGAACACTTTCTGGGCGACCAATTCCTGTCCTATTGGGGGGCCCCGCAAGCACAACCGGACGCCGCCGATCGGGCGCTTCGGGCGGCGCACAAATTGATCGAAGCCATGGAAACGTTGCGCTCAAAAATGTCGCCGGAGGTGAATCAGCTCTTCGGCTACGGGGTCGCACTCCATTCCGGCCCGGTGCTTTTCGGCAACAAAGGCTCGGCCCAACGATTGGATTACGGCCTGGTGGGTGACACCGTCAACGAGGCGGCGCGCGTTGAGGCGCTCACCAAGTATTATGGCGTCAAGTTGATCATTACCGGCGAGACCCATCGCCAGCTCACCAAACCTGGAACCAGCCGCCTGCTCGACCGCGTCATCGTCAAAGGCAAAAGTGTGCCGGTAGAATTGCGGGAGGTGGAGAACGCGTGTTCCGCCCCGAACTTCAGCGCGCTGGCATCCGGCTATGAAGCGGCTTTCACCCATTACACCGGCGGACGTTTTAAGGAAGCCCAGGCGGCGTTTGAACAAATCGGAAATAAGCTGGGCGACCCACCCAGCCTGCGGATGGCCGAACGCTGCCAATACCTTCAGGAAAATCCATCGCCCGATTGGACGGGCGTCTGGCGGATGGAAAACAAGTAAGCGGCGCTATTTGACGTCCCAGGTAAAAAAGCCCGGCCACGGCTGGGCTCCCGCCCGCAACTCCGCGCAGCGCCCGGCCAAATAACCGGCGAGCGGATGCGTCACCCGGCCAAACTGCTGGCCTGCTCCGGCGAAATCCCCGGCTAGATAAAGATCTACTGCGGCCCCAAACTCGGCGCGCTCGGGGATGGCGTCGTAGGTGTACAGCTCCACCGGCGCCTCCCGGCCCTTGACCCGCACCCGGTCGAAGCGGACACATCGTTCCGCATACGGGTGCGTCAACTTGGCGAAACATTGGCCCGAAAGGATTATCTCCACCGGATACTGACGGGTTAGCGATTCCAAGCGGGCAGCCAGATTCACCTCATCTCCCAACACCGTGTAATTAAAACGCGCTGCGGAACCGATGGCCCCGGAGATGACGGTTCCAAAATTGACGCCCACCCCCAGCTCAAACCGGGCCCCCAGATTTTCCTCCGTCAGGGGCCGCAAGGCTTCGCGGCAACGCTCATAGCACGCCAGCGCGTCATCGGCAGGAAAAGCCCGGGTCACGGGGCAGTTGAAAACCACCAGGATGGCATCACCCAGGAAATTGATGACGGTGCCCTCTCCCCGGATTACCTCGTTAATGATCACCTCCATGTGGGCGTTCACAGCGCGCAGCAGGTCTTTAGGGGACAATCGTTCCGCCGCCTTGGAGAATCCACGAATGTCAAAAAAGAGGATCGTTACCTCGCTCAAATGGCCTTCCAGCAATTCTTCCGGCGACGATTGGTTCAACACCCGCTCGGCGACCTCGGTGGAGACGCAGCGCGAAAGAATATCCCGGGCCTGCCGCAGGAGGCTTTCCTGGCGCAAGCGCACCCCTTGCGTGGTCTGGATCTTGCCCCCCAACTCGCCGAGCAAGGCGCGCAGCAACTCGGGACACTCATCCGCCACGGCGAGAAAGGCCGGCGCGCTGAACCGTACCACCTCAACCGCTGTCAGGCAACGCACGGAAGCGGTACGCGGCAACTCGGTCAGCACGCCGATTTCCCCAAGCACACCGCCCGCAGATTGACGGTCTATTTCGATCCCGCGTTTGCAAATGGCCACCTCACCCGTACGCACCAGGTAGAGCGAGTCGGAAGCCCCCCCCTCCTCCATCAATAAATGCCCGGCCGGGAAGTTCAGAAACTCCGCCTGCTCCAGCAATCGAGCCTGGGCGGCGGGTGGTAATCGGGAAAGCAGCCGGCTTTTGGTGGCCGCTAAAAATGTGGTTAGGTTTTCAGACATGTGGCTTGATCAAAATAAAAATGGCGACATTCAAGTCGACCAACCGCCGGGCCGCCCCCCCCCGATACTCTTGCCGGGGAGTCAAAGCCGTCCAACTCAGCCCGCGGCAAACGCATAATTATCATTCACCGCACAAAACCCGGCTCGCTCGAACTGAGCATGAGGGTAGTAAACTAATTCCTTGTGGGCGGGTCAAGTTCGGTCCTGGTCCACTCGGCCGCACTCGCGAGCAGCACGCCTAATTTACTGCCCAATCATTAAAGTAAAGAGTTGCCTCCGCCATGAACTGGTTGCTACCTTCACTAGGAACTTCAACGGGTAGATATTATGAAACGATTTAGCTTTCTCCTCCTCTGTACCAGTCTGCCGGGTGCCCTGTTGGCCGCCTCTCCGCTCCAGGAAGCCACGTTCACCGAAGTCATCAATGACGTAAGGGTCTTGCCGGTCAGCACCAAGAACCCGGTGCCCGCCAAGCTCTCGGACGCGTTCAAAACCCCCGACGTCCTGCGCACTGCCGCTAATTCCCTGGCCGAACTTACCGCCGCCGACAACACGATTACCCGCATCGGTGCGAACACCGCGTTTTCCTTTGACCCGCAGGCGCGCACGCTCAATCTACAGCAGGGCAGCGTCCTCTTTCACTCCCCCAAAGGCAAAGGCGGCGGCACCATCAAAACCGGCGGCGCTTCGGCTTCGGTGCTGGGTACCACGCTGATCGTAACCACCACCTTGGACGGTGGGTTCAAGGCCATCGTGCTCGAAGGCAAGGGCAAGGTGCAACTGCCCAACGGCGCCTTTCGAATTTTGCGCGCCGGCCAACTCGTGTTCGTCCTGCCGGGATCACAATCCTTTGGCCCTTTGCTGAATGTTAACTTGGAGAAACTGGTCCGCAGCGCCCGGCTGGTGAATGGCTTCAAAGCCAAGCTCCCTTCGCTGGAACGGATCGAGGTGGAAGTGGAGCGCCAAAATAAACTGATTGCCTCCGGCCAGGCCGAGGACACCAAACTGTTGGTCGGAAATTCCGCCACTCAGGACAAAGTAAGCGTCGTAGACACGAGCCTTCTTGAACGCGCGTTGGTGTCGGAAACGCCCTTGCAAATCGCCTTGCGTACCGATGCCCTCATCAACACCAGCGTGCTGGATCCGAAACATCTGTTTTTGGATCCCTTCCAGTTGACCATTCCCAATGTGAGTCGAACCACATGGCGCGGCTTCGTAGCCAGGGATATCACAATCACGACGCCCTCGATTATTTTGGATGATTTTACCAGCGGTGGACACCCTTACTTCGACATGCTCGCTGTCGGCAAAATCGACATCCATAATTCAGTGGATTTCTTCGGCAACGCCTCTAATCCATATGAGTTCACTCTGGGCACCATCGGCGGCATCAGCATCGCTCCTGGCTCGACCTTGACGGCCAGCGGCTTGGGGAACTTTCACATCGTTTCTACGGCTTCCATGGATTTTGACTCCATTAACTTCCGGAGTCTAAGCGGAGGGATTCGTTTGGATTCTGCCCACGATGTTGCTTTTTTAGGCGGCCCAATCGGCGGCTCAATTAACGGCAGCTTCGTCGAAATCGAGGGGCTCAATGTTAATATTCTTGGAACTCTGGCGAATCCATATTTTGGCACCAGCTTCGACTACATAGACATCTTTGCCGAAAACAACATCACCATTGACCGTGCCGATTTGATTGGATCGGGTCCTTCGTCTGTCCTTTTCATGACGCCCGGCAATACCTTGGACGTGAGAAACACATTTGTTTCCGGTTTTAGCTTTATCAGCATGCAAGCTCGTACCGTGGTTCTGCAAAACATCGATTTTCCGCTGGGTTCGACGGTGCAGTTGCAATCGCAAAACGGGCTGCTCGCACCCAATCCAAACCTCAACCAGCCGGTTCAAAACGGCTTCGTCAATTACATCAGCGGTGTCACATATGGCGGCGGTAACCCAGTGGGAAATCCCAATATCACCATTTCGGCTCGGCCTTGACCGACTTGCGCTAAAAATATCTTATGAAAACAAGCTCACTCCCACCCGCTCTGCTGGCCGCTCTTTGGGTCGCCGGATCCGCCGCAGCCCAGGCCCAGGCTCCCAACGCCATTGAACAAACGGATGCCCTCAAACGCCGTCAGGAAATGGAACGGATGTTCAAGGACGCCAACGCCACCGGAGGAAACATGCCGGAGCTGTTCTCAGAAGAAACCAAGGACGTCGGTCCGCAGTCGATTCTGAAGCTCAAACAAAAAAAATCGTACTTCGAGGCGGTGCTGGACAGCCAGTTTTTCTACACCTCCAACATGTTTCTCCAAGAGAACGGCACCGGGGCCCGCCTGACCGAGACGAGCATGTTCGTGAACACGGCGCAACTCGCCCTCGCCCCCACGCCCTACCAGATCGGACCCGGCCAGCTCGCCCCCCGCATCGGCTATCGGCATCAGTGGTTTGACTACGGTTTGGAAAGCAACAAGCGCGGTTTGGGAACCTTTGATTTCGATGTCTCTGATGTCTTTGTTGACCTGCGCTATCGACTCCCGAACAACTGGACTTTCGAGGTGGGGTTCGACTGGATGCGGCTCCTGAACCACACCCCGTCCTATTTCAGCTACGATGAAATCTACAAGGAATACGTGCCGCGCGTGGGCGTTTTCCGCCAGTTCGCGATTTCCGAAACCAAGGTGTTCTCGGTCGGTTACCAGGGCAACTTTCATTTCTCGGAAACGCCCGGCAACCTCCCGGAAAATCAGAATAACCGGACCGACCAATCGCTGGTCGCCGCCTACACGCACGCTTTGACATCGCAACTGGTCCTCCAACCTTATTACCGGTTCCAATTCACACACTATACCGCCTCGCCTTTGGGGTCCCGCAATGATCTGCTTCACACCTTCGGGTTGAGCGTCAATTACTACCCGACGGAGCGCTTCAGCGTGCGCCTTTTCGCGGGCTACGACCTCAAAGAGTCTGATCAACCCGCAGTGCCCGACTACCGGAAATTGGACGCGGGACTGGGCTTGAATTTTAACCTGAAGTTCTAGCGCCCCCGCCCCACTCATTTAATCCCCGCTCGCCCGCCGGCTTGCTCCCCGGCGACGTCAGGTATTCCAGCGCCTCGCCCACCAGATAGAGCGATCCGGTGACCACGACGAACGGCGCATCCTCCGCCCGTTCCAACCCTTCGATAAGCGATCGGCAAACCACCACTCTGGCGTCCTGATTCGCCGCCCGGCACGCGGCGCGCAAATCATCCGGCGCGCACGTGCGTTCACTGCTGACCGGCACCAGCAATATGTCGGCGGCCAGGGGCGCGAGCAGTTCGCAGATCTGCCGCCAATCCTTATCCTGCAAAATCCCCAGCATCAGGAGCGGTTTCACCCCCGGGAAATGTTGGCGGAGGGCGGCACGCAGCGCGGCCGCGCCGGCGGGGTTATGCGCGCCATCCAGCAGCCAGGTTTGCGCGCCGCGCTGGATGATCTGCAGCCGGCCCGGCCAGGAAACGGTTTCCAGACCGCGACGGATGACTTCAGCGGCAACGGGAATAATGTTTTCCAAGACGCGCACGGTGGCCAGGGCGAGCGCGGCATTCAGCCGCTGATGTTCGCCGAGCAAAGGCAGGACCGGCTGCCCGCCAACCTCCAACCCAAGCGCGAAGGAAGGCACGCTGGAAGCCCGCCCGACGTTGAGGAGAGGCGCCTGTAACTGCCGGGCGGTGTCTTCGATCGCAGTCACCACTTCGGGTTCGACTGCCGCCACGACTACGGGCACCCCCGCCTTGATGATGCCGGCTTTTTCAGTGGCAATTTTCGACAGCGAATCTCCGAGCCACTGCTGGTGGTCCATGCTGATGCTGGTAATGACGCTGGCCAGCGGGGTGACGATGTTGGTCGCGTCCAATCTTCCGCCCAGGCCGGTTTCCCAAATCACCAGATCGCATTCCTGCTCCGCGAAATAGCACAACGCCAGCACGGTGACGAACTCGAAGAACGTCGGCGGCAAATCTGCGCTGTCTGTAGCCGCAACCTTCAGGTTGCGCTCCCCGGCGCGCGGGTCGGCCGGACGCAGCCTGAAGGCTTCGGCTACGGAAGCCGATTGAATCTGCTCCACCAACCGCGCCACGTCGTCCTCGGGGATCCATTGGCGGTTCACCTGGATGCGTTCGCGGAAGGAAACCAAGTGCGGCGAGGTGTACAGTCCGACCTTCAACCCCGCTGCGCGGTAAATGCTTTCCAGCAGCGCGCAGGTCGAGCCTTTGCCATTCGTGCCGGCAACATGAATGAAACGGAGCCGCTGGTGCGGATTCCCGGCCCGAGCCGCAAGCTGACGCACAGTCTCCAGTCCGAAGTTCGCCCCGAACATCCGGAGGCCGTTGAGAACGCCGATGGCCCCGGCATAATTCATGATTAGAGCACCTTGCGGTGCATGTGCGCATGGGTGGCAGCGATGAAGCCCTTGAAGAGCGGGTGCGGCGCGTTGGGCTTGCTGAGAAATTCCGGGTGAAACTGGCTGGCCACGAAAAACGGATGCGCCTTGAGTTCGATGATTTCCACGAGCTTGCCGTCGGGGGATGTGCCGCTGAATTGGAAACCGGCGTCCTCAAACTTCTGCCGGTAGGCGTTGTTGAACTCGTAGCGGTGCCGGTGCCGCTCATTCACGACGAAGGCCCCGTAAAGTTGGGCCGCCCTGGAACCGAGCACCAGCTGGCACGGCTGCGCGCCCAACCGCATCGTGCCCCCCTTCTTGATGACTTTGCGCTGCTCATCCAACAGCGCAATGACCGGGTGCGGCGACGCCGGATCAAACTCGGTCGAGTGCGCCCGGTCCAGCTTGAGCACATTGCGGGCAAACTCAATCGTCGCGATTTGCATGCCCAGACAAAGACCGAGATACGGCACCTTGTTCTCCCGGGCATACTTCGCGGCGAGAATCTTACCTTCGATGCCGCGCTCGCCAAAACCGCCCGGCACCAGGATGCCGCCCAGGCCTTTCAGGATTTTCTCCGGCCCTTCCTTCTCAATGTCCTCGGCATCCACTTTTTCGATTTCCACGCCGCAATCATTGGCTACGCCTCCATGAATAATGGCCTCATACACGGATTTATAGGCGTCGTTCAACTCGATGTACTTGCCCACCACACCGATCCGGACGCGGTGCTGCGGCGCGATGAGCTTGCGAATGATGTCCTGCCAGTGGCTCATGTTGGCTGCCGGTGCGTTGAGGTGCAGAAGCTGGCAGACCAGGTCGTCCAAGCGTTCGCGCTGCAGCATGAGCGGCACTTCATAAATCGTGTGATCCACGTCCTTGTGCTCGATAACCCCCGCGTAGGGGACGTTGCAAAAGAGCGAAATTTTCTGGCGCAATTCCTTGTCGAGGGGCTTCTCGCAACGGCAGACGAGAATATGGGGTGCGATGCCGATTTCGCGCAGCTTGGCCACCGATTGCTGGGTCGGCTTGGTCTTCAATTCGCCCGCCGCCTTGATATACGGCACGTACGTCACATGGAGAAAAACCACGTTCCCCGGGCCCGCCCCCTGCGCAAATTCACGGATGGCTTCGAGGAACGGCAGACCCTCGATATCGCCGGTGGTGCCGCCGATCTCCGTGATCAGCACGTCGACTTTGGACTGCTCCGCAATGGCCCGGATGCGGTTCTGGATTTCGTCCGTGATATGCGGAATGACCTGGACGGTCTTGCCCAGATATCTTCCTTCGCGTTCATTGTTGAGCACCGTCTGATAAACCTGGCCGCTGGTCAGATTGTTCATCCGCGAAAGTTTCGTGCTAGTGAAGCGCTCGTAATGGCCAAGATCAAGGTCCGTCTCGGCGCCGTCATCGAGCACATACACCTCGCCGTGCTGGAACGGGCTCATCGTGCCCGGGTCGAGGTTCAGGTAGGGATCGAATTTTTGGAGCATGACCTTGAGGCCTCGGTTCTCCAGTAGCGTGCCCAGCGCCGCCGCCGTGATTCCCTTGCCCAGCGAACTGACCACTCCGCCCGTAACGAAAACGTATTTCATTTCAAAAGCTTTTCGACCCGCGCCACATCTTCCGGCACATCCACACCCACGCAATGGTACTGCACGCGCACAACCTTAATTTGAATCCCGTTTTCCAGCGCGCGCAACTGTTCCAGCTTCTCCGCATGCTCCAGCGGCGACACCGGGAATTTCACCAGGCGCAGCAGCGTTTCACGACGGTAACCATAGATTCCCAGGTGTTTCAAAAATGGAAACGCCGCCAATTGCTCTGCGACAGAACCATTGGCGGCATCGCGGACATATGGAATGGTGCGCCGGGAGAAATATAGGGCGTGACCGGCGGCGTTGACAACGACTTTTACGATGTTCGGATTGTCGTATTCCGCCAACTCGGAAATAGACGTGGCCGCGGTGGACATTTCGCCGCCCGACAGCGCCCCGGCCACCGCGTCAATCACCGCCGGATCCATCAACGGTTCGTCCCCCTGGATATTCACCACGGCGTCACACTCGCACCGCGCCACAACTTCCGCGATGCGATCCGACCCGCTGGCGTGATCGGCGCGGGTCATTTCCACGCGACAGAATTTGCGTGCCACCCCGGCAATGCGCTCGTCGTCCGTGGCCACGATGACGTCGCTCAGCGACCGGGCCTGCTGGCAGCGCTCGACGACGTGCTGGAGGAGGGGCTTGCCCGCGATGAGGTGCAGGGGCTTGCCGGGAAAGCGAGTCGAGGCATAACGCGCCGGGATAAGGCCGAGAATGTTCACGGCCTCCAGTTAGCCACAGATGGAACCCGGAGGGAACACCGATTTAAAGAGCGGCCGCCGGTGGGCATCAGCCCCAGTGTAAAATCCAATCCGCCGCCATCGCCAACCCGTCCACCACCACCGCCTCGCCAAGGCGGGGATCGCCGCGGTGCTCAGTTTTCGAGCCATAACCGGTGCGGACCAGGAGACATTTTTTGACGCCCGCCCGCCAGCCGCATTCCAAGTCAATCAGCTTGTCACCAATCATATAGCTCTGGCGCAAATCCAACCGGAACTCTTCCTCCGCATCGAAAAGAAACTGCGGTGCCGGTTTGCGGCCCCGGCTCGGCTGGCCGGGCGCTTCGGGAGCCACGTACATTTTTGCGAACCGCACGCCCGCCCGCGCAAACTCTTCGGCCATCCGGGCGTTCACTTTTTCCACGTCCGCCATCGAAAAAAAACCCCGGCCCACCCCGGACTGGTTCGTGACGACAAACATCAAAAAGCCCGCCTCCTGCAGCCGCCGCAAGGCCGCCGCCGCCCCCTCCAACAACGCCACTTGCTCCGGGCGAGAGAGGTAATTCCGCTCCTCAATCAGCGTGCCGTCACGGTCCAGAAAAAGGGCGCGTTTCATGATCGACTCTTTCCGGCCCCGCCACTCAGCGCTTAAGCTGGAAACTCGCCTGCAGCTCCGCCGGCGTCACGGTGGCCGTGCCGACCTTGCCCACGACCACGCCCGCCGCGTGATTGGAGAAAATCGCCGCCTCCAGCGGCGACGCCCCCGCCGCAATGGCCAGGGTAAACGAGGCGATGACGGTATCGCCGGCTCCGGAAACATCAAACACCTCCTGCGCCACGGTCGGAATATGAAATGGAGGACAGCCACGCTGGCACAGCAGCATGCCCTGATCGCCCAGCGTGATCAGCAACAGCGCCGGTTGCAGATCGGCCAGCAATTTTTCCACGACCAGCAACAAACCGGCATCGCGGAGCGGATCACTGTGCTGGCGGGCCCCCTCCGGCAGGCCGGCCAGCTCAAAGGCTTCCTTGCGGTTCGGCGTGATCAATGAGAGTCCGGTCAGATTCAAACGATGCACCGGCTTGGGATCCACACTCAGCCAGATGCCCCGGGCACGACAAATCAGCTTGAGCTCGTCCAGCAAGGCCTGCGTCACCACGCCCTTCCCGTAATCCCCCACGATGATGGCTTCGGCCTGGTCGAGTTGCTGCGTCAAGGCCCGCACCAGCCGCCCCTGAACCTTGACGTCCAGCGCGGTGCAGCGTTCGCGATCCACGCGCGCCACCTGTTGCTGATGCGCAATCAACCGGGTTTTCTTCGTCGTCAGCCGGCTGGCTTGCGTCAGCAGGCCATGGCAATCGACGTGGTTTTCCCGCAGCAACCGGCGCAACTGGTGCGCCGCCGGATCCCGTCCCGTCACGCTGAACATCGCGGCGGCCGCACCCAATGCAGTGAGGTTGCGCGCCACATTCGCCGCGCCGCCGGGCATGAAACTTTCACGTTCAAACTCGACCACCGGCACCGGTGCTTCCGGTGAAATCCGCGAAACGCGGCCCCAAATAAATTGGTCGAGCATCACGTCCCCCACCACGAGCACGCGGGAGCGGGCGGCCACGGCGAGCAATTTTTTAACGCGCGTGCGGGAAAGGTGGTTCACAATTTTAACCCCGGATGAACCCCGCCGCAAACGCGGATGGGAGCAAAAGTGGCTTGCTACGGAAAGCAGAAAGGCAGGCTGGTGCGGAGCAAGGTGGCCGTGGTTTTTCTCCGGCTTTCCCATTTTGCTTATTGATTTCCATATCGGTGTTCAATCCGTGTTTCCTCACTGGCTCATATCCTCAATCCAAAAAACCCGTCAATGGACTCGTCGCCCTCGCCGTATCCAACGGTGTCCCCAGCCCAATTTCATACGCCGCCCGCCCGGCCTCCACCGCCATCCGAAACGCCGCCGCCATCCGATTGGGATCACCTGCAATCGCGATGGCCGTGTTCACCAGCACCGCGTCCGCGCCAAGTTCCAGCGCTTCCGCCGCATGGCTCGGTGCACCCAGCCCGGCATCGACGACTACAGGTACGGTTGCCTGCTCAATAATGATGCGTAGCTGGTCGCGCGTTTGCAGACCGCGGTTTGAACCAATGGGCGAACCGAGCGGCATCACCGTCGCACAACCAATGTCCTGCAGCCGACGGGCCAACACCGGATCGGCGTTGATGTACGGCAACACGGTAAAACCTTCCTTCACCAATATCTCCGCCGCCTTGAAGGTCTCCACCGGGTCGGGCAACAGGAAACGCGGGTCGGGATGGATTTCGAGCTTCACCCATTTCGGCAGACCCGCCGCGACCGCCAGGCGCGCGAGGCGGACGGCTTCCTCGGCGGTCATCGCCCCGCTGGTGTTGGGCAAAAGCAAATACTTTTGGGGATCAATGAATTCCAGGATGTTCGCGAACGGATCTTTCTTCCCGCTCAAATCAGCGCGGCGCAACGCCACCGTGACCATCTCCGCGCCGCTGGCGGCCAGCGCGTCGCGCATGGTTTCCGGCGCGGAGAATTTGCCCGTGCCCAGGATGAGGCGGGATCTGAACTCGCGGCCAGCGATCACTAACGAACGATTCGACATCGCCGGCAGCTTAGGGGCTCGCCGGCCCAGTGTCGAGGGTCGAGCAATCCGGGCACTGACTGGGCACTGAGCCCGTCCGAACGGATCTCCCGCCGGAAGTTCGTTCCGTGCGCAGGTAGGGGCGTGAGGTCAGCACGGCCCGATCCGCCGCCGGGCCAGTCAAGGACAATCACCGCTCCCGCTGCGGCCGTTCCTTGAAACATTCGGCCGGGGCGCGGATGATTCGACACGCGCCGGCACCGGCACCGTTCCGTCGCCGCCAGCCGATTTCCAGGCGCAATAAGTTTAGCTTCGAGTTTGACATCATCACGGTCACCGTTAGTTCTTAGGCCGTCTGCCATGATAACCAATTTCTTTCAGGCCCTCAATTCGTTGGCGGAACCGATTGGGTTCCTCTGGTTCCTGCAACTGGCGGCGGCCGCCGTGCTGCTCTATCGGCGGCGGCGGCGGCCCGCGTTGTGCTTCGGGATCATGGCGCTTTTTATCTGGATGGTGGGCGGCAGCGGGTTGCCGGACCGCTTGTTGGGCGCGCTCGAACGGCCGCAGGTGGGCCAGGGCTTGGCGGAGGTCCCGGCGGGCGATGTGGTGGTGATGCTGGGCGGGGGGCATCGCTATTCCAAACATGACGCGTTCGAGATGGATTTGACCGCTGCCTCCGACCGCGCCATCACGGCCATGGAATTGATCCGCCTGCGGAAGGCACCGGTGCTGGTGTTGGGGGGGAACCATTACCGGATTAACGGGCAGAGCTATGCGGAGGCGGAACTGTTGCAACGGTGGTTCGCGGCCTGGCAGCTCACCAACGCCCCCGTGCTCCATCTCGGCATCAATGCCAACACCCACGACGAGGCCTTGCACACCAAATCCCTGTGCACCGAGCGAGGCTGGCAACGCGTGCTCCTCGTCACGTCCGCCTTTCACATGCGGCGGGCCGTCGCAGTCTTCCGCACCGCGGGCGTCCCCGTGGTGCCGGTGGCGTGTGATTACCAAACTTCGTGTGGCGAGAAAAATCCCGAGCTCAACATAATCCCCCGCAGTGAAGGTTTCCAACAACTGGGACTTTACCTGCACGAAATCTACGGCTGGTACTATTACCGGCTGCGGGGCTGGATTGACGGACGTGCGGGTTAAAGGATCGGCCCGTCCGATGCCGGGATTTCGCTGAGCCGGGCTTTTTCCGGATCCAGGCTTGGCCGCCATGAATGGTTACGGCCATATCAATGAGCAGGATTGCACTACCCGCCAAGGTTAATATAGTTTCCCCTTATGTCAGTCACGGCCCATCTCGATGGACGACGGCGGGGGGCGAGTTTCCCCGGGTCACGAGCTTACGCGGGTTGGCTCGCCGCGCTGGCGCTGCTGACCCCGTTCGTGGGTGCGGCCCGGGCCCAGGCGAACGTGGAAGGCACCGTGCGCCTGCCCGCCGCGCGGCCAGCCAACAAGGCAGTGCTGCAACGGTATCAAGCCGCCGGTATCGTCGTCGCCGACCCCGAACCACCGACCGCCGTGGTGTATCTCGTGGGATCCTTTCCTGCGGCTGCAACCAACCTCGTCGCCCACCCGAAACCAGTCGAGTTGAGCCAGAAAAACCTGCAGTTCGCCTACGGTTTATTACCGGTCCAAAAGGGCACGCTGGTCACCTTTCCCAATCAGGACGAGATCTATCACAATGTTTTTTCGTACTCCAAAACCAAGCGTTTCGATCTGGGCCGCTACCGCAAGGATGATAAGCCAGCCACGCAAAAATTTGATCAGCCGGGCCCGGTCCTGCTGTTCTGTGAAATCCACGATCACATGCGCGCCACCATTCTGGTCGTGGACACACCTTACTTTGTGAAGACCGCCACGAACGGCAATTATCGCCTGCCCAATCTGCCGCCCGGCAAATACACGCTCAAGGCGTGGCTCGATGAAAAGGTCAGTTTCGAAAAGCCGGTGGAGCTGCAGGCCGGTGAAACCTTGCGCGTGGATTTCCCCGGCCAATAGCTACCATGGCCGCCTTGAGTTTTCGCGTCAAATTGCTGCTGGCCATGATGCTGATCGTCGCCGGCGTCACGGGCGCAACGCTGTTGGCCACGCAGAAACGGGTCAAGGCGGCCTATCTGGATTTGTTTCAAGAGCAATTTGAAACGCTGATCAACTATTTCGCCGACAAACAGGAGGCCCGCCTCAGCGCCGCCAAGGACAAATGCCTGGAGCTGGCCCGCAGCGTCCGCTTCACTGCGTTTTTTCTCAGCAACGAAAATCCAGACCCGGAAGACATCAACGATTTCTATAAAATCGCGCAAGACGAGCTGCGGGAAGTGCGGCAGAACGAGATCAGGAAACACCGCCCCCAGCCGGCCCGGCCGCTGCCGGCCCCGCTCAACCGGAAAAATGGCCGGCCCTCCCCGGCCCCGCCGCTCGCCAGTGCCGTGCCGGAAAAGTTGCTGGGCGGGGAAACTTTTTTTCTCCGTTTTCTCAATGCGAAGGGGCAGGTCCTGCTCACCAAGGAAACGCGGTTGCTCAAGCCCGCCAATCGCGCGCGCGTGGATCAACAGCTTTCCGCCATCTCCCAAAAACTGAGCAACGTCAAGACCCAGGAAACCGGCTATCTCACCACCGAAGGTGATCAACTGCTCGAAGTCGTCGTCACGCCGATCATCGACGCCGCCTCTGGCCAGACCCTCGCGGCGCTGGTGATCGGGGTCCCCATCGGGGATCTGGGAGGAAATGATTTAAAACAAATGAGCCAGATTCGTAGCGGCATCCTGCTCCATGATCAGCTTCACGCCCCGACTATCCCCCAGGAAATCCAGGCCGATCTCAGTCGGCGCCTGAAGGAGGAAATCGAACTCCACCCGCAGCCGCGCGATGAATTCATCATCGACGTGGCCGGCAAACCGCATCAAGTCTTTTACAAGGCGCTCAACCCCAACTCCCCCTTCCCCATCGCCCACCACGTGGGGTTGTATTCGCTGGAAAAAGTGCGCACGGGGGAGAACGGGCTGCGCTTGAGTATCCTCGGATTCAGTGCGCTGGCGCTGCTGGGCGCGCTCGCCGTCAGTCTGTTGCTGTCCCACGGCCTGGCCGCGCCTCTGCGTGAATTGGTGGCGGCCACGGCGGAAATAAAAAAGGGCAATTTTACCGTCAAGCTGCCGGTGCGCAGCCGCGTGGACTTCGGCCAGCTCGCGCATTCCTTCAACGAAATGACGGCCGACCTGGCGCTGAAGGAGAAATACCACAACGTGCTCAATATGGTGGCGGATAAAGATGTCGCCCAGCGGCTCATGTCGGGCGACGTCGCCCTCGGTGGCGAGGTGCGGGAAGTCAGCGTTCTCTTCTGCGATATCCGGGGCTTCACCGCCTTGACGCAAAACATGCCACCCGCCGAGGTGATTCAAATGCTGAATGAACACATGACGGCGCTGACGCGGGTCGTCTATGAGCACCACGGCGTCGTGGACAAGTTCGTGGGCGATCTCATCATGGCGGTCTTCGGTGCCCCCAAAAGCTACGGCAACGACGCCTACCACGCCGCCCGGTGCGCCCG
This sequence comes from Verrucomicrobiota bacterium, assembly GCA_043742955.1. Lineage (GTDB taxonomy): Bacteria > Verrucomicrobiota > Verrucomicrobiia > Limisphaerales > JAYTXL01 > JAYTXL01. The sequence goes on along the minus strand of JAYTXL010000093.1, from coordinate 17,593 downwards.
CCGGATGCTCGAGGAGCGGCAAAAATTAAACCAATCTTCGCACCACCAGATCGCCATGGGCATCGGCATCGCCAGCGGCCAGGCCATCGCAGGTTGCATGGGATCGAGTGACCGCCTGAATTACACCGTGCTCGGGGAGCGGGTAAACCTCGCCTCGCGACTGTGTAGCCAGGCCGGACGCATGGAGGTGGTCATCGGTGAAACCACGCGCGACCAACTCGGCGGCCTGATCGAGGTGGAACCGCTGCCCGATTTGAAACTCAAGGGATTCACGGAAGCGGTCAAAGCCTACCGGCTTACGGAAGTGCATTCGCGGCCGACCTTATCATGAAAACAACCCTGCCCGCCCTGCTCGCCGGTTTGACCCTGGCATTCACCGGCATGACTGCCCGCGCGCAAACGGAGTGGCTTAGCCAGCTTGACGAATCGCTCTTCCTCCAGTCCGCCGGCGGGTTTTTCCGGAGCGACCTCAGCGGGTTGCTTGACCTGGAGGGCTATTACCTGGACCAGCGCCCCCCCGGTCTGATTTTCAGAAACGGCGACGCCTTCTTCAATCCGCGCCTTTCGCTTTTTCTCGACACGCATCTCGGCCCTCATTTCTACAGCCTCGTCCAGGCGCGGGTGGACCGCGGCTTTGATCCCCGGGCCGCCCGGCGCGCGGCGCGATTTGACGAATATCTCCTCCGTTACACCCCTTTCCATGACGCCCGGTTGAATTTGCAAATCGGGAATTTCGCCACGCTGATTGGCAACTGGGTGCCGCGCCATGATTCCTGGAACAACCCTTTCATCACCGCGCCCGTGCCCTACGAAAATATCACCACCATCACCGACCGCGCGGTAGCGGGCGCGCCGGCCGGTTTCCTCGCCCGCCGTAATGTGGCGGATCAAAAGGCGGCCTGGCTGCCTATCATTTGGGGTCCCTCTTACGCCGCCGGCGCGGCGATTTTCGGATCATGGAACATGTTCGATTACGCCCTGGAAATCAAAAACGCCTCCCTTTCGTCCCGGCCTACCGTTTGGGACGCGCGCCAACTGGGCTGGGAAAACCCAACCTACAGCGGGCGGATTGCTTATCGCCCCAACGCCGCCTGGAACTTTGGATCCTCCTTTAGCTACGGCGCGTATCTGCTTCCGTCCACCTTGAGTCTGCCCGCTTTCCCCACCGGCCGGGGCTTGGGTGATTTCCCCCAGACCACCCTGGCGCAGGACGTGAGCTACGCCTGGCACCATTGGCAGCTGTGGGCGGAGGTATTTGAATCGCGCTTTGCAGTTCCCAATGTGGGTCACGCCGACACCGTGGCTTACTTTCTGGAAGCCAAATACAAAATCACCGCCCGCCTCTTCGGGGCTCTTCGCTGGAACCAGCAACTTTTCGGGTCGGTGCCCGATGGCGCGGGCGGCTCGCAGCCATGGGATCGCGACTTGTGGCGCGTGGATTCCGCCCTCGGCTACCGCTTCGACCGCCATCTGCAAGGAAAACTGCAGTACAGCTACAGCCACCAAAGCGGTCCGTTCCAGCAAGGCGAACAACTCCTCGCCGCGCAAATTACGGTTAAATTTTAGGCCCACCTATTTCGGAAAAGCGGCACGCGGGTGGAACCACCGCCCGCCCAGGCATCCCTTCGTGGTTTCCGGATGGGCCGCAGTTTGCCCTTTGAAGTACTGCTCGTGTCCAGTAAAACGCCCGCGTGCCGTCTGAGCCCTCATCACCGCGTTTGGTCTGGCTGTGGTCGGGGTTGACGTTGTTCACGCTCTTCTTTCTGCTCGGCGCGCGTTCACGCAATGAACCCGATGAAGGACACTATGCCGAGATCGCCCGCGAAATGGTGGAGACCGGCGACTGGCTCGTGCCCAAAATCTGGTACGTGCCACACCTCGACGAGCCGCCGCTGACATATTGGGCGGTGGCGACTTCGCTGAAACTTTTCGGGACCAATGAGTGGGCCGTGCGACTGCCCGTGGCACTGGCGGGTTTAAGTGGCGTGTGGGCGGGTTGGCTATTAGGCCTTTCACTCGGCGGACGCCGTCCGGCAAGCTGGAGCGTACTCATCCTGCTCAGTTCGGTGATCTGCTTTGTTTTATCGCGCCTGCGGACAACGGACATTTTCCTCACTCAGTTCATTGCGTGGGCCCTCTATTGCTTCTGGCGCTGCTGGCGCAGTCTCGATGGCTTGAGCGACGCGGACGAAAACCAGCGTGCCCGCGCCGCGCAAAAATCTTTTATCTGGCAGGTGCTCGGCTGGAGTGCGCTGGCGGGCGGCTTCCTCACCAAAGGCCCGCTGGCCCTGGCGATTCCAACGGTTGCCTTCGGTGCCATCCTGGTGTACCGCCGTCGCGAGACGGCGCGTTTCATGGTGCTGCCGTTCGGTGCCATGGCCGGGGTCACGGTTTTCAGCGTGCTGGCAGTGCCGTGGTATTGGCTGGTCTTCGATGCCCTGCCCGAGGCCCTCGATTTCACCGTGAGTAACCCGCTGGCCAACGTGATCAAAAATCGCGGCGGTTCGCCGTTCTATTTCTTCGGTGTGCTGGCACTCGGGTTCCTCCCCTGGACTCCGCTGCTCTGGGGACTCTGGCGCAGGATCCCCGGGCGCAATCTGAATGCAACCCCAAGGGAAGGCTGGGTACTGTTGAGCGCGTGGGTGATCTTTACTTTCGTTCTGTGCCCGCGGAATCATCAAACCCTCAAACCCATCGGGGTAGCCTTGCGCAACGAATTCCGTCCCCGTGACCAGGTTCTGGTCTGGGGACGCCTTCCGCAGGGCCTGCCGTTCTACGCCTACCCCGCCATCAGTGCCACGCAGCGGCCGTATCTCGGTGGCCTGCGGTTGAACCGGATGCCCTTCGAGTTCCCCGGCAACCAAGATCGCCTGAAGCCCTGGCTGCTGGGCGACCCCGCCGAGTTCCGCCAGCTGCTGGCCCGCCCGGACCGCGTGCTGGTGGTCGCCCCCCGGGGGAGTTTCGCCTCGGCGCGCGCCTGGCACGTTGCCCCCGCCTTGCGCTTGATCGCCGAGGCCGGCGACTGGGAGCTCTTTAGTAATCGCTGAAATCTTCGCCAGGCCCATTTCCGGCCCGGGAACTACGTCCCCCAGGAGATGTGCTTCACTTCCAGGAACGCCTCCAGGCCTTCGCTGCCCAACTCGCGTCCCCATCCACTTTGTTTCAGCCCGCCAAATGGCGCATTGCTCGTGGTCGGCACGCCGTCGTTAATCCCAATCATGCCGGCCTCCACCGATTCCATGAGCCGGAAAGCGCGGTTCAGATCGCGCGTGAATACATAGGCAGCCAGACCATACACCGTGTCGTTGGCCAGCCGTACCGCTTCGGCTTCCGTGTCGAAAATGTTCACATAGGCGACCGGGGCGAAGGTCTCCGCGCACATGCCGAAGCAGCCCGCCGGCACGCCGGTCAGCACCGTGGGGGCGAGGAAGAAGCCACTCGTGTTCACCACGCGCCGACCGCCGCAGAGCAGCTGCGCGCCTTTGGCCCGGGCGTCGGCGATATGCGCCAGCGCCTGATCGAGCGCGCCCTGGTTGATCAGCGCGCCGATTTCCACGCCTGGCTTCATCCCGTTCCCCACCTTGAGCGCCCGCACGCGCTTGACAAAAGCCGGAATGAACTTCGCCGCGAGGCCGCGTTGCACATAGATGCGGTTCGCCGCGATGCACGACTGCCCCGTGTTGCGAAATTTGGCAATCATCGTCTGCTCCAGGGCCAGGTCAAAGTCGGCATCCTCGAAAATCAGCACGGGTGAATGGCCGCCCAGCTCGAGCGCCAGCGGCTTCACGCCCGCCGCCGCGCCGGCGATGAGTTTACGCCCCACCTCCGTCGAGCCGGTGAAGGTTATTTTCCGGCACAGCGGGTTATCGAGGAATTCCTGCGCGATTTCCGCTGCCGCACCAACGACAAGCTGGAACACGCCCGGGGGCAAACCGGCCGCATGAACGCACTCGGCGAACAGCGCGGCGCACAGCGGCGTGGCGCTGGCCGGCTTCAGGACCACGGTGCAACCCGCCGCCAGCGCGGCCGCGACCTTCCGCACGGCGAGCACCAGCGGGAAATTCCACGGGCTGATCGCCGCGACGACTCCCAGCGGCGATTTGATGACGAGGTGACGCTTGCCCTCCGCCTGGGGTGGAATCACCCGCCCATAAGCACGCCGCGCCTCCTCGGCGAACCAGCGCAAATGGTCAACGGTCATGGCGACTTCGCCCTGGCTTTGCGCGAGCGGCTTGCCATTTTCAAGCGTAATGGTCTGGGCCAGCTCGTCTTTCCGGCTCTCGACTTCGGCGGCGATTTTCAGCAGGAAATCCCCGCGCGTCCGGGCCACGACCTGGCGCCAGGACCGGAACGCCTCGTGCGCGTTGGCTAGCGCCTGGGCGACGACGGCTTGGCCACCAACCGACATGTGGGCAAACACCTCGCCCGTGGCGGGATTGCGGACGGGGATAAACTCTTTCGTCGTGACGAACTGGCCGTTGAGGTAGAGCGGCTGGGTTTTCAATTGGGTTCACTCCGACCCGGTGCGCACGCGGGCACCAGGACGGTCTTGCCGGATTGCCAGTGGGCCGTGGTTTGCAACGCTTCGTTGGCCTGCTCCAGCGGGAAGCGGTGCGTGACCATTTCGTGAAACGGAAACGCGCGCTGGTTCGTTCGCAAAAACTCCAGCGCCGCCTTGAGATGGCGCGGCTCACTCGACCACGAGCCAAATACCTGGAGCTGCTTCCGGGTAATCACGTGCGGATTGAAGGAGACCGGTCCGGCATCGCAATAGTGGCCCAACACCAGATATTTCCCGCCATCCCGACAAAGCTCCAGGCCTTCGACAACCGCGTTCGGAATTCCCACACACTCGAGCACCACGTCGGCACCATGGCCGCCCGTGAGCTGCCGCACGCGCTCCAACCGCGCCGCCGGCTCGCGCACTTCGTCGAGGTCGATCACCTGGTCAGCACCGAAACGTTTCGCCATCGCCAGCCGATGCTTGGGGCCGCCGATCACAATGACCTGCCCCGCGCCCGCGCTTTTCGCCACGGCCAGCGCGGCGATCCCCACGGGACCGGCGCCTTGCACCACGACGTTATCGCGCCAGGCGATGCCCGTCCGCTCCACGCCATGAATTGCCGTGATGAGCGCACAGCCGGCACCGATGACGGATTCGGTCGGCAAATCCTCCGGCAGTTTGAAAATGTGGGTGCGCGGCCGGAGATAATGAAATTCGGCATAGCCGCCGAGCAGATGCGGCGCCTGATCACAGCGATAGCCGATTCCATAAGCGCGGCGTTGCGAGCAGCGGGTGGGCTGCCGTTTCTCGGCGCAATAATAACACTGGCCGCAGGAGGTCGCGGAATTCCAGGTCACGCGGTCGCCGATCTGCAGCGGCTGGCCCGCCCAGTCGCGCTCCAGGCCGTCGCCGAGCTGGGTGATGCGGCCGACCGTTTCGTGCCCCATGATCACGGGCAGGGCGATGGGCAGCTGGCCTTTCCAGAGGTGGACATCAGTGCCGCAGATGCCGGCCATCTCCATGCGGACCAGTGCCGCGCCCGCTTCGAGGCGGGGCGGCAGGGTATATTCACGGAGCTGCAACGGAGCGTTGAACGCTTCCAGGACGGAGGCTTTGGCGGTGGACATGGCAGGCGGGATTTTGAATGGAAGCCGGACAACATTCAACCTCGAACCGCCAGGCTGTCGAACCGCACGGCGATGGGTCGGTATTCAGGAAATCTTCTGCTTTCGGGTTGAAGCACGCCGACACCATTGTATATTTGCGGATGCCAATGAACCCGTGGACACATTTTTTCCGACGCGCCGCAGTTCGGGCAGGCTCCACTGCGGCGGCGTTGCTCCTGGTGATTCTTCTGCCCGGATGTTCTTCGTTTAACCACCAATGGAAACAGGCAGCAGCTCAATCCGCGCCCGCCGCCGATATTCTGGGCCGTTGGCAGGGCACGTGGCAAAGCGATGCCAGCGGCCACCACGACCCCTTGCGCTGCCTCATCACCCGCAATGATCAGGGAGAATATCAGGCCCGCTTCCACGCCAAGTACCACAAACTCCTGACGTTCGGCTATACCGTGAAACTGGATGTGACCAAGAGCGCCGACAATTTTGAGTTTCGTGGCAATGCCAATTTGCACTGGTGGGCCGGCGGCGTGTACGATTACGAAGGCAAGGCGACATCCACTAATTTCTTCTCCACCTACCGCTGCAAATACGACCACGGCACCTTCCAAATGACGCGGCCACAATGAGGGTCAACCACTCGTTGTAAGGTAGGAGACGACGTGAGGAGTCTCTAATTTTTCTTTTTGCAAACCAAAGCGATTTGCCCTGAATGCAGAAGTTGATTGAACAGGAGGCAACGGAGCTAAGAGAGGGGGACGCCGACTAGGCCGAAGGAAGCGGAGAAAAAAATATACACCCAAACCCATTACTCCAGATCCTTGGGTCTGTTTCTTCCGTTACTTCCTGTCCAAAATCAGGTTCCGAATCCGGGTAAGCCGAGCCACCAACTTCTTGAAGTTGCTACCTGGTATGGCCGATCACCGTGCACAGAGGCGTATCTTTGACGCTACGAAGATTATATTTTCCACCGTTGGGCAGATTGGGAACGACCTCCAGTAGAGATCGGCTCCCGTCAGCTCACCTGGTTTCGGAGTGTCGTCCACCAAGGCCAGCCGGCTCACACAATATTTCGGTAAATTCGCGCGGCGATAAGCCGAGTAGCCCGCCCATGTCACGGCCGCAAGCGCAAGCACCGCGAGCAGCCTCACTGCAACCGGCCTGCGTTTTATGAAGAGAGGAAGGGGCATCTGCCGTCCAGTATTCCTGGAACGTTTGCAAAATATATCTCTTGATCGCAACGGATTACATGGAGCGCCGATCTCCGATCCGGCGCGCTTCAGACGGCTCAACCAACGAGCCGGGTCGGAGACCGGCGCTCCCATGCGGAAATGATTGTTCGCAACCTGTCTAGTCAAGAACACCACTCCGCCGCTTCGGTTTCCACGGGTATGACGCTTTACTCCCGCATTTTCTCCGGATCGAGCCCCACGCTCCGGCACCAGGCCCGATAAGCGTTCGGCGAAATTTCGCTGGGCTTGATTTCGCTGCGACCGCCCCAAAAAACGTTGGTGTAACTGACCTCGATGCCGCAGCTCTTCAGGTGGGCGTCAATTGCCGCCTTGTGCGCGAGCACGAGCGTTTTGTCGGTGCCATGCGCCACCCCCATGACGTTCACATTATGAAACTCGGGTCCACCCTCGCGCCAGTAGGCATGCGTCATGATGTGATGCCGCCCCACCTCGCGCCCCGCCTCCAGCTCACGCCCCGGCGGCACGGCCCAATGAAAGAGGGCATTGAAGCGCGTCACGCGCTCGCCGTCGCTGTGCGGTTTGACATGCTCCAGAAACGTCGAGAAGCGACCGATGATTTTGCGCCGGTTGAAGTCCTCGGCCGTGGCGCAAAATTGCTCCAACGGAACGCCCGCTTCCTGCGCGCGCGCGTCCCAGAGATTCGGCACGAGCTCGTCCGGCGCGAACTCCCGTTTGACGGCTTCGAGGATCCGCCATTCCAGTTCGTTGAGCGACACAATGGACACCTCCGTCACGTCCGCCAGCACCTCGGCCTTGCTGCCGGGTTCCAGGCCCTTGCGCCGGGTGTGGCCGACGCCGAGGGCGAACAGCTTTTTCGCCGGGAGCAAAATAAATTTCACCGCGCCGGTCTGCTTCAACAAGAACTCGCAGTGCTTCGCCAGCGAGAATCCCTGCGGCACCTTGAGCGTGGTCCACAGCTTGTATTGCGAGCCGGGCGTGGCGGCATCAGTCGAGCGCGTGACAACATGGCCGCTGAACGGATCCTGTTTGAACATGTAGTCAAACGCGGCGTCGAGCCGGTCCGGCGGCGTCACCCAGGCTACCAGGGCGCCTTGGGCAAGATTCGTGGCGAGCAGGGTCTGGCGCACGCGGCGAATGGTCCCCGCGCGGAGCATCGCCTGGATCCGCTCGATGACCACGGACAGCTCAATACCCGACTGCCGGGCAATGGCGCCCAACGGGTCGCGTTGAAAGCCCTGAATGCGATCCTCGGACTCGGCGAGAATCTGCGCGTTAACGGGGTCGGTGAACTCGACCGGGACAGTTGTTGAATTCATGCGGGCTAAAGTTTAACACCATCCGACGGCCGCCTGGCTAAACTATTTTTGCGATTGGTTCACCCTCGTTTAGCTGGACGTTCCCTGGGCGCACCGCTAATTTCGACCCATGACTTTGGAAGATCATTGGGGTGACATCCTCCGCAAGGCGCGCCTGATGGTGAATGTGGCCCCGGAAGCCGCCGCGAGCGCAGCGGGTATTTCCGTCGCGGAACTGGCCGCCTTGGAAGATTCCGGTCAGGCACCGAAGCCGCTCAATTTCAAGGCGCTCGGCACCCTGCTTGGGTTGCATCCGACCAAACTGGCAGGCATCGCCGGGGGCTGGCTGCCGACCGCCACCGATTTGAGCCCCTGGCGCGAGCTCCGCCAAATCACCACCAGCGAGGGCGGCATGGCGGTGCATTGCTATCTGGTGTGGGACGAGGTGACGCGCGAGGCGGCGCTATTTGACACGGGGTGGGATGCGCAACCGATTGGCGCGCTGATCGATGAACATCAATTGCAGTTGAAACATCTTTTCCTCACCCATACCCATGGCGATCACGTGGCCTGCCTGGAGGCGATTCGCACCAAATTTCCCAAGCTGCACCTCCACACCGACGCCAAGAGTGCGCCGCCGCAGCACAAGAACCGGCGCAACGACTGTCTTCACCTGGGCAGCCTGCGCATTACGAATCGCGATACCCCCGGCCACGCGGAGGATGGCGTGACCTATGTCGTCGGCAACTGGTCCGAGGACATGCCGTTCGTGGCGATCGTGGGAGACGCGATTTTTGCCGGCTCCATGGGCGGCGCCAAGGAGTTTGGGGAGCTGGCCAAACAAAAGGTTCGCGAGCAAATCATGACCCTTCCGGCCTCGACCCTGATCTGTCCCGGCCACGGCCCGCTCACCACGGTGGAACAGGAAAAACAGCATAATCCGTTTTTTTGAGCGCCCGGGCCTTAAAAATGCCAATTGACCCTCCTCCGCCAGGTTGCTAATTTTCGCCCCTTTCGCGGCCCACAGGCGTGCGGGATTGATTTATGCGACACACAATTTCAGTGCTGGTGGAAAACAAGTTCGGCGTGCTCACGCGCGTGGCGGGCCTGTTCAGCGGGCGCGGCTACAACATTGACACCCTCAATGTGGCCCCGACCCAGGACGCGAACACCTCGCGCATGACCATCGTGACCCGGGGCGACGACGCCACGCTCGAGCAGATCGTCAAGCAGCTCAATAAACTGGTGGACGTGCTCAAGGTGGATGATTTCCGCGCCGGCGAATATGTGGACCGCGAACTCGTGCTGATCAAGGTGTCCGTGGACTCCGTGAGCCGCGCCGAGGTCATGCAAATTACTGATATTTTCCGCGCCAAAATCGTGGACGTGCAACCCAGCAGCCTGACGATTGAGGTCACTGGCAACGAAAGCAAAATTGAAAAATTTCTCAGCCTGATGAAAACCTTCGGCGTGCTGGATTTGACCCGGACCGGCCAGGTCGCCCTGCCGCGAAAGTGAGCTCCCCACCGGGGTGCTCTACCGTGCAAAGTTAATGATCCCGAAACCAACCCAAAAACCAAACCACTCCATGCCAGCCAAAGTATATTCCGACCAAGACGCCGACCTGAGCGTGCTCAAGAACAAAACCCTCGCCGTGCTGGGCTTCGGCTCGCAGGGCCACGCCCACGCCCTCAACCTCAAGGAGAGCGGTTGCAAGGTTATCATCGGACTTTACGAGGGCAGTAAATCCATCCCCGTCGCCCAGGAAAAAGGCTTTGAAGTGTTCCTCACTGCCGAGGCCGTGCGCCGCGCGGATGTGATTTTTGTGGCGCTGCCCGACACCAAACAACCGGCCGCGTACGAGAAGGATATCGAACCGAACCTGACCAAGGGCAAGACCCTGCTCTTCTCGCACGGGTTTGCGATCCATTTCAAAACCATCGTCCCGCCCAAGAACGTCGATGTGATCCTCGTCGCCCCCAAAGGGCCGGGCCACATCGTGCGCCGCCAGTTCACCGAGGGCAAAGGCGTCCCCGCGCTCATCGCCGTGTATCAAAATCCCAGCAAACAGGCGAAAAAAGTCGCGCTCGCCTGGGCCAAAGGCATTGGTGGTACCCGCGCCGGTGTGATTGAAACGACGTTCAAGGAAGAAACGGAGACGGATTTGTTCGGCGAACAGACCGTGCTCTGCGGCGGTGCCACCGCGCTGGTGCAGGCCGGTTATGAAGTGCTCGTCGAAGCCGGCTACCAACCGGAGATGGCGTATTTCGAATGCCTGCATGAGTTGAAATTAATCGTCGATCTGATGAATGAATCCGGCATCGCCGGCATGCGTTTCTCGATTTCCGAGACCGCCAAATGGGGCGACGTGAGCGTCGGGCCGAAGATCATCGATGCCAGCGTGAAAAAACGCATGCAGGCGGCATTGAAGGACATTCAAAGCGGTAAATTTGCCCGTGGTTGGGTGGCCGAATACGAGGGCGGCTACCAGAAATACAATGCCTTGATGAAAAAGGGCGAAGAACACGGGATTGAAAAGGTCGGCGCACGCTTGCGGGGCCTGATGCCGTGGATGAAGAAACGCTCCGTCAAAGGCGTACAAGCCTCTTACTAACGGGAAAACCGGCCTCCTTCACCAAGCCGCGGCACGACCTTGGGTCGCCGCGGCTTTTTTGCGGATTTTTGAAATCACCCGGCAACTCTGGTTTTTCGATGGTGTTTCTGTAGCCGTTGGATTACCGTTTATTTATGAATCCGCTCCCGAAACCGTTTGTGTGGTCCGCCAGCCTGGCACTGTTGACCGGGGTGGTTCAGGCGGCCGTCCCGGAAATCAAAGACCAGCCGTACAAGGTGATTTTGACCCGCAACGCCTTTGGCCTGAAACCACCGCCACCGGAAGTCGTGGCACCAAAGATCGAAGAAGGCCCGCCCCCCAACATCAAGCTCACCGGCATTATTGCCATCACTTCGCCCAAAAAGGCGATGTTCATGGTGCAACCTGTGGGCAAGACCGCCGCGAGTTATTTGACGATTAACGAAGGCCAGGAAGACGAGGGACTCAAGGTCCTGGAAATCGATGAAACGCTTGGCAGTGTAAAAATTGCGATGAACGGCGCTACCAGCACGCTCGATTTCGAGAAAAACGGCATCAAGAATAGCACCGCCCCAGCTCCGCCCCCCAATCCAAACGGGGTACAAATTGTCCCCGGCCTACCCCAGCCGGGAGTCGGACCGCAAGGGACTGGCGGCAATGCACCGGGCCTGCCGGTTTTTTCACGCCCCGCATCTCCCCCGACTCCTGGCCAGCCGTCCGCCCCCGCCAACCCGCTCCAGACCATCCCGACGCGGCAACTCCGTTCCCAACCGCAATCACAATTGGGCCCGGCGGTGCCGGAAAAACAGCTCACCGTGGAACAGTCGGTGATCATGAAAAAAGTGGATGAATTGGTGAACCAGGAAAAGATAAACCAAAAGCTGTATCCCCCTGCCCTGCCGCTTCCGGAACTTGACCAATAACGAACGCTGCTTTCAAATTTTAGAACTTCGTGCCCTGTTGCGATTTCAGCGCGTCGAACATGCGGACGATGATCGCGAACAGCGAACTGGCCGCCATCAGCATATCGGCCAGCAGGCTCATGGCGTGCAGGGTACCAGAATGGCGTCCTTCATGCCATGGATGATCTTCTTGTCCGCAGGACAAATCGTGGCCAGCACACCGCCCAGCGTGGCGCGCGCGGAATCATTCTCCCCGGCAACAAAATAGTAGGGACAAAGCCGCGCGCGTCCCGGCATCGGCACAAGCTGGCTCGTTGCTAAATCAAAGTAGTTCGCATCCACCAGCCGCGGCTTGTGATAGCGCTGGAGAATATAGGGAGTCCGCTCAAAACCCTGCAGCGCCTTGTCCACCGCCACGCTCCAATCTTCGGCCGATAAATCGCTGCCGTAATACACCCCCCGGGCGCCCCACGCTTCTTCCGAGTAGCCCGACACTTTCAAAATTAATTCCCGCTCGCGCTGCGAATAGGACTTCAGCTGCTGCCAATCGGTCAGATTCAGCTCGGGTATGGCCGCGTGGGGCGGCAGCGGGGTCGGATCCAGGATCCAGGTGTAGGGCACAAGCTTGCAGAGGCGATTAAAGAAACCTTCTCCCAATTCCTGACGCCAGAAACCGCGCAGATGGCGGTTCCAAAGCAGGGCGAACAACATCTTCTCCTCATACATCGGCTTCGGCGGCGGTGTCAGACGGATTTGCTTCGCAGCGGCCAATTCGAACAGGCGCGCCGCGCCCGGTATATTGGCCAGGTCGAACAACTCAAAGAAACGGTAAACCGCGTCGCCCGCGCCACCGTCGGAAAAGTCTGCGCTTTGGACTCTGAATTTTGAATTCTGAAATTGAGACGCCAGCCATTCCATCTCCGGCCGATACGACTTCGCCTCTTCCGAAATGACGATGTGCACCCGTTTCGCGTCGCCAAAAATGGATTCAAACCCCCGCACCATTCCCTCCGCACCACCGATGATTCTGGATTCTGGATTCTGGATTCTGGATTCTGAATACGTCCTCCCCAGCCACGCCGTCAGCCCGATCCCGCCCGGCACACTGTCCAACTCGGTGACACTGAGGCCGTTCTCGGTGAGCAACAAATCGGGCCGGATAACGCGCGGGACATCGTTCTTGAAGGCCGGGTGGCGCTGCAGCTCGATGAGCTCGGCGGGCTTGCCCTGGTCGAGCCAGCGGGCGACCCACTCCGGCTGTTTGCCCGCGACGCTTTGCCGGTACAGCAGGTTCACCGCGCGATAAAACTGCAACAGCACCCGCCCCAACGAATCCAACTCCTTCGCCAACTCCGGCCCCAGCGCAAAGGGCGTCGGCGAAATCCGCCAGTGCTGGTCGGCAAACAAGCCGCCGGGCGGCAGCGAATCACGGATGAATTGGGCGCGGTCGGCGATGTTCACAAATGCTTACGCGCGGAGGAACTTTCGGGGCTGGTTCCATCCCCATCGGCGCTTTCCGCACCGTTTGAATTCATGCATATTCGTGTCGCTCTTTCCTCCTCGAAACAGGTTTGCAACCGCGTTCATCGGTGTCCCAATTAACTTCTGACCTGCCCGTTGCCAAAACCCAGCCACTTGTAGGTCGTTAATTCCTCCAACCCCATCGGGCCGCGCGCGCCGATCTTGTCCGTGCTGATGCCGATCTCCGCGCCCATGCCAAACTCGCCACCGTCGGTGAAACGCGTCGACGCATTCCAGTAAACGGCCGCGCTATCCACCCCCGCCAAAAACTGCCGCGCCCGCGACTCATTGCGCGTCACGATGCTGTCCGAATGCGCCGACCCATAATGCGCGATGTGGTCCATCGCCGCTTCCACTCCGTCCACGATGCGGACATTCAAAATGTAATCGTTGTACTCCGTGGCATAGTTCTGCTCGCTCGCAGGTTTGAGCCGCACTTGGACGTTGGACGTTGGACGTTGGACGTTGAGCGTTTTCCGAGTCGCTTCATCAGCGCGAAGCTCGACGCTTTTCTCCCACAGTTTCGTGGCCATTTGCGGTAAAAATTTCTCCGCAATCGCTTTATCCACGAGTAGCGTTTCCATCGCATTGCAGACGGCGGGACGCTGGCATTTGGCGTTCATCACAATGTTCTCCGCCATTTGCAAGTCCGCCTCGGCATCCACGAAGACGTGGCAGACACCCTTGTAATGCTTGATGACCGGCACCTTGCTGCACTCGGCCACCGCCCGGATGAGACCCTCGCCGCCGCGCGGCATGCACAGATCCACGTATTGCGTGAGCGACAATAGTTCCTTGATGGCTTCGCGCTCGGTGGTCGGCACTACTTGAATGGCGTGCACCGGGAAATGCGCAACCGCCCGCCGCGCCGCCGACACCATAATTTCAGCGATGGCGCGATTGGAGTGCAGCGCCTCCTTGCCGCCGCGCAGGATCGTGGCATTGCCAGATTTGAGACACAGGCTCGCCGCGTCCGCCGTCACGTTGGGCCGCGATTCGTAAATGATGACCACCACGCCGATGGGGGTGGATATTTTTTGCAGGCGGAGACCGTTGGGACGCACGCGCTCATCCAGCAGGCGACCCACGGGATCAGGCAACGCGGCCACCTCCCGCAAACCGCGCGCCATCGAACCCACGCGTTTATGATCCAGCTTAAGGCGATCAAGCATCGCAGCGGAAAGACCCGCCTGGGCGCCAGCCGTCATATCGAGCGCATTGGCCGCCTGAATGACGGCGTGCTTTTCCTCGAGCGCGTCGGCCATGGCCAACAGGCATTGATTCTTCTCCGCCGTGGTCATCCGAGCCAGCTCACGGGCAGCCCCTTTGGCCTGCTTCGCCAACTGCGTCATCTGTTCCAGCAACATCATCCCGCCAAACTAAGCCAAACCGCGAAAGTTAAAAGCGGGAAATCAAAGGCCAGAATTCAGCTTCGTTTCGTGCCAGGGTGAACCGGATGTGGGGAAACTGGAGGCGTGGCCGACCACGGGGCGGGCAAGTGCCGCAAATGTCTCAATGCGTCCCTGACGGTCGGCAGCTTCCTGGAAGATCAGCGCGGGGCGGGTCGAAAGCCCAACTGGCGTTCGAGCGTGGAGGGGCGTGATCCGCGCGCGATGGTAGCGAAAGGGCTGCTGACCGCGGCGTTCTGAAACCCGAGATAGCAGCCCGGTGCCCGGCTAGGGGTGCCCCTGGCGCCCCGCCGGGCATGAGCGTCGGCGTAACGCGCGCGGGAGCACCGCATTGAGCGTTGGAAAGCGTGTGTCTGGTTGCGCGCATTCAATGCTTTGAGCGCTGAGGAACGAAGCGTGAACTGACATTGCTCCTGAGCAAGGCGAACTGAAATTGTCTTTGAGAGGGGAACGAGCGTCAAAAGGATGTTTCAATTGCAGGGGACGAAGAACTTTACCTGGTTGCGTGTGTCGTGAATGGCGAGAAGGGCGACAAGTTCATTGCGAGCCGAAGAACGGTGTGGTACAGTCTGGCAATGAGATTTCACCCCGCTTGGCAAGTTGGCGATATAACAAAATCGTTTTGTATGATCAGGAGTTAGGCGTTTATGCGCGTGCATTATTTCATTGCCCTCTTTGTTGTGTTGGCCTTGGACGCATCGGCAGCCCGTCCGAAGCCGAAGCCCGTTCTTACCTTCAGCTTGACCGCGACCAACGAGAGTTTCGTGGTCCATCCTGAGCCAGGTTTTAGGTTGGAAGTTTTTGGAGCCGCGTCGGATTGGTCCGTTGATGTTTCGCGCGGCAACCGCCGTGGGTGGCTGCTCTATCCCCGAGAGGATTGGCATGGCGCACACAAGTCGGATTTGTCGGCGTGGTCTCATGCGGAGCTTTATTATCCCGACGATCGCGTTATCCGCGTGCGGGGCTATCGGCGTTGGGTTCGCATTCTTCTGGTAGACGCCAAGGTAAACGGAGAATCGGGCAGCCAAAAATTTACGGGTGGGAGAGCCGAGATTTACTGGCAAAGAACGCCTAACCACGTCCCAACGGCCCGTCACCCACACTAAACCAACCAACCTCAAGCCATAGGGTCTAGGCGTCCAAGCGCGCCATGAAAAACAAACCGTTCTCAATCGTGGTGGTTGCGGCGTCTGCCGTTGCTTGCGTCCTAATGTACATTTTCCTTCACGTATTTGGAGGCATGCATGACATTTTTCAGCTCGTATTAGGAGATAGGCATCAGACCTTTGGCACATTTATCTTGCTGCTAGGGGCAGCGTGTCTGCCGTGCATGATATTATCGGCCATAGCTATTGCAGCCAACTTCTCGAAGCATGCCAACTGGCTTTTCTGCATTAGCAGCATTGTGGTCATTGGCTTAGGAGTTTCGGGTGTGGGATATTACGCGTTCGACGGTGGTAACATGCAGGGGGTTGCATTGGTTTTCGTCCTCCTCTTCCAATTTGTTGCCTTGCTCGTCCCTCTCTTTTTTATTTGCTTGGCCAAGATCATTGCTTATGTGCTTCAAAAGAGGAGACAGGATGCCTAAGCGCTCCAGCCAACGCCGCGACATGCTGTCAGTTCCGCTTCGCGGGCAGTGCGTCTTGGCCCGGCGTGGCTCAGCTCCGTTAGGCCGCTGAATTTTGAACATCAACTATGACTGACAAAAACATTCAATGCCCAAAGTGCGGAGGTGAGATGCTTCTTGGATTTGTGCCGGATTATTATGCTCACGCGGCCAACCGCGTC
This sequence comes from Verrucomicrobiota bacterium, assembly GCA_043742955.1. Taxonomy (GTDB): domain Bacteria; phylum Verrucomicrobiota; class Verrucomicrobiia; order Limisphaerales; family JAYTXL01; genus JAYTXL01. The sequence goes on along the minus strand of JAYTXL010000093.1, from coordinate 1,249 downwards.
GGGGGTTGGCACGCAGGCCAACCAAAGAAGTCATTTTGGACGAGGACGAAAGAGCCGCTTACTGAAGGTTTAGCAATCGGAGCTTTCCGCTGCCAGAAGTGTGGATTCCTGGAGTTTTATTCTGACCCCAAGTTCGCAGCACAATGAAACAGCCTAAGCACTCGTTAACAATTACGGCCGTCTTATTCGGTGCGGTGTGCGGTGCAGAGTTCTTCGCTGTGCCGCATATCGCAATCGCCCCGGCGGGGCGGAATTGGCCTCGCGAGTTCATTGCGGTAGGCGTATGTTTAATGCCGGTATTATGGTCAGGCTACTTACTTTCCCATTGCGCGACACGCGCCGATAGAATCATCGGCGCGATATCGGCGGCTTTGGCCCTGTTCTGCGTCGCGATAACAATCCCCCATCTCGTGCGGGCGCGCCTCACCAAAGGGAAGCACCCGTGCGAGAATCAACTGGCTCTGATCCAATTGTCGAAGACGTTTTGGGCTCAGGAGCAGCACAAGACGACCAATGACACACCTACATGGGATGACCTCTGTCCGTATTACATTCCGTATTTCAGAGAAGGAGTTGGTCTTGGGCCATGCCTCGATGGAGGCACATATACTATTGGGCGCATTGGTGAGTTGCCGACTTGCTCCAATGCCGAGCATACGGAGGATTTCCGGAGGGCTTACCAACGGTGGCACCAACGGTGACCCCAATGGCGGCGTTAATAAATAATGGTAGCATCTAAAGTGGGGGTGAGGGGGGCACCCATAGATTGGTTCATATTTGGAAATCAGGTCACGATCCTGCGGTTGGTGCCATTGGCCGGGGACTTTCACCTGCGCGCGCTTTGGGGCTGATCCAGCGGTGCAGATTCGCGTGGACAGCCTTCGATAAAGGAGTTATACACCCTCCAAACCTACCCCACCATCTGAGGCTACTCGTTGTGAACCAATGAAAGATAAATCTTCAGACAAACCCGCTTTCGGTTGGCCATTCTGGATCGTCCTTGCGCTCATTTTTTTGCTCGTCATCATTTTTACCCTCCCCACTATCATTAACGGGCGCGCGGGAAAATCGAAGGTTTCCTGCCTTTCTAACCTCATGCAGATTGACAGTGCCAAGAACCAATGGGCGCTGCAAAACAAAAAGCTCCCCACGGATGTTCCGGCGGACAGCGACATCTACGGTGCCACCCTGTATATCCGCGCGCTGCCCCTCTGCCCACAGGGCGGCACCTACACCATGAACGCAGTGA
>JAYTXL010000092.1:0-2705 GCA_043742955.1 Verrucomicrobiota bacterium | reverse complement strand
GGACCTCGTCTATCTCGACCCGCCCTTCAACAGCGCGCAGAACTACAACGCCTTCTTCCAGGAAAAGGACGGCACCGCCGCCGCCGCGCAGATCCAAGCCTTTGAGGACACGTGGGAGTGGAACAGCGAAAGCCAGCGCGCCTACGAGGATCTCTCCCTGCGCAGCGACAAGCTCGGCAGCGTCATGCGCGCCTTCATGGAATTCCTCGGGCCAAACGACATGATGGCCTACCTCGCCATGATGGCCCCGCGCCTCGTCGAACTCCGCCGCGCCCTCAAGCCCACCGGCTCCCTCTACCTCCACTGCGACCCCACCGCCTCGCATTATTTGAAGCTCCTGCTTGATGCGATCTTCGGCGCGGAAATGTTCCGCAGTGAGATCATTTGGAAAAGGACGAGCGCTCATAGCGGCGCGAACCGTTTCGGCCCGGTTCATGACACGATTCTGTTCTACACAAAGACGGACGACTATTGCTGGAACAAGCTCTACGAACCTTACTCGGACGAATACATTGAGACGTTCTTCGACCAAGAGGATGAACATGGCGCTCGATGGAAGCGGACAGACCTGACCGGTGCGGGCACGCGCCAAGGAGACAGCGGGAAACCGTGGAAGAAAATTGATGTGAACACGAAAGGGCGGCACTGGGCCGTGCCCGGCGAGGTTAGCGCAAAACTCGGCATCAAAGGCGGCTCAGTCCAAGATCGTCTCGATGCATTGGATGCCGCTGGGCGGATTCATTGGCCGAAGAAGGTCGATGGAATGCCCCGACTGAAACAGTATCCCGAGGATCTTCCGGGTGTGCCGCTCCAAGACTTGTTTCTCGACATTAAGCCTCTGCACAACCTCGCCGCCGAGCGCATGGGCTACCCGACGCAAAAGCCTTTGCCTTTGCTCGAACGCATCATCGCCGCGAGCAGCAATCCCGGCGATGTCGTCCTCGATCCCTTCTGCGGCTGTGGCACCACCATTGATGCCGCGCAGGAACTCGGACGCGAATGGATCGGCATAGACATCACCCATCTCGCCATCACGCTCATCAAGAACCGGCTCACTGAGAGATACGGCAAAGACATCGCGATGAAAGTCATTGGCGAACCCGAAGACCTCTCCGGTGCCCGCGAACTCGCTTCGCAGAAGGACAAATACCAGTTCCAATGGTGGGCGCTCGGCCTCGTCGGCGCGCGGCCCGTGGAGCAGAAGAAAGGCGCGGATGGCGGGGTGGACGGCAAGGTCTTCTTCCGCGACCACCCGGACACAAAGGCCAAGCCGCAGGTGATCATCTTCTCCGTGAAGGGCGGCAGCCTGAAGCTCGACGACGTGCGCGCGCTCGACAGCGTGGTGAAGACGCAGGACGCCGCCATCGGCGTGCTGCTCTCCATCGAGGAGCCCACGGCGAAGATGCACGAATGGGCGGCGACTTGCGGCTTCTACACGAGCGCCTTCAACGGCCAGAAGTTCCCGCGCCTCCAGCTCCGCACGATCGAGCAACTCCTCGCCGGAGTCGCCATCGAGCGCCCGAGCGGGAACGTGGCGGTGGATGAGACCTTCAAGCGCGCGCCGAAGGCAAAGGCGAAGGGGCAGGAGCAGACGGAGATGTTATGAGTGAATCCAACGAACCCGCGCGTGTCCCACCGACGCCCACGCCGCTCACGCCGATGGCCAAAGTCGCAATTTTTCTGGTTTTCGCGGCGTTCTTATTCGGTGTCACCGAAATGGGGCATGGCCTTGACCATGCGGTTGGATTTGGACAGAAGGCCATGGTGTATGCCGTGCCGTTGGGTCTCGGGGCTATCTGCACGGTTTGGTTGTTTTCGGGGTCTTCCAAGGAGTATGCGCGCAACAGGAATGCTGCGCGCACCCTAGATGGGCAGGTCTTTGGCGTCTTTGTGGGCTTGTTCCTTGGCATCGTCCTGTATGGAGCAGGCGAGGCCGTCATTTTTCTGGTGCGACAAGCGTTGAATTGGATCTCCGCACTCCCGGCCCACGCGGCAAAACCCGTCGGCACCGCGGTCACGCTGGTCGCGGCCGGCCTGCTTTTCGCTTTCCGCTGCCACGCGCGTGCCGCTTGGGGATTTAGTGAAATCATGGTATCCCTCTATGGCGCGTGGAAACTGATGCCCACCAAAGACGCCGCGGGGTGGAACATTCCTGAGTCGTTTCAAGTCACCGCCATTGCGGCGAGCCTTTATCTCGCGGTGCGCGGGATGGATAACATCCAACAAGGACACGCTCAGGACAAACTCTTGGCTTGGCTGCGGACAGCCCCGTGGCGCAAACGCAAATCGTAATCGCCACAAACGGCCAGAAGGGTTCCCGCGCCCAACAAACCAACCCAGTCCCGCAGGGACGGCAGAACCTTTCCTTTCGTCCCCGGCGGGACTTTCCATCATCCTCCACCGTTGACCCAGAGCTGAAGCTCTGGGCTATTTTCGGTAATCGCTCCGCCGATCTTCGACAAGCAGCAGCGGGCTGAAGCACGTCACGAACGGAAATCAGAAACGGATTGAGGTTCCCAGACATGAGGCACACGGGCCATTTTCCCAGCCGGACCAGCGCTGCAGGGGGGATGAAGAATACGGCAGGGGTGCCGTAGGAGGCGGGGGGCGGTTGTGGCAGCATGGCGCGCATGAAGACCCCCTTCACCCGCGCCATGCGGATGAACTTTTGCCGGCTGCGGCAGGATCGCGGATGGAGCCAGCAG
>JAYTXL010000091.1:0-13020 GCA_043742955.1 Verrucomicrobiota bacterium | reverse complement strand
AAATCCGTCATTCGGCGTCGCCGGGTTGTCGCGCGGGTCCACGCGCTCCGCTGATCATGGCCCTTGTCCTCATCAATGAAGATGGAACCGGAAAGCCTGATGCCAATAGTTACGCTGCTGTGGCCGCTGGCGACGCCTACCATGACGGCCATCTCTACGCTGCTGCGTGGACGGCGGCGACGTCGGAGAACAAAGCCAAAGCCCTTGTCATGGCCACGCACCTGATTGACGAATGTTTTCGATTTAACGGCCTGCGGCGGCGCAGCACTCAGGCGTTGCAATGGCCGCGACTGAATTGCCCCGACCCGGATGGCTCCGAAGCATTCGTGGAAACACTGATTCCCCGGCCGTTGGTGGACGCGACGAGCGAACTGGCGCGCGAGTTGTTGAAGGCGGATCGCACCGGGGATCCCGATGGCGAGGGACTCAAGACCTGGCAGATCGTGGGCGAGTTCGTCATGGAGTTTGACAAGACGGATCGGCGTCCGGCGGTCACCCTGCGCGTCCAGACGATGCTGGGCCGGTTGGGGACGTACTGCGCGGGCCGCAGCGGTGTCGCGAAACTGGCACGGGCATGAGCACCCTTCGCCAACAGACTCTGGTGCGCAAGGGGCTGGACCTCGGGTTCGATCTCGGCGCGGAACTGGTGTGGAACCTTGCCCTGAGCAAGGGCGGACCGGTCGAGCTCGTGGGCGTGGCGCCGCCGGGCACCTTCACTGTCGCCGTGCGCGGCATGGTCACGAATTTGCGCGACAAGGACATTGCCGGGGCGATTGTGGTGGTGGGTGATGAAAAGGTGCTGGTCCGGTCGCGGGAACTGGACGGCCTCCTGCAACCGGCGGCGGGTGATTACCTGGAGGAACTCGATGGGTTCCTGCGTCGCCGGATCATCGCGGCGGTGCTGGATCCCACCGCCAGCTTTTGGACGTTCCAGACGCGCCGCCTTGCGGATTCGCTGCTGGGGCGGGCGTCGTTGACTTTCAACGCCGAGACAGACCTGGATTGGTGGTCGGGCTCGACGCAAATGGTGTTCGTCGCGGCGGCCGGCTTGCAGATGGATGTGGCGTTGACTGGCAGCGCGCAATTGAGTTTTCAGGCGAACGGTTCCATGGATTGGCCGCAGGACCTGGCGGGCGCCGCGAGCCTGGCGTTGGGCACGACTGCGGACTTAAACATCCCGGTGCAGACGACGTTCGTGTTGACCGGGCCAACAAGCTTTGGCCTCGGCCAGAGCGTGCAATACACCGCCACGCTGCATTTCCCCGACGGCTCGACCGCGCTGCCGGGGGTGACGTGGGGTTCCAATGGCCGCCTTTACTTCGTGAACGCGAACAATCCCGTCACCGTGCAGGGCACGTCGCAGGGGACCACCATGCTGATGGCCTCGACCTACTACAACAGCATCTTCTACAACTCCAACTCGATCTCCATCACCATATACTGACCCCAACCTTATGAGCGCTACCAACTATCTCGAACTCGGTCTCCTCGATCATCTCCTGGGCGGCCCGGATTACACCCGGCCGGCCAACGTGTATTTCGCGCTGTTCACCGCCGCCCCTGCCGAATCGGGTGGCGGCACCGAAGCCAGCGGCGGCGGCTACGCCCGCGTGGCCGTGGCCAACAACAACACGAACTTCGCCGCGGCCAGCAGTCCGGGTGGTGTGGGCACCAAGCTCAACGCCACGATGATTGCCTTTCCGCAAGCCTCGGGCTCGTGGGGCACCGTGACGCATTTCGGCATCTTCGATGCGTCCAGCGGCGGCAACCTGCTGATCTCCGGCGCCCTCACCACCTCCCGCGCCGTCGTCTCCGGCGACACCCCCCGATTCCTGGCCAATGCCTTCTCCCTCACGGCGGATTAGAGACTGTCAGCTCGCATCGGAGAACATGATTGCGGAGCGCGATTGGTTTCATTGTGCCCGTCGGCCATTTTCAGGCCATTCAAGATGTGTGGTCTTTGTGTAGTCTTTGGCTCGATTGCATCGGGGAGGGGGAATTCATCGAAAGATTAACAAAATGTGTAGTCCGTTGTGTGGTCTTTTGTTCGCCAGAATGCACACGGTTCGCCTTGTTGCACGGAAAGGGGTCCAAAAGCTCGAACATGCACAAAACCCAATAAAAAAGGGCTTGGAACGTGTGTTCCAAGCCCTCAAATTGGTTGCGGGGGCAGGATTTGAACCTGCGGCCTTCAGGTTATGAGCCTGACGAGCTACCGGGCTGCTCCACCCCGCGATCAAGTGCAACAGCACTCTATAAGCCCCAGGTCCCCACCGCAAGCCCTATTATTGTATATTATTCGCTGCCTTGCTACCGTCCGGCGAGCAATGAAACCAAACGCCCTACGTCTCGCCATGTGGTCCGGCCCGCGCAATATCTCCACCGCACAGGAACGGACTTCCACCGTTCGATCCAGTCGCCATTTCAGGCGCACGAGCGCGCCCGCCTCGGGCGCTTTTTTCTGCCCCCTCGCGGAAAACTCCGGCGGCCATGAAACGGGCGGGATTTCCGCCCGCCCAACGCCGGTCAAAGGTCGGGCGCGAGGGCGCACCCGGCAACACCCGAGGCGGGTGTGCTCCCCCAAAGCCTGATTTCGGAATTTTGTAATTCCGGCAAAAACTCTGTAACCTCAGGCGACGCTTCCCTCAGGAAGAGGCATGAGCACCGAATCCAAGCTTTGTTTGCAATGCGGCGCAGCCATTCCTGTGGCGGCGTTGCAGGGCCTGTGCCCCCGATGTCTCTTCGCCGGCGTGGCTTCACCAACGGATCCGGGAATTGGTCCGCACGGGACCAAAATCATCCCACCCCCGCCCAATTTCGACGCCGTGCGCGCGGCGTTTCCGCAGCTTGAAATTCTCGAACTCATCGGCCGTGGCGGCATGGGCGTCGTTTACAAGGCGCGGCAGAAATCGCTCGGCCGATTGGTGGCCCTGAAACTCCTCGCCCCCGGGCGTGAACATGATCCCGAGTTCGCCGAACGCTTTGCCCGCGAGGCGCGCGCCCTTGCGGGTTTGAACCATCCCAACCTCGTTACCGTGCATGACTTCGGGCAGGCGGGCGGATTCTATTTCCTGCTGATGGAGTTTGTGGATGGCGTCAACCTGCGCCAGGCGATGAAGGCGGGCCGGTTCACGCCGGAACAGGCACTCGCCATCGTGCCGCCGGTCTGCGAGGCGCTTCAGTTTGCGCACGACCGCGGCATCGTCCATCGTGATATCAAGCCCGAGAATCTCCTGCTCGACAAGGATGGCCGCGTGAAGATCGCCGACTTCGGCATCGCGAAAATGCTAGGAGCGCCGGCCTCCGGCCCGGCCGGTGCGGAAGAAGGAGTGCTCGACGATGCCAACGCGCCGGGTCGGAGACCGGCGCTCCCGAGCGATTTGACGCAAGGCTTCGCCGCGGGCACGCCGCAATACATGGCCCCCGAGCAGAAAGGGTATCAGCGCACCGACCATCGCGCGGACATTTATTCGCTGGGGGTCGTGCTCTACGAATTGCTCACCGGCGAACTTCCGGCGGACAAGCTCCAGCCGCCCTCGCGCAAGGTGCAAATTGATGTGCGTCTCGATGAGATCGTGCTGCGCGCGCTGGAGGCAAATCCCGAACTACGTTTCGCTACGGCGACGGATTTCCGTACGCAAGTGGAAGCGGTCGTTGCAACTCCCGGTGGCAGCCGACGTGAGCCAGCTCAAACTTCCCCCGTCCCTCCGCGCTTCCTGAAAGTCTGCACCAGCACGCTGACCACGCCGGCGGAAATCGGAACCTACCAAGGCCAGTTCTTCCTGTACCGCACCCGCGGGCAGATCATCCTGGACGACCATCAATTGACGCACTCATGCGCGGGGATTAATACGGTCATCCCGCTGGCCGCCGTCCACGATCTGAGCATTGGCACCTACCCGCGCTCGATGAACCCGGCGGGCATTGATTTTCTGAGCGTGACCTACGAGGAGAGTGGTCAAAAGAAACAGGTCCTTCTGTCACCGATGGAGGGCTGGTTCGGCCTCCCTGGCACTTGGAACGCGCGCGTCGCCGAGTGGTTCGCCGCGATCCACGCGGCGGTCATCGCGGCTACGGGTCGTGCGCCGGCCACGACGCCAGCGGAACAGCTTGGAGTGCCGCGCGGGTCGTTCTCGCCACTCTATGCGCTGGCGCTTGTCCCCGTGCTCATCGGTATTGTGCTGGTCACGGTGTTGGTACAGAAGGATAGACACGACGTTTCCAACTCCTTTACACATTTGGCGTTCCTGTTTGTCTGCGCCGCCATTTCCTTCGGCTTCCTCGCGCCGTGGCTCCTCGGCCGGTTCTTCGGCGGCCGGGGCAAAGCCAGCCCCGACAAACCCAAACTCCTCAAGCATCCCGGACTTTGGCTGCTGCTTGTGCCCGTGGTGCTGCTCGGGGGGTTGGTGGCGCAATTCTTCTTCCGGCCAGGCCTACCCACCGTCTGGAGCGCCACGCCCAGGCAACCCCTCGTCGAAACGGTTCCCGCCACGCCCGCGCTGTTGGCGAAGCCATTACCCAGCACCAATACCGCCGCCGCCATCCCCACGCACCTCGGGTTCAAAGTCGTTCGCGTCGAGAACCCGCCCGGCACGCGCGACATCCTCCTGCACTTCGAGCGCGACACGAACTATGGCCTTGCCTTGGAGGTCTGGCAGGACGTGACGCCGTCGGTTGCGGGTCACAAACTGCCGGGGGAAGGCTACCGCACCTGGCAGCAGAAGTCCTGGGTGGGTTTGAATGGCGGGCGCGTGTTGCAATGGGTCCTGCCGGAGGAATTTACCGAGAGCGAGGTGCGCGCCGTCGCCAAAGATATGGAGAAGCGCTGGCAGACTTGGCGAGAGCTGGAGGAAGGGGCGCTTTTGGAGTTCGCGACGGTGGAGCATCGCGCCGGCTGGAAGTACCACCTGCTGGCGAGCGTGAAGCGCGAGCCGGGTGCGCCGCATCCGCCCCCGCCTGCGGGCGCGAAGCTGCTCGGCCAGTTCCGCGGCGCTGCCCCCGCGGGTGGCGTCCTGCGCGCCACGCTACCTGCCCCCGTCGAGGGACAGACATCGCAGAATGTGTTTCTGCTCCGACTGCCCGACACCCCCGCCGCAAAAAACGCGGCGCCAAACCTCTCACTCAAGCAGTTCTCTTTTACACAGTTTACCAACCAGGTTGGTTGGGCGACGGTGTACGCGCATTCCCTGCTTGCTCCCGGCGAGACAGTCCAATCGTGGTTAGTCCACACCGACGGTCGCCGAGAAAAAGCGCAGTTCGTCGAAAGTGTGTTCAGGCACGGTGTAAAGGAAAGCGGCATTTGCAGCTGGAGTTGGCAGTTGCCGCCAGCATTCGGCTCCAATCGCACGGACGAAGTCGTGACTCAGCTCCGCGCACGTTGGCAGGGCAAAATGCTGGCCTGCCCGCCTGGACAACCCGTCACTCTGTTCACCCTCACGAACGAAACGGGCGCGCGTGTGTCCGGCGAGCTACAATTCGACCGGTTGACAGCCGCCCCGTCGAAGCCAGCCGTGGCCGAAGTCACCTTGTGGAATCAGCCGGGTCCCTTTTTGCTCTTGACGAGCAAAGTTCCAGCTGGCTATTCGCTGCACATCCACAGCGCCGGAACGGAGGTTGATGCCGCGCAATCAGCCCTGAGCCGGACGACCACCCAATCCTCCGACGGAACCAGTTGCTCGTGGATTTGGACCGACAGTGGTTTTGATCAGGAAGCAGCGGCCAAGCAGACGCGGGCGCTCTTTGCGCAAGGCCCGCTGCTCGTCACCAACGGTCAGCTGCGGACGGCATTTTCCGTCACCAACACCGCCGGGAAGATTTATGTGGGTCAATTCGAACTGCGCGGCCCGCCATAGTTTCAGTTGTCGGAAGAGCCGGGAAAACTTTGAAGTGTGAGCATTTTGTGGAAACTTCCGTCTAACGGGAAACACTTCACAATTATGAAAAAAATCATCCCCATCATCACGGCTGTGCTGCTGTTGGGCGGCGGTCATCGGGCGTTCGCCCTGTACGGCGAATTGAAGGAACCTGGCGTGGCCTTGTCCGAGGATCTTCCCGAGGCCGCGCGGAAACGGATCACGGCGGCCTTGCACCGCACGGACTGCAGGTTTCTGGGCGGCAATTTTCTCAACTCCTTCACCACGCTGCGCTACGCCGGCGAGACGAAGGCGCTTAATATGTTCCTGGACGCACTCGCGAATTGTCCCGGGGTCACGCTGTCGGTGTCGTTCGTGAAAAGCCTTCCCGAGGCCGGCGACTGGCATGTGCATCACGAGGCGCACCCCAATCGCTTCCACGTCCGCGTCAGCCTGGCTTCGGAAAAACTGGAGCTGGAGCATCTTTACCTGCCGGAGATTGCCGGCCACGATCCGGCGGATAAAGTCGGCGAAATGACGCTGCTGGGTTATGAGGAGTTTGACCAGACGCCCGGTCGCGGTTGGCGGTCGCTGACGGACCAGAACCGGTTCGTAGTGGCTGCGAAGGTGATTGAGAATTACCTCACCGGACATGGCGGGCTGGAGGTCCAGGAGGTCGCCAACCTCCATTTCCACGCCGCGCAGTGCCATGCGTTTGACGGCGATCCGGCCAGTGTTCAGCAGGCGCTGGTGCACCTGAAAGCGGCGTTTGTCACTGCCGGCCCGGCGAGAAGCCACGCGGGATGGAATGATTACGTCATCGCCACCGAGGCGTTTCTCAAAAAGGATTTGCCGGCCTTGAGGGCGGCCCGCGCGCGCGTCGCCGCCGGGCCGAAATCGAAGGGGCAGACGGAAAATCTTGAGGTGCTCGACCGGTTGATCGGCCGGTTCAACCGGCCGTATGCCGAGGCGTTCCCCGGCGAAAACAGCTCGAAATCGAAAGGATCCCGGGTCAGATTCTGATCGGTTGTGATGTCCGACACGCTTGAATCCGGTTCTTCCGCCGGGGCTTTTCGCACCACGCGCTGGACGCAGGTGCTCGCTGCGCGCGGGGAATCGCCGGAGGCGCGGACGGCGTTAAGCGATTTGTGCGCGGCGTATTACCAGCCAGTGTTTCATTTTCTTCAACGTGAGGGCCGGCATGAAGATGCGGCCCGCGAGCTAACGCACGAGTTCTTTGCCCGGGTGCTCGGTTACCAAAGCCTGGCGGGTGCAAACCCGCAGCGCGGACGTTTCCGTAGCTATCTTTTGGGTGCCGTGAAACATTTCGTCGGCGATTTGCGTGATCGTGAGCGCACCGCCAAGCGGGGCGGGGGCGCCGAGCATGAACCGTTGGGTGCTGGCACTGACACTTCGCCGGGCGTGGATGTCCCGGACACCACCACCACGGATGCGGGATTCGACCGCGAGTGGGCGATGACCGTGCTCGCCCGCGCCCTCACCGCGCTGGCCAGGGAACAGGAAGCCGCCGGCAATCAACGCGGCTTTGAGGTGCTTAAACCCTGGCTAAGCGGTGAAGCCGCCGAAAAATCTCAGGCTGAAGTCGCGCGCGATTTGGGGACCACTGAAGGCGCGGTGAAAGTGGCGATCCATCGCCTGCGCCGCCGTTTCCGCGAGTTGGTGAAATCAGAAATCGCACAGACGGTCGGCGACCCGGCCCTGGTGCAGGAGGAGTTACAAAGCCTCCTCGCCGCGCTGGGGTGAGGTGGTTGGATAATCACTCAAGCTCCTCGAGGCGACCTTACTGAGGGGACTACAGGTTAGACGACCGATCTCAACGGCGGCACGGCCGCATCTGCTTCGTTGCTCACTTGGTCAGAGGCCGCTGCGGGCATCTTCCCGCGTTCGCGCCTCGCATCCACACCCATGGCGCTCGCCGTTATCCGTCGTCTAGACTGCAGTCCCCTCAGTATGGTCCGCGAAACTCAACGCCGAAGATAATGACAAGTGTTTCATTGCACTTGGTGCCCATCGACTATCAACCCGCCATCCGATTCCTCAGCTTCGCGCCATGACTGCGGTTTCTATCCGTGATGACGAGCACTTCATTGCGGATTGCGTTTTCAGGCAATCTTCATATGACGCGAATTTGCTCTGGTTATTTGGCGCCCCGCCGTCAGCGCTTTTGGGAACGGGGAATGGGCGGACTGGCCCCATTCGTTTCTCCGCCGAAGAAGACGTGACCGCTGCGGCCGGCCTCGGTGAAAAAGCCGGAACCGAGATTCAACCGCTGCAACCACGCGCCTTCAAACGCGGTGGTGGCATGAGTCACGGGATGCACGAAACTCCCGGAAAACAGGCCCGTGGCAAGAACGAGATTGATTTTAAGCTTGTTGCCCCCGTCAAAAACCACGGTGATTTTCCGGTGGGCGTCGAAGGTAACCACGTTGGCGACCAGTTCGGGCAGCGTTCCACCACTGAAGGCAACGGCCGCCCGGGAAGCGGTCACGGTCCCGGCGTCGGCCGGCGCGGGCACGTAGCGCACCCCCAGCAGCGACATGGTTCGATTGAAACCACCCGAGGAAAGCCCAGCACGCGTGGCGCCGGGTTTGCTCCACTGCAACTGCCCGGCCAGATCGCTCGCCTCCTGCGGATGGAAAGCGACCCAGCCGGAGAGCGATCCTTTGCCTCCGTAAAGCGGCACATAAACCGCCCACATACCGCCGGGGGACAGCTGCAACTCCTGGTTGATTGGCGTGCCGTCCGGCAGCGCGCCGCTGAGGCGCAACATCCCGGTGCCGTCCACAGCGACCGCCCCGTAACCATCCCCGCTCACGCCCGTCAATGACTCGTTCCGCTCCGATAGGATCAACGTGTATTTGCCAGCGCACCGCGACTGCTTCGCCTCATCGGGGCGCGCCAGTCGGTCCCCCAAAAGCTCCGCCCGCTGGGAATCATCAGTTAACGTGCCGGATACCTGGTCGGCACCGCTCATCAAATCCAGGTTGAATTCCAAACGCAACGGGGCGCGACCGGAGCGCGTGATCAACTGGCTGGCGCGGCCTTCCGCGTCAAACTGGCCGGCCAATGGATGGCTGACTCCGCCCCAGAGCAGACGACCCTTGAAGAGGCTGTCACCGCCCAGGGCAAATGTGAAAAACCCGGAGCCGGAGCGGTCCAGTGAGTTGGTCTGAAACACCAAACCATGGTAGTTCCCCTGCGCGGTGGGGGGCGGTTTGGGACTGAAGTTGGCCTGCAACACCATATTGGTAACCAAGCGAACCGCCAGTTTCGCCACGTTGGAATTCGTGCTGCCCGTCCAGCCGGTGAAAATTGAATGCTCGTCCGGAGTGGCGGTCAAGGTGTAGGTTTTGCCGAGCTCCGGTTTTTTTCCAGCCAGGTTCGGCGTCACCCGACCATTGCCCGCCGTGCGCACCACCAGCGCGCCGGGATAATAATTAAAATTACGGTTCACCACGTAAGAGGTGTTGCCCGCCACGTCCACACTCATTACCCAGACCTTGTTATTCCCGGGTTTCAATACCAGTTGCGCCGACCAGTTGGTGGTCCCGCTGGCCGTCTGGGCCGCGCTCGCCCCGAGTTGATATTCCACCCGCGCCAGCCCGACGTCGTCCGAGGCCGTGCCGCGCAGCGTAATTTCCGGCTCGGTAAACCGCGCCAGTTCATACGGAGAAATGATGGTGACGGTCGGCTTGGTGCGATCGGCGGACGAGCTCCCCGGGGCGGCGTCCGGTTTTGAGCCAGGGGGACGTTCCGTCATTTTTACCGGGCTGCTTTTTATTGGCGGCGAAGCCAACGGTTGGACGGGCGGGGCAAACTCGCCCGCCGATCCGCCCGCGGCGGCCGCATGCAGCGCGTTTCGACGAAACATGGGCCAGGGACTCGCGGCCAGCCCGCCGTGGCCTTTCACGGCGTAAACCATGCGATCCCAGGAGCCGAAGTAGATTGCGCCATCCGGCCCAATCGCCGGGCAGGAGGAAATAAAAGCGCCCGTGGCAAACTCCCATTTCTTTGCACCCAAGGCGTCGAGCGCATAAAGTTTCTGGTCATACGAGCCAATATAAATCGTGCCGTCCGCGCTAACCGCAGCGGAGGAACGCACCCAGTGGCCGGTGGTGAACTCCCATTTCTTGGTCCCGTCGGGATTGAGCGCATAGAGCTTGCGGTCATCCGAGCCGATGTAGATCGTCCCCTCCGCGCCGATGACCGGTGACGAGCGAACCGCCGCCCCGGTGGCGAAGGACCACTTCTTCGTGCCCCCGGGACTCAAGGCGTAGACGCTGCCATCGAGGGAGCCGAAATAGAGGGTGTGATCCGCGCCGATGGCGGGCGAGGAACTGATGCGCTCCGCCGTGGCGAACGACCACTTCTTGGAGCCATCCGGCGCGAGCGCATAAAAATGGTTGTCCCACGAGCCAAAATAGACCGTGCCATCGGCACCCAGCGCGGGCGACGAAATCAAATTTCCCCCGGTCTCAAAATCCCACTTCTTCGAGCCGTCCGGATTCACCGCGTGAAATTTATTAAACGCCGAGCCCACATAAATGGTTCCGTCCGGAGCAATCACTGGCGAGGAAACGATGCCGCTGCCGGGGGAGACGCGCCAGCGTTCCGTGCCATCCGGGTTGACGGCATAGAGCTGTCGGTCCACCGAACCAAAATAGATGGCCCCGTCCCGGCCGATGGCCGGGGAGGAAATGATGTTACCGCCCGCCGTGAACTCCCACTCTTTTACTCCGGTGGGCGTCAAGGCGTAGAGCTTGCCACCGTCGGAACCCACATAAATAGTACCGTCAAGCCCGATGGCCGGGGAGGATTGCACCAGCGAACCGGCCGCAAACTCCCACCGTTTGGACCCCGGTTCCTGGGCGCGCGCGCGCGTGCCCACCATCGCCGCCAGCACCAACCCCAGGCCGGCGAAGCGCGCCCAGCGGGTTCCGCATCGCCACAGCGAGTTGGCTTGAATTGGCTCCGACAAAATCATGGGTGGAAGTTACGCCAACGCGGAAAACATAAAAGATGGATTTTGCGGGTGCCGACCCGAATCACGGGACGAGCCAATGGCCGGAAAAGCGGTTGTCCTGCCAGGTAAATCCCGCCCGCCGATGCCCCTCGGTCCGCAATTGCAACCATTCGATCTGATCAATGGTGGACACCAGCACGGCGAAATTAGGCCAACCCACCTCGGTTTCATCCCGGGTCGGCAGACAATTTCTCCAATGCTCTGGCAGGCTGACGTCAGGGTCGGTCAGACGCGTGCCGGGAGCCAGCGCCGTGCAATAATTGAGACGGTTCGCCACGGGGGTTTTTTCCCAGCCAGTGCGCGCGACCGGATTTAGTTGGTGAATCAATGCGGTACCACCCGCGCGAATCTGGATACCCTCGCTGGGATCGTAAAACAGCCATTGGATCTGCGGATGCTTTTGAAGCTCCCGGGCTTTCCGTGAGCGTCCATCCGTGTGGCAGACGAGTTCGCGGCGAGCCGGATGAACCTGCCGGAGCACCATGGTGCGCAGGGATGCTTCCAGGTCGTTAGCCGTGCCCAGCGCAGGGGTGCGCCAGGGGTTTCCCGCCTCCTGACAAGCGCGCTCCAGCTGCGACCAGATTTGCGGCAGCAGTTCCTCCAGATTTTTCGTTGTCCAATCCACGCGGGTCTTTCGTGCCAGTGAACCGGGTCGGCGGTCAAGTGCGGACGACGAGTTTTCACTCGATAAACCGCAACATTAGCCTACTTTGCGCCCCCGGTGGAAACTCGGCGTTGAGTGGTGGGAGTTGATCTTGCGCGGGGTCATCGTCTATTTCTTCCTGATTGTGCGGCTGCGAATCACCGGCAAACGGCAGGTGGGCCAACTCGCGCCGTTCGACCTCGTCCTGCTTCTGGTCTTGAGCAACGCGGTGCAAAACGCCATGAACGGCGGCGATAACTCGGTGCGTAAGTGCTGCGGGTCACAGACCCGCGCTCCGAAGACGGTTCCTGGAAGGGGTGAACCGCCCCGCACTGCGGCTCCTCCTCGCAACCAACCCGGCTGCCCTTGGAGGCCGCCCCCGGGCTTTCGCGCACACCCGGCTTTCAAGCTTGCACTCGGGCCGCGTTTCCTTTAGCAATCCCCAGCGCCCGGTTACACGACTCAACCTGTTAACAATACAATATACGAACCATGCCTGCCGCATTTCCCAATGTCCCAAAAGTTCAATTCGAAGGCCCGACCTCCAGGAACCCGCTGGCTTTCAAACACTACGATGCCGACGCCTTGGTCGAAGGCAAGACCATGCGCGAGCACCTGCGCTTCTCCGTGGTTTATTGGCATACGATGTGCGGCCAGGGCGCCGACATGTTCGGGGTCCCGACGGCGATTCGCCCCTGGGAAGCGGGCCTGAGCGGGATGGATCTGGCGAAAGCCCGCGTGCCGGTTTTCTTTGAGATTTGCGAAAAACTGGGCGCGCCCTATTACGCCTTCCACGACCGCGACGTTGCACCCCATGGCCAGACGCTCCGGCAGTCCAACCAATATCTCGACACGATCACCAGGCTGCTCAAAGCCCAGCAGAAACGCACGGGCATCAAGCTGCTCTGGGGCACCGCGCAATTATTCGTTCATCCGCGCTTTGCCCATGGTGCGAGCACGAGTTGCAATGCGGACGTATTCGCGTTTGCCGCCGCACAGGTTAAAAAAGCGATTGAAGTCACGCATGAACTCGGCGGCGAAGGCTACACTTTCTGGGGTGGCCGCGAAGGCTACTCCACACTGTGGAACACCGACATGAAGCGCGAGCTGGAACACCTCGCCAAATTTCTCCACATGGCCGTGGCGTATAAAAAGAAAATCGGTTTCAAGGGTCAGTTCTACATTGAACCCAAACCCAAAGAGCCCACCAAGCACCAGTACGACGCCGACGCCGCCGCCTGTCTTAACTTCCTCCGCGAGTACGACCTCATCGATCATCTCAAGCTGAATCTGGAAACCAATCACGCCACGCTGGCCGGTCATTCGATGCAGCACGAGCTGGAAGTCGCCGGGGCGGCGGGCGCCCTCGGCAGCATCGACGCGAACACCGGCGACCTCAGCCTGGGCTGGGACACCGACCAGTTTCCGACGGACATTTACCTCACCACCCAGTGCATGTTGAGCATCCTGAAATACGGCGG
>JAYTXL010000090.1:0-6218 GCA_043742955.1 Verrucomicrobiota bacterium | reverse complement strand
TTTACCCGTGCCGAAACTGCTCTTCCAACCCATGCCCTGCGCTTCAAGTCCGGCGGCTTCCGGCTCAGGCCCGACATGCGTCGCCGGACCGGCGCCGTGAGTCTTGCCGAAGCTGTGGCCACCAGCGATGAGCGCCACCGTTTCCTCATCGTTCATCGCCATGCGGGCGAAGGTCTCGCGGATGTCGCGTGCCGCCGCCACCGGATCAGGGTTCCCGTTCGGACCTTGAGGGTTGACGTAGATCAGCCCCATTTGCACGGCCGCGAGCGGGTTTTCGAGATTCCGGTCACCGGAGTAGCGTTTGTCATCCAGCCAGGTCTGCTCGGTGCCCCAATAAACGTCGTGATCCGGCTCCCAGGTGTCCGTACGTCCGCCGGCGAAACCGAACGTCTTGAAGCCCATCGTTTCCAAGGCGACGTTGCCCGCGAGAATCATGAGGTCAGCCCACGAAATTTTCCGCCCATACTTCTGCTTGATCGGCCAGAGAAGGCGACGCGCCTTGTCGAGGCTGACGTTGTCCGGCCAGCTGTTGAGCGGTGCAAATCGCTGCTGGCCCCGGCCGCCGCCGCCCCGGCCGTCACCGGTGCGGTAGGTGCCGGCGCTGTGCCACGCCATGCGAATGAACAAGGGACCATAGTGGCCGAAATCCGCCGGCCACCAGTCTTGCGAGTCGGTCATCAGCGCCGCGAGATCTTTCTTCAACGCCGCGAGGTCGAGGCCCTTGAACTCTTTTGCGTAGTTGAATTTCTCGCCCATCGGATCGGACTTGGAAGAATGCTGGTGCAGGAGCTCGACCTTCAACTGGTTCGGCCACCAGTTGTGGTTCACGGTGCCGCCGCCGGCGGTGTGGTTGAAGGGGCATTTGCCCGCAGTGGTATTATCATTCATATGATTTCTGGTTGAGTTGAAGGGAACGTTTGATTTGAACTGGTCTCATCGTCAGGCCGCAGCGCGACAGTTGGGACAGGTGCCCCAATAGATTACCTCCGCCTCATCGATCAGGAACCCCGCAGCGTCAGCGGCGATCAGACAGGGCGTTTTGCCAGCGGCGCAATCGACATCAGCCGTCTTTCCACAGGTGCGACAGATCACGTGGTGATGGTTGTCACCAACCCGATCCTCGTAGCGGGCGGGCGATCCGGCCGGCTGAATGCGCCGGATGAGGCCTTTCCCGGCCAGCATTCCGAGGGCGTCGTAAACTGCCTGTCGCGAGATGGCACCGATCTTGGCGCGAACGTCCACGGCGATGGCGTCCGCCGTGGCGTGGGGCCGATCCGAAACCGCCCGCAGCACGGCCAGACGTTGGGCCGTAATTACGACGCCATTTTGGCGAAGAAGTTTGGCTGCGTCAGTCACGTTATTAGATAGACTTAATCTAGTTCTAGACTCTGTCAAGAGTTTGTTTTATAATTCTCAATTTATAAATCAAATCAAGCAAATGCATGTCCGTGAATTCCAATCCGAACTCTGGCTACCGCTATCACCTGCGGAATTGTTTCCATTCTTTGCGGATGCCGCGAACCTCGACGCCCTCACGCCCCCGTGGCTGCATTTTCAAATCGTCACGCCGCCGCCCATCGAGATGAAAGCCGGCGCGTTGATTGATTATCGGCTGCGCGTCCACGGCCTGCCGTTGCGCTGGCGCACGCGCATCAACGAGTGGTGGCCGCCGCACCGGTTTGTGGACGAGCAAATCCGCGGCCCTTACCGGCAATGGATTCACGAGCATACCTTCGAGGCGCGGGACGGCGGCACGCTCGCCCGCGATGTCGTGCGCTACGCTGTGCCGTTCGATTTTCTGGTGCATCGCTGGTTCGTGCGACCGGACCTCGAACGGATTTTCAAGTTCCGCGTGGAGGCATTGCAAAACCGGTTTGCGGTTTCAGAACGGGTGCGACCATGAAGCATTCCCGTTCCACGAGCGTACCGCTGGTTTATGACGTGCATCATCGCTGCCGGCCCGACGGATTGAGCATCGAGGACGCCACCGAACGCGCCTGGGCGACTTGGAATCGCGAACCGCTATGTCACATTTCCAGTCCCTTGGAAGGCTGGCCCGGGCCAAAGCCGGCCCGGCATCACGATTACATTGACCCGCGTGACTTTCCGAAGGCGTGGAAGAATCGCACGTTTACCGTTGAAGTTGAAGCGAAAGCCAAGGAGTTGGCCGTGCTGAAATTGCTCGCCGACCTGAAGCGCCTTGGGTTAGCTAGATTCCCTTGAGCGCGATCGCCCACCCACATTTCGATCCCCGCGTCACCGGCGCCATGATTGGCTGGCTGGTCGCGTGCTTTGGTTCGGCCTTACTCGGCGCGGTATTCATGCCGGGCGAATGGTATGCGACGTTGAGGAAGCCGCCGTGGAATCCGCCGGGCTGGATCTTCGGGCCGGTGTGGACGGCGCTCTACACGATGATGGCCGTGGCTGCGTGGCTGGTGTGGAAGCGCGGAGGATTCGCGGCGCAACGCCGCCCGCTGATGCTGTTCCTCGTGCAACTGGCGCTTAACGCAGTGTGGACACCGCTGTTTTTTGGGCTGCACTGGACGGGCGTGGCTTTAGTCGAAATCGTGCTGCTCTGGCTGGCCATTGCCGCGACGATTGCCGCCTTTCGTCCCGTCAGCCGAGTCGCTGCGTGGCTGCTCGCGCCTTACCTGGCGTGGGTCAGCTTTGCCGCGGTACTCAACTTCGTGTTGTGGCGTCTGAACTCCTGACTTAAGCATGAAAGCTCCTTCGATTCACTGGTTCAGATTGGATCTGCGTCTGGCGGACAATCCGGCCTTGCATGCGGCCGTGAACCGCGGAGAGCCGGTTTTGCCGGTGTTTATTTGGTCGCCCGCCGAGGAATCACCCTGGGAGCCAGGCGCGGCATCGCGGTGGTGGTTGCATCAATCATTGGCGTCGCTGGACAAAAGTCTGCGCGCTGCCGGTGCGCGGCTCATCATTCGTCGCGGACCCTCCTTGGAAACCTTGCGGACACTTATCCAAGAAACCGGCGCCGGGGCCGTATTTTGGAATCGCCGCTACGAACCGGCCCTCATCGCCCGCGATCAAAAAATCAAGGAGGCGTTGCGCGCGGACGGCGTGGAAGCGGAGAGCTTCAACGGTGCGCTGCTGCATGAGCCGTGGACGATTCAAAATCAGAGCGGCAAACCGTTTCAGGTCTTTACGCCGTTTTGGAAAAACTGTCTGACCCAGCCGGAGCCCGCCCGGCCGTTGCGGGCGCCACGAGATCTTAACGCGTCAGCCGCGTGGCCAAAGTCGCTGGCGCTCGACGCGCTCGAGCTGGAGCCAAAGATTAAATGGGCCGGCGGATTGCACGCCGCGTGGCCGCCGGGGGAAGCGGGTGCCTCCGCGAATTTGGGCCGTTTCCTGGAGCGGGGCTTCAATGATTATTCGGCTCAGCGCAACCGGCCGGATGTCACCGGCACTTCGCGGCTTTCGCCGCACCTGCATTTCGGTGAAATTAGCCCGCGCCAGATTTGGCACGGCCTGAAGTCCATGGCGGTGAGGCGCGGCTGGTCCGTCGAGCAATGGCGGGGATCGCAATTCCTGACCGAAGTCGGCTGGCGCGAATTCGCCCATCACCTGTTGTTTCACTTTCCACACACGCCCACGGAACCGCTGCGAGGCCAGTTCAAAAGCTTTCCCTGGCGTCGGGATGCGGTCTGGCAACGCGCGTGGGAGCAAGGTCGCACCGGCTACCCGATTGTGGACGCCGGCCTGCGCGAATTGTGGGCCACGGGCTGGATGCATAATCGCGTGCGGATGATCGTCGCGAGTTTTCTGGTAAAGGATTTGCTGCTGGATTGGCAGGTGGGCGCGCGCTGGTTCTGGGACACGCTCGTGGATGCGGATCTGGCGCAGAATACGCTAGGCTGGCAGTGGACCGCCGGCTGCGGGGCGGATGCCGCGCCCTACTTCCGCGTGTTCAATCCGATGAGCCAGGGCGAGAAGTTTGATCCCCAGGGGGATTATGTCCGGAAATGGTGCCCTGAACTCGCGCGGCTGCCGGACAAATGGCTGCATCACCCGCACCAAGCACCCTCGGAAATCCTCCGTGCGGCCGGAGTGGAACTGGATCGAACGTACCCGCGAGCCATCGTCAGCCACGCCATCGCGCGCGAAGTGGCGCTGGAGGCGTATGCGCGCACCAAACCAACAAGCTAACGATCGCCGACCACGGAATAATCGCGGCCGGATTGGCTTTTGATGGATTCGGCGCGTCGTCGTGCTGGCGGTCCAGGAGCGGCTATTCCCAGACGAGCGCGGTGCAGTTCGTCGGGAGACTCCCGCCCGGCTTGTAGGTGCGGCATCCGAAACACCGGTGAGTCGGCAATCGGGGGCTTCGGCGGAGAGGCCCTTATGGAAAACGTCAGTAAACGGTTGAGCAACCTGGGCGGAGCCTGCTACGCTGCGCCCATGGAATCCGATCCGACGGGCCGTCCCAAGCTCCGCACTCCGCGCTGCGGTGGGAATGCCCTTGAGATCCCTTCCTGAAGAAACGAGATGCCTGCCCGCGCTAAATCCACCTCCGACTCCTCCGCCCACCTCGGCTTTGAAGCCAAGCTCTGGCTCTCCGCCGACAAGCTTCGCAACAACATGGACGCGGCGGAATACAAGCACGTCGTCCTCGGCCTCATCTTCCTCAAATACATCTCCGACTCCTTCGACGAACACCACGCCAAGCTCGTCGCCGGTGAGGGTGACTTCGACGGGGCCAATCCCGAGGACAAAGACGAATACCTCGCCGCCAATGTCTTCTGGGTGCCCAAGGACGCCCGCTGGGCGCACCTCCAGGCCAACGCCAAACTCCCGAGCATCGGCAAGGACGTGGACGACGCCATGGTCGCCCTCGAACGCGACAACCCGCGTTTGAAGGGGGCTTTGAACAAGAACTATGGCCGCGCCGACCTCGACAAACAGCGCCTCGGCGAACTCATCGACCTCATCGGCTCCATCCAGCTCGCCGATGTCGCCAGCCGGTCGAAGGACCTCCTCGGCCGCGTCTTCGAATATTTCCTCACCCAGTTCGCCAGCGCCGAGGGCAAGAACGGCGGCCAGTTCTACACTCCGTCCTGCGTCGTGCGCCTCCTCGTCGAGATGCTCGCCCCCTACAAAGGCCGCATCTACGACCCCGCCTGCGGCTCTGGCGGCATGGCTGAAGTCGGAAGGATGAATTATGAAGGAAGAAAACGACCTCAAAGACCGCACCAAGCAGTTCGCACTGCGCGTCATTCGCTTGTTCGGAAGCCTGCCGAAAACCACGGAAGCTCAGGTGCTGGGCAAACAACTCCTGCGCTCGGGAACCTCCGTCGGGGCGAACTATCGCGAAGCCCATCGCGGTCGGAGCAAAGCCGAGTTCATCGCGAAATGCGGCGACTCCCTGCGCGAACTGGAAGAGTCCGCCTACTGGCTGGAACTGCTCGTCGATGGAGAAATCGTGGCAGCGTCAAAGCTGCAACCCCTGCGAGCCGAGTGCGACGAACTGACCGCCATCTTTGTCACGATCATCAAACGAGCGAGAGTGGGATGAAGTTTGAAGGCAGAATGCAGAAGGAAGATTCCCGCTCCCCACTTCTTCATTCATCATTCCTACTTCTCACTTTCCCCGTCCTCGCCAACCCGCCCTTCAACGACTCCGACTGGTTCCGCAAGGACGACGACGTGCGCTGGCAGTTCGGCGTCCCGCCCAAGGGCAACGCCAACTTCGCCTGGGTGCAGCACTTCATCCACCACCTCGCGCCAGGTGGACCTGGCACTGCCGGCGGCATGGCCGGCTTCGTCTTCGCCAACAGCAGTATGTCCTCCAACCAGTCCGGCGACGCCGACATCCGGCAAAAACTCATCGAAGCCGACCTCGTGGACTGCATGGCGGCGCTGCCCGGCCAGCTCTTCTACAGTACGCAGATTCCGGTGTGCCTCTGGTTCCTCGCGAAAAACAAGCACGACGGCAAAAAACGGGACCGCCGCAAACACACCCTCTTCATCGACGCCCGCAAACTTGGAACCCTCATCGACCGCGTCCACCGCGAGCTGACCGAGGCCGACCTCCAGAAAATCGTCACCACCTACCACGCCTGGCGCGGCGACAAAGACGCGGGCAAATACGAAGACCTCGCCGGCTTCTGCAAATCCGCCACCACCCTGGAGATCGCCACGCACGGCTTCGTGCTCACGCCCGGCCGCTACGTCGGCGCCGAGGCGGTCGCCGACGACGG
>JAYTXL010000089.1:0-20401 GCA_043742955.1 Verrucomicrobiota bacterium | reverse complement strand
GCCTTTGCGCAACCCGCGCGCCATCGCGCGGATGATGGCTTTCTGCTCGTCGTTCTCGAATCCGCGATCGCCGCCGAGAATCCAGATGATGGGCTTGTCTTTGTAACGCGCGCCCAGCCACTCGCCGTAGGTGGCGGCGTTCGCCTCGGTGAAGAGCGGCTTCCCGTCCTTCACTTTGTCGTGCCAATAGCGGCCCCACGTCGGGAGAAAGCCAATATAGAGACCAAGCGATTCTGCCTGGTTCACGATGTAATCGACGTGATCCCAATAATCGTTGCGCGGTCCCTCCTGGGTGGCAGGCCGTGCCGGATCGAGTTCGACCAGCGGCAGATGTCCGTAGGCATTCGGTTGGGCGTGGCCGTCAAATTCGCCGATCGCGACGGCCTGGATGACGTTGAACCCTTTGCGCGCGCGATCGGCGAGATACTTGTCCGCGTCCTCGCGATTGAGCCGGTGAAACAATTCCCACGCCGTGTCGCCGAGATAGAAAAACGGCTGGCCGTCGGCCGTGACGAGGAAGCGATGATTGTCGGAGACCTTCAGGCGGGGCGCGGCGGAAGCCAGGAGCATTGATCCGCAAGCCACCGAGAAGCACAGATAGAATGGAGTGGAACGCATAATGTGAAATGGGCGTGGTGAGGATGACCGCTGGCGATGCAAAAGTCGCGCCCGAAGTTTTGCCAGTTGCCGTGAACTTGTTCAGGTGGTAATGAGGGGGTCACAAAAGCCGCCCTGAATAACGAAGTTGCGGCCGTCACACAACGCACTGGAAAGTAATTCCATGATCCTGAACCTACTGCTCGCACTCGCCGGAATGGTAATTATTTTTGTGATCGTGGTTGCGGCACGCCCAGCCGATTTTCGAATCACCCGAACCGCCACCATAGCCACCCCACCGGACGTCGTGTTTGGACTGGTCAACGATTTCCGAAGGTGGAAGGCCTGGTCACCGTGGGAGGGGCTGGATCCCGCCCTTCAGCGGATTTACGAAGGGGCATCCGCCGGAACCGGCGCTAGCTATTCGTGGTCCGGCAATTCCAAAGCGGGTGAAGGTCGCATGACCATCACCGAGAGCCGTCCGAGCGATTTGATCCGGATCAAACTGGAATTCTTGAAGCCCTTCAAAGCCACCAATACTGCGGAGTTCAACTTCAAGTCCGAGGGCAACCACACGGTCGTGGCTGGACCATGACCGGTCGGAACAATTTCCTTTTCAAGGCCGCCCACCTGCTCATGAACATGCAAAAAATGCTCGGCAGCCAGTTTGATCAGGGATTGGCGCAGTTGAAATCGGTGTCGGAAGCGGCAGGCCGGTCCTAGCCATGCCGGTGTGTTATGGAACCGGCCCGCCGCCATGCGTACAACCTGCCGAGGAGCGGAGTGGTCATCGGCGCAGGATTGTGGGCCACATTTTCAGCCTTTCTAGCCTTCCTAGCAGTGGCCACTGACCGAGATGCCACTGACGGAGAAATTTCCTTTTGTTTCGTCATTTTCAGCGGGATGTTTGGATGCTTGGCGGTTTTCCTGCTTGTTCGCCGCCGGTTGTTTCCCCGGGTGCTGGAATTGGCGGAGGACGCCATTCTGCTTCCGCACGGGTTTCTGAAACCACGGATCACGCGGATCCCTTACGGTGACATCATTCGGATGTCGCAGATATTCTTCCGCAATCAAGAGTCGTTGTACATTACAACGGCGAAGGGGAACTTTGAGATCGGAGCCAGCCGCTTCCCTAACATCGAAAGCTTTCGTAAGGTGAGAGATTTTGTTTGTGCCCGGACCTCAACCGTCATGCCCGAGCGAGTTGCGCGAAAGATCCCGATGATGTTGATCTGGGGACCATTTTTCCCTGAGCCCATTCTACGTTGGAAGGAGCCCGAAGAGTGGGCCCGCTACCGGACGCATCTTTATACTTCCAGGCCGCTGTTGGCCCGCTTCCGCAAACTGCTTTGGTTTTTCGTGCGCTGTCTCGGCATTATTTTTGCGCCGTGGTTCCTGCTGCGTTGTTTAGGTGTGTATGGGATGCCCAAAGAAACGACCGCTGATGGCTACCCCTGGCTCGGCATTGTGGTTACTTTTTTCTTCACGTCACTGTACTGGCGGTCTTCCAAGTATCCCGTCGGTTCAAATGAAATCAGCTTTCGGGACAACGGCCTCACCTATACAAACGGCAAGCAGTTTGCTGATTGGGGCTACCGTGACATTTCCGGTTGGTCCATGATCGAAAGGCCGTTTGAAGGTCATGTCCTCCACATTCTGCTCTTGAAAGCCCGCGCGGATGTCGCCGCGTTTGCCCTGCCCGATACCAATATTCGTGACCGACTCGTCCAACTCCTGCACGACAAAAAGATTCCCCAGTCGCCCGACCTCATGCCGTCGTGGGAGTCGCGCCGATAATTGACAGGCGCTCGTCGTGAAGTTTTTCCGGCGGAGAGGGAGCCTACGGACGAAAAGTTTCCGTGATCAGTGCCCTTGAACCGGAAACGCCGGGTCAGGGGACCCGGTCGACACGCTGTAGGCCCGGTGCCAAGTGGGGCGACCGTCGGAGAGGGGAAGTTGAAAAAGGCGGCCTCCTCACCCCAACCCTCTCCTCCTTTGGGGGAGGAGAGGGAGATGAAATACGCTTCCGCGCTCGAATCGTATTCATTGCCGAATACAACTGGCTCGGCGCGCTTACCGGGCGGATTATGGGTCGAGAGCGTCGATTCGCTTTCACCTTGAGTTGGGACGATTAGTTCACGGGAGAAGAAAGTCTGGCATCTCGGGGGCAAAACCATTCAAATGCACTCCACATGTTCCCGAGAACTTTGGCCTTTAGCCACCGAATCGCGCTGCTGAAATTTGCGTTCGGCCTCCTTATTCCTGCCTCGCTTGTTTCTTTCGTGCAGGCCGAGGATTGGCCGCATTGGCGTGGGCCGCAACGTAACGGTGTCTCGGCTGAATCTGGCTGGCGCGACACCTGGCCCAACGAGGGGCCGCCCACAGCTTGGACGGCGAGGGTCGGTTTGGGTTTTTCCTCGTTCGTGATCGCGCAGGGCCGCGCGTTTACGCTCGGACACGCGGACGGACAGGACACCGTCTGGTGTTTCGACGCCGGCACCGGGAAAGTACTATGGAAGCATTCCTATCCTGCGGAGTTGGGCGATAAATATTTCGAGGGTGGCACCACCGGCACACCGACCGTCGCAGGCGATCGTGTATTTACCCTGAGTCGCTGGGGCGATGTGTTCTGTTTTGAGGCAGGGTCCGGAAAAATCATCTGGTCGAAAAACGTGCAGAAAGAAACGGGTGCGCGCGTCCCCGACTGGGGGTTTGCCGGTGCCCCGCTGGTGCAGGAGAATTTGCTCGTGTTGAATGTTGGTGACGCGGGCCTGGCGCTCGAGTCGGCGACGGGCAAAATCCGCTGGCAATCCGGCGCTGGCAATGCCGGCTACTCAGCGCCGTTGCCGGTGCTGCGTGATGGCCAGGGACACGCGCTCGTGAGCAATGGTGGGGCCTACGTGGCTGTCCGACTTGCGGACGGGAAGGCAGTCTGGCGCATTCGCTGGGTCACCGAGTATGGCGTGAACGCCAGCGATCCCATCCTGGACGGCGAGCGGTTGTTCCTTTCGACCGGCTACGGCAAGGGTGGGGCCCTCTTTAAACTGGGCGGTGGCGAGCCTGAATTATTGTGGAAAACGAAGAAGCTCCGCACGCAGATGAATTCCGCTGTCCTGTTCCAAGGCCAGCTCTACGGCACCGATGGGGACACGACGGAGAAGGCATCGCTCAAATGCCTTGACTTTGCGACCGGCGAGGAGAGGTGGGCACAACCCGGCTTCGGGTCGGGCGGCGCGATCATCGCGGATGGCAAACTCATCGCGCTGGGCGGCACAGGGGAGTTGATGGTCGCGCCAGCGACGCCCTCCGGATTCAAGCCCACCGCCCGCGCGCAGGTGCTCGGCGGCAAATGCTGGACGGCCCCGGTGCTCGCGAACGGCCGCATTTACTGCCGCAACAGCCGCGGCGATGTGGTGGTCGTGGACGTCCGGTTAAAATAGCAGAACCCAAACCCATTATGAAACTTACCCGTCGCCATTTTCTTAAAACCACCGCGGCCGCCGGCGTCGCTTTCAACGCCGTGCCACTCCTCCGGGCGGAGCCGGGGCGCAAGTATCGCACGGCGCTCATCGGTTCTGGCTGGTGGGGCAAGAACATCCTGAAGGAAGCGATGAAAAGCGGCCGCGTGAAGGTCGTCGCGCTCTGCGACGTGGATGCGAACGCGCTCGAAGTCGCCGCCGAACAGGTGAAGGATCTGAGCGGGGATCAGGCGAAGACGTATAAGGACTATCGCGAACTGCTGGAAAAAGAGAAGCCGGAGATCGTCATCATCGCGTCGCCTGATCATTGGCACGCATTGCAATCCATTGCCGCGGTCAGGGCCGGCGCGCATGCGTTCGTCGAAAAGCCCACCGGCCACACCGTGAACGAAAGTCGGGCGATGTTCCACGCCGCGCGCGACAGCGGCCGCTTCGTGCAGGTGGGGCTGCATCGGCGCATCGGCCCGCATCATGTGAGCGGGATGAAATTCCTCAAGAGCGGCGCGGTTGGCGACGTGGGCATGGTGCGGCTCTTTGCGCATGGCGGAGGGGGCCGCGAAGCGCCGAAACTAAACAGCGCCCCGCCTGCAGGGATGGACTGGGACATGTGGTGCGGCCCGGCGCCGGTGCGGCCCTTCAACACGAATATTCATCCCGGTGGCTGGCGCCAGTATTTGGATTACGGCAACGGCCAACTGGGGGACTGGGGTGTGCATTGGCTGGATCAGGTGCTGTGGTGGAGCGGGGAAAAGTATCCCCGCCGGATCTACTCCACCGGTGGCCGGCCGGTGCGGGGAGCCGCCGTGCTGAACGAAAAGGAGCAGACCAGCGACGCCCCGGATCATCAGGTGGCCGTGTATGAGTTTGAAAAGTTCACCTGCATTTGGGAGCATCGGCGCTTCGCCGAAAACAACGCGGAAAAGCACGCGATCGGGTCCTATTACTACGGCACCAAAGGCACGCTGCACATCGGCTGGCGGGATGGCTGGACGTTTTATCCGGCGAACTCGAAGGATAAAATTATTCACGAGGATTCCCAGCTTCAGGAACCGGACGGCCACAACCTGACACTTTTGTGGGACGATTTCCTGTCCGGCATCGAGGGCAAAACCAAGGGGGTGGCAAACATTGAAATTGCGCACCGCTCCTCGGTGCTGCCTTTGTTGGGGATGATCTCATTGCGCGTGGGTCGCAGCCTCAACTGGGATGGCGCGAAGGAACAAATCATCGGGGACGCGGAAGCCAGCAAGCTGCTCAGCCGCCCGTATCGCGCACCCTGGGTTTACCCCGCGAGCTAAGTCTGCCCTCAGGATTGCAGAGGTCGCCAGCCATCAATTGGAGCGCTGGTCTGGCGCAGGTCGTTGTTGCGATAGGCTTCGATGAGCCGTTCGAGCAGGTTGATCTGGCAACGTAATTCGGCGCCGCGTTCGGTGTCGGCCATGCGCCGGCGTTTGTCCCAGACGCGCACGTCGGTCACGCTCGGAACAATGTCCACCCCGTCCCGCACGGCGGCCTCGACCGACTCGAAGTGATGGTGCAACGCCAGGGAAGTGCGGTCAGACTCCAACACGAGGGTGTAACCGTGATCGCCGTAGGCCTCGGAAAATGCACCGTCAATGGTGATTGCCTTGCCGCTGCGCTTGAGCGGCGATTCCCCTTTTTCGATTTTCACGGGCACATGCCCGTTGACAATTAATCCCCGGGCCGGATTGACGCCAAATTCCTGGAGCACCTTGTCGCAAAACCACGTTTCGTTGATGAGCGCAAAGTAGGGGTTCTTGGTCTCGTGATGCGCGGATTTGTCGGCGATGAAATCGCGTTCAAAGGTGGTGATGCGATCCTTGCCGAACAGGGGGGAACAGGGGCCGCTCCAGAGATACCACAGCACATCGAGGTCCTTTTCCCCGGGCGCGTCCAGCACGCGCACTAGAAGTTTTTCCAAGGCGTTGAAAAGGGCCCGCCCACGCCAGGCCTGGCCGTCCACGAGCATCGGCAGGAATTCACCGCGTTCATCCACCGGCACACAGCCGTGGAAGATGAGGTTGTCGTCCCGGTTCAGATACATGGCGCCGTGGCTGACGAGGTAGCGCATTTGTTCACCCAGCTTCTGGCTGTTGAGAAAGGCGTGCCGCAACCGTTCGAGACAAAGTTCCTCCTCCGGGCTCAAGCGGTAGGGGTCGGCTGGATCAATGGTTGGAAAAACCGAATCCCGCAATGGGTAACTCACGCCGTCCACTTCGATCGTGCCGGTGCCGTGGTCAATCCGGTGCAACAGCCGGCGATGATCCATGGCCCAGCCGGGGTTGCGGGCGATCGCCTGGCCTTCAAGCTTGAATTGCATGATCGCCGCGGCCTTTTGCATGCGGGCGACAATCTCGTTCGGTCGCATGCCACTTGCCTTGGGCATGAAATGGTCCGCTGGATCCGCGGCATAAACGGTGCGCGCCAGATGCTCGAGCGGGGTCCATGGGATGCTGTAACCCTCATCAATCTGCCCGAGACGGCGATAGCGCAGCGAGACCCGCAGCACGTGGCAAATCAGCGCGCCATGCCCCAGCGATGCCCCGAGCCACGCCGCATCGTGATTGCCCCAGATGAAGGAGACGTTGGGTTGTTGCCGAAGATAATCCACCACGCGATCCCCGCGCGGACCGCGATCCCAGCAATCCCCGCCGATGATCAACTCGTAAATCGCCAGGTTGCGCACCAACCGCACGGTGACATGGATCAAGCGCCAGACCCGTCCACGCCGGACCAACTCCTCCACGATGGCCGTGAGGAATTCGGTCTGCCGCTCAGTGGTGGGTTCATGCAGCATTTCCGCCAGGAGTTCGCGGTACTCCGCCGGGAACACAGTCATGGCTCGTTTGAGGCTGTAGCGCGCCGCCAGCACGCGGACGAGTTCAAAGAGCTGGCGCAGGGTGGGCAGGGCAAACGCGCGCAACTCGGCGACACTCCGGGCTTCCCGCTCCATCCGCTGGGTGACCTCGGCTGGATAAAAAATCAACGTGAGGAACTCCTGGAACGGTTTGGGTTCCATCTGCGCCGCGAACAGCCTCTCCACCACCGGCCGCAAGGTTCCGGAGGCGTTGTTGATCACATGCCGCAGTTTCTGATCCTCGCCATGGATGTCGCTGATGACGTGGATGGTGCCCTTGGGCAAGGTTAACACCGCAGATAGCCGGGCGATTTCCGCCATGGCCGCGTCCACGTTCGGAAACCGCTCGGTTAACGGGCGCAGCAGAAACAGTTCAGATTCAGGAAGGTGGAGCATGTCGGCGTATGAGATAAAGCCAGCCCTTTGGCCGGTCAGATGTGCATTACAACTAATAATGACAGGTACTTACGCCGATTTCAATCCATGATTCAGCGGTGCCACTGCTGCGGTCGATCAGGTGCGGAAAGGGGGGCAAGCCCATTTGGCCCGCTCATCGCCGCTGAATCAACGAGCTAAAGTTGAAAGTCGCCCACGCCATTTCCAATTCCAATCACCGGCGGTTTCCGTTTTCATAATCACCATATCAAATTTGTTTCTGAAGGAAGCCAGGGTCACTGCCGGGCGTCGGGCCATGGCTGGAGTCACAGCATCCACTTGTCGGGGCCTCGGCGTTGTGCTTGGATTCGGGCGTGCAGAGACTGCGCCAGGCGAACCACCGATTTAACCCATGAATGTTCCTTTCCTCAATCTGGCGGCGCAATACGCGTCGCTAAAATCTGAATTGCTCCCGGTGGTGGAACAAACCCTGGCGGGCGGCCATTACATCCTCGGCCCAAATGTCGCCGCGTTTGAACAGGAAATCGCGACTTTCACCGGCACGCAATATGGCGTCGGTGTGAACTCCGGTTCCGACGCGCTCACCCTCGCGTTGCGCGCGCTGGAGATTGGGCCGGGCGACGAGGTCATCACCACACCGTTCACGTACATTGCACCCGCCGAATCGATCCACCAGATGGGTGCCCGGATCGTCTTTGCGGACATCGATCCGCATACCTTCAACCTTGATCCCGCAGCGGTGGGGCGGGTCATCACATCCAAAACGCGAGCCATTATCGCGGTGCACCTCTTCGGGCAGGCGGCGCCGCTGGCGGAATTGACGGCCCTGGCGGCGCCGCGGGGAATTCAACTGATCGAGGATTGCGCGCAAGCCGTAGGCGCGACCTATTGCGGTCGACCCGTTGGCAGCTTGGGACGACTGGGTTGCTTTAGTTTCTATCCGACGAAGAATCTGGGCGCGGATGGCGACGGCGGCATGGTGGTAACGCAGGACGAAGGCTTGATGAAGAAATTGAGAATGTTGCGCGTGCACGGCATTGAGCGGCGCTATTTCCACGATTTGCACGGGTACAATTCGCGGCTCGACGAACTGCAAGCTGCGATCCTGCGCGTGAAGTTGCCGCACCTGAACCAGTGGAACGCCCGGCGTGCCGATATCGCGGCCCGCTACAGCCGCGGTTTGGCCGGCCTGCCGATCCAACTGCCCGTGACCGCGCCGGGCAACAGCCATGTGTTTCACGTCTATGCGGTGTTGACGCCGGAGCGGGACGCATTGCAACAGCACCTCGCCGAGCACGGTGTGCCGACGATTATTTATTATCCCCAGCCGCTTCACCAGCAGAAGGTTTATGCCGACCTCGGATATCGGCCCGGAGATTTTCCGGAGGCAGAGGCCGTATCCCGAAGCATCCTGCCTTTGCCCATGTATCCAGAATTGTCGAACGAGCAGGTGGATTATGTGATTGCGAGTGTCCGGAAATTCGCCTTCTGACGGGCAGGGCAGGAGGTGGCTGCCGGGGAACTTCACTATCACGCTCTTCCCAGAGCGCGGACGCAGCGCGGTCACGCCGTCAAATACCTGGCCGGAAATCTTGGGAAAATTCTTCCCCTGTTGTTTCTCCTTTTGAACTCCCGCCGACACGGTCCAGGGCCGTTCGGACTTTCAGCTTGCGATGAGGGTTTCCAAGATGCTATAAGGTCAGTTACATATGGCAGCTATCGGCCGATTTCAAAAAGGTGACGAGATTTTTTCCGCAAAAGTCGTGGACGGCGAGCTGTACCGTTTGCAGGGCGACGTCTTCGGTTCACCTTCTTACGAGAAAAAATCAGTTTCCCAAAAGGGCGTCAAAACATTGACGCCGGTCGTCCCCTCCAAGATCATCGCGGTGGGGCTGAATTACGCTGACCACGCCCGGGAATCTGGCAAGCCCTTACCCAAAGAGCCGTTGTTTTGGATCAAGGCCACGACCTCTTTGATTCCAGATGGCGCAAAAATCGAAATTCCTTTCGCCAACCATCGCACGGATTTTGAGGCGGAGTTGGTGATTGTCATCGGCCGTCGGGTGCGCAACGTGACGCCCGCTGCGGCGGCGCGCTATATTTTTGGCTATACTGCCGCGCAAGACATCAGCGACCGCACCATCCAAAACTCGGAAAGCCAATGGGCGCGGTGCAAATCGTTTGACACCTTCACGCCGCTGGGGCCGTATGTGGAAACGAAAATTGACCCGCATGATCTGACCATCCAGATGTTTCAAAACGGCCAGCTCCGGCAAAACTCCAACACGAGCCAGTTGATCTTTAACTGTTATCAGCTCGTCAGTTTCATATCCACGAACATGACCCTGTTGCCGGGTGACATCATTCTCACCGGCACTCCGAGTGGCGTCGGCCCCATCGAATCCGGTGATCGGCTGGAGGTGCGCATCCAGGGGCTAACCCCGTTGGTGAACACGGTGAAATGAACTGAGCGGAAGCCGGGCGAAGTGCCCGGGGCCGCTTAAGCAAAGCCGTTACTCGCAATTCACAGCCGCCGACGAACTGGCCGCGAGGCTGACTGCTTCCCGAAAAACCGTCCAGCTTTGACTGCTCACTTTTTCCTCCACACCTCTTACCTCACACCTCTCATGCGTTGGTCTCAAACTCTGATCCCCACCCTCAAGGAAACCCCGGCCGAGGCGGAAATCACGTCCCACAAATTATTGTTGCGCGCGGGCCTGATCCGGAAGCTGGCGGGCGGCCTGTACACTTTTCTGCCGCTCGGTTTGCGCGCGCTCCGCAAGGTGGAGCAGATTGTGCGCGAGGAAATGGATCGGGCGGGGGCGTTGGAAGTGCTCATGCCCGCGCTGCAGCCGACCGAGATTTGGAAGCAGAGTGGGCGCTATGAGACCGCCGCCGAGGTGCTGTTCAAAGTGCGCGACCGTTCCAAGAAGGAATGGCTGCTGGGCCCCACTCACGAAGAGGTCATCACGACGCTGGCCGCCGGGGAAATCAGCAGTTATCGGCAGCTGCCCAAAAACTTCTACCAGATTCAAACCAAGTTTCGCGATGAAATCCGTCCGCGCTTCGGGCTGATGCGCGCCAAGGAATTCATCATGAAGGACGCCTACAGCTTCGACGTCAGCGACGATGCGGCGCTGGTGAGTTACCGCAAAATGTATGACGCGTATCAGCGCATCTTCAATCGCTGCGGCCTGAAAAACTTTCCGGTGGAGGCGGATACTGGCGTCATCGGTGGCAATTACTCGCACGAGTTCATGGTGCCGGCCGAGACGGGCGAGAATGAGGTCGTCTATTGCGAAGGCTGTGGTTATGCCGCGAACATCGAAAAAGCCGCGAGTGGTTTGCCCGCGACCGCCCCGAGAGAAATCAGCGCCGCCGTTGAAAAATTCGCCACCCCGGGCGCGGTCACCATCGAGGCGTTGAGCAAAGCGCCGTATGGCGTGCCGGCCAACCGCCAGATCAAAACGCTGGTTTTTGTTGCCGACAGCAAACCCGTCATCATTTTGATTCGGGGGGATGATCAATTGAATGAAACCAAGCTGATGGCCCGGACCGGCGCAGTCCAAGTGCGTCCGGCCGACGTGAAGAACCCGGCGGACCTGGTCTATTTTAACGCTTTGGGTGCCTTGCCCGGCTCGCTGGGTGCCGTGGTGAGTGTGCCTGGCGATTGGCTGGTTTTGGCCGACGAACGGTTGCGCGGCGCGAATGAGATGACCACCGGCGCGAATGAGGATGGCTTTCATTTGCGCCATGTTTCGCTCGAACGCGACATCAAGGTGACGCAGTGGTGTGATTTGCGCACGGTCACCAGCGGGGAGCCGTGTGCCAAATGCGCCCAGGCGCTGCAAATCCGCCGCGCCATCGAGGTCGGACACGTCTTTAAGCTTGGCACCAAGTACAGCGAAAAGCTCGACGCCAACTTCCTTGCCGAGGATGGCAACCGCCACCCGTGTTTCATGGGCTGCTACGGCATCGGGGTGACGCGCACGCTGCAGGCAGTCATCGAGCAATGCAATGACAAGGAGGGCATTATTTGGCCGCTCGCGGTCGCGCCCTACACGGTTTGCATCACGCCGCTGGGGGTGGTGCCGGGGAGTTCGGTGATGGTGCTGGCGGAACAGATTTACGCGGAGTTGATGGCCGCTGGCGTGGAAGTGATTCTCGATGACCGCGACGAGCGGCCGGGCGTGAAATTCAAGGACTCCGAGCTCATTGGCATTCCAATTCGCATTGGCATTGGCGAGCGGTCCCTGGCCAAGGGAGAGGTTGAACTCAAGCGGCGTGGCGGTGAGCTCCTCGCGGTCAAAGCTGGGGAGATCGTCAGTAAAACACTGGCGTGTTTGAATTACTAAAATCCGATTCGAGTTCCCGGGCGCGGCTGGGTCGCTTGACCACCAGCCGCGGCGTGATCGATACGCCCGTCTTCATGCCGGTGGGCACGCAGGGCAGCGTGAAGGCGCTCGACTCGCGCGAACTGATAGAGATGGGGACGCAGATCATCCTGGGCAACACCTATCACCTCCACATCCGGCCGGGCATGGACATCATTCGCGCGGCGGGTGGCCTGCACCGGTTTATCAGCTGGCCGCATCCAATCTTGACGGACAGTGGAGGTTTTCAAGTGTTCAGTCTGGCCAAGATCCGCAAGATCAAACCGCACGGGGTTGAGTTTCGTTCGCATCTCGATGGCTCGCTGCTGTTTCTCGGCCCCCAGGAGGCGATGGAAATCCAGCGCACGTTGGGCAGCGACATTGCGATGGTGTTTGATGATTGCCCGCCGCACACCGCGACGCCCCGCGAGGTGCTGGCGGCGGTGGAACGGACCCTCCGCTGGGCGGCGGAATGCCGCGAGCAACCGCGGGCCCCGAACCAGCTGGTGTTTGGCATCGTGCAGGGCGGTAATCACGCGGCGCTGCGCGAGGAATGCGCGAAAGGGTTGGTCGCGCTCGATTTTGATGGCTATGCCATTGGCGGCGTCAGCGTGGGCGAACCGGAACCCGAAATGATGAAGGCGGTGGAGTATGCCGAGCCGTTCCTGCCGGCGAACAAGGCGCGTTACGCCATGGGCCTGGGCACTCCGGCGCAGTTGGTCGAGTTGGTGGCCCGGGGCGTGGACATGTTCGACTGCGTCTTGCCGACCCGGGTGGCGCGCAATGGAACCGCCTTCACCACTCGGGGCACCTACAGCATCAAGGGCGGAAGTTACAAAGCCGACTTCCGCCCCATCGAAGAGGGGTGCACCTGTTTTGCCTGCCGCAATTTTACCCGCGCCTACATCCGGCATCTGCTCAACGTGAATGAGATTCTCGGTCTCCGACTGGTGAGCGTTCACAATAGCCACATGTATTTGCAGGTCATGGCCGATATTCGGTCGCATTTGACGGCCGGCACATTTGGCGAGTTTCGCCGGGAGTTTGCGGCCCGCTATGTGCCCACTGAGAAGATTCGTGAACAACGCCGGACGGCCCTGGAGAGGGATGTTGCCATCGGTCCTCCGGGATGCTAAAAACGCCGCGCATGAGAACATCCAATCCGACGTTGAACGACAAAATCTACGAGGGGCTGCGCGCCACGGGAGTGCCAATGACGATCAACGGCACCATTACGCGGGCCTTGATTTTGCTCGTGCTGGTGGTGGCGAGCGGGGCATTCACTTGGGATAAAATCAAATTGGGTGACATCGCGGACGCCTCCCAGTGGGCGATGGCCGGCTTGATTGGGGGGCTCGTTTTTTGCCTGGCCACGGTTTTCAAAAAAGAGTGGTCCCCGGTGACGGCCCCGGTCTATGCGATCTGTGAAGGGTTGTTGCTCGGCGCGGTATCCGCACTTATGGAGGTGCGTTTCAAAGGGATCGTGCTGGATGCCGTGCTGCTCACGGCGGGTACATTATTCTGCCTCTTGCTGGCCTACCGCAGTGGCCTCATCAAGGCTTCGCGGAACTTTGTTCTGGGCATTACTGCGGCCACCGGGGCGATTTTTCTGGTTTACCTGGTCGGCTGGGTCATGGCCTTGTTCGGTAAGAGCATACCGTACATTCACGAAGGCGGTTGGGTGGGAATTGGTTTTAGCCTGTTCGTCGTCACCATCGCGGCGCTGAATCTGGTGCTCGATTTTGACCTGATCGAGCGGGGCGAAGCTCTGGGTGCCCCTAAATATATGGAGTGGTATGCCGCTTTTGGCCTGATGGTGACCTTGATCTGGCTGTACGTGGAAATCCTGCGGTTGCTTTCCAAGCTGCGGAGCCGTTGATCGTTCGTTCCTCCGCCGCCTCCGAAAGCCCTCTGGAACCTTGGCTGGGACAGGGGGACCTCAACAGTAATGGGTATTTTCTTCGGAATGTTAAGCTTGCCAAACCCCCTTTCATCCGTAGATTGAGCAACTCGTTTTTTAGAAAATATGAATTCGAATGCGCTGAAGATGCTCTTGGTGGGACAGGCGGGCACGGTGCCCGATCCCCGCGGGCAAATGATCCAGATGGTCGGGATGTTTGCCATCATGGGGGTCATGTTTTACTTCATGCTCATCCGTCCCCAAGCCAAGAAGGCGAAGGAGCATGAGGAACTGATGAAAAGTCTCAAGCCCGGCGACAAAATTCTCACCGTGGGTGGCGTCATCGGGGTCGTGGTGAGCGTAAAAGAGAACGCGGTGACCCTCCGGTCTGCGGATACGAAACTGGAAGTGACCAAAGCCGCCATCACCTCCGTGACCGAACGGGTGGGCGGATCCGGTGGCAGCGAGTCGAAGAGCTAAATACATGAATTCGAGAAATTTTTGGCGATTAATGCTAGTGGTCTTCGTGGTAGCCTGGGCCGTGAACGAATCGTGGCCGCCGACTTCACTCGACCTCATCGAGGTTTTTCAGGAACGCGCTTCCAACTCCGACACTAATTTGACCGCGATCGTGCAGCGGGCGAAAAAACTGCAGGACCAAACAAAGGGGTCTCCGTTCACCAGCCTGCGCGAGGCCATCGGCCCGACGGTGATCACGAATTATTTTCCGACCATTGACGTGAAGGGGGAGAAGGATTCCACGCGCTTCATTCTTAACCGATTGCAACATGATTCCGCCGGCAAAATAAAGCTCGGCCTGGATTTGCAGGGCGGCACCTCGTTCCTCGTTGGTCTGGATACCAACAAGCTCGCGCTCATGCCCGCCGGCACGGACAAAAAGCAGGTGCTCTCGCAGGCGGTGGAAGTGTTGCGCAAACGCGTGGACAAATTCGGCGTGGCAGAGCCGCTGATCCAACCCGCGGGTGAGGACCGTATTTTAATCCAGCTGCCAGGCCTCTCGGACGACGATATGCAGCGGGCCAAGATGAGCATTCAGAAGGCGGCTTTCCTGGAATTTCGAATGGTGCATAAGGACAGTCGGGAATTAGTCGAGCAGGGGAGCATTGAGCCGGGTTATGAAGTGCTTTCGATCCGCCAGAAGCGCGAAGGTCGCAGTGAACAGGTCAGCACGTATCTCGTGCGCAAGAAACCCGACATGACCGGCAAATATGTCAAGCACGCCATGGCCACCGCCAATCCCATGTCCGGGACCCCCGAGATTTCCTTTGAGCTGAATGACGAGGGCGCGAAAATCTTTTCGCAACTTACGAGCGAAAATATCGGGCGCCAACTGGCCATTGTGCTGGATGGCGAATTGTATTCCGCGCCTGTGATCAACGGCGAGATTAGTTCGCGCGGTTCCATCAGCGGCGACTTCGACTGGAAAGAGGCCTATGAACTTGCCAACGTCCTGCAAAACCCGCTGGAGGTTCCGGTGGGAATCCTGGATGAGCGCCGGGTCGAGCCTTCGCTCGGCAAAGATTCGATTGAGAGCGGGGTTAAATCCGCCATTATCGGCACGCTCGCTGTCGCGGGGTTCATGCTGGTTTATTATTTGATGGCCGGCATGGTGGCGAACGTCGCCCTGATCACCAACCTCATCATTCTGCTCGGCGTCATGTGTTCCGTGGGCACCACGCTCACCTTGCCCGGCATCGCCGGCATCGTCCTGACCATCGGCATGGCCGTCGATGCGAACGTCTTGATCTACGAACGCATTCGCGAGGAACTGGCCAAGAGCAAGTCGCTGCGCGGGGCCATCGCCGCAGGTTACGACCGCGCGTTCAGCACCATCTTCGATTCGCACGTCACCACGCTCATTTCGTCGGTCATCCTGATTTATATGGGCACCGGTTCGGTCAAGGGCTTCGGGGTCACGCTCACCATCGGCGTCGCCGCAAGCTTGTTCACGGCGCTGGTCGTGACCCGGCTGATTTTCGATTTTCTGCTGGCGCGCAACTGGATCAAAACCCTCCCCATGCTGCACATGATCCGCGCCACCAAGCTGGATTTCATGAAGCTCGCCCGCCCCGCCTTTACCATTTCCTGGCTGATCATCATCATCGGCATCGGTTACGGCTTGTATCGCGGCAAGAGCATGTTGGGGCCGGATTTCATCGGGGGCGATTCCTCGACCTTCAGCTTCGAGCAGAAAGTTGAAGTGGAACAATTGCGAACCGCGCTCAGCAAAACGGTGAAAGGCGATCTGTTGATCCAGTTTCAAAAAGAGATCACCGGGAACAAGGAAACGCTGCGCGTGACTTCCGCCACCGGCACCGGCGACATCGTCAAAGAGGCGCTGACGAAGGAGTTTGCGCAGGCCAAATACAAGATGCTCAGCCAGGATCGAGTCGGCCCCACCGTCGGCTCGGAAATCCAAAAAACCGCCATCGTTGCCATGCTGCTGTCGCTTTTCGGCATCCTGGTTTATGTGGCGTTCCGTTATGAATTCTCGTTCGCCGTCGGTGCTGTGATCGCAGTGCTCCATGACGTGTTGATGACGATCGGTTGGTACTGTCTCTCCGGGCGCGAATTTAACGCCACGATGGTCGCGGCGGTGTTGACGATCATCGGCTTCTCCATTAACGACACCATCGTCATTTTTGATCGCATCCGCGAGGATTTAAAAATGGGAGTGCGCGGTTCGTTCAAGGATTTGATCAACCAGGCTCTGAACCAAACTTTGAGCCGGACGATTATCACTTCCGGCACTGTGTTTTTAGCCACGATGTCGCTCTATCTTTTCGGCGGCGGGGTCATCAACGACTTTGCCTATACCTTCTTGGTTGGCATTATTACGGGCACTTACAGCTCGATCTACATTGCCAGTGCCCTGGTTCTCTGGTGGCACAAAGGCGAACGGCCCAAGGGCACGGTGGGCGGTTCGCAGGTTGTGCTGAACCCCGGCTCCGGCGATGAGCCGATGCCCCCGGCGCGCGCGGTCCCCGTTTAGTCGCGCAATGCCTGCCCAGCTCGAATTGACGGCTTGGCATTGGGCTGGTTTTGTGGCTGCGGTGCTGTTTTTCCTGGCGCTCGATCTGGGTGTTTTTCACCGCCGCGCCCATGTGGTCAAGTTCAAGGAAGCGCTGGGCTGGACGGCGGTGTGGTTTTTCCTCGCGCTCCTTTTCGCCTTCGCCCTTGCCCCGACCCTGTTTCCCGGCTGGGACCAGGATGAAACTCTGGAGTTCCTCACCGGCTACGCTATCGAGTTGTCCCTATCCATGGACAACGTCTTTGTCATCGCGCTGATCTTCGTTTACTTTGCCGTCCCCTTGCAATATCAGCACCGCGTGCTGTTTTGGGGGATTCTGGGCGCGCTGGTCATGCGCGGGGCCATGATCTGGCTCGGCACCGAGCTCATCACGCATTTTCATTGGATGCTTTATGTGTTTGGAGGGTTCCTGGTCGTGACCGGAATCAAGATGGTCTTCTCCCGCGACGACGAGGTTCATCCCGAGTGCAACCCAGTCATTGGGCTGGCTCGGAAAATATTTCCGATTTCCAAGACTTATGACGGCCACCATTTTCGGACCACCGTGGCTGGGCGGCGGGTGTTCACCCCTTTGGCCTTGGTGCTCCTGACGGTGGAAACCACGGACCTGCTCTTTGCCGTGGATTCCATACCCGCCATATTTGCGGTGACGCAGAAGCCGTTCATCATATTCACCTCGAACGTATTTGCCATTCTTGGACTGCGCTCGCTCTATTTTGTTTTGGCCGGTGCCATTGATTTTTTCCGCTACCTCAAGCATGGGCTGTCGGTGGTGCTGCTTTTTGTCGGGTCGAAAATGCTGGTGGCACCATGGTATAAAATCTCCAATGGGCTTTCGTTGGCTGCGGTGGGCGGCATCATCCTGGTTTCCATCCTGGTTTCCATAGCCCATGCTCGGCGCAAGCCCGGATCGAACGGGCATTCCCCGTAGCCGGTGCCGGAAGGGGCCCCTCGTCCCGTTGCCCGCATGATTCATCAACCCTTATCTGAGAACCTGGTGGAAGTTCTGACGCACTCCGCGACGGCGGCTCCCGTGACGCCGAACTTTCTGCTGGTTCGCACCGAAGGCCGTGGGCTTTACCTGGTCATCGTGCTGCTTGGGTTGCCCTTCCTGACCCCGGTCCCGATCGGGCTCAGTCTGCCCTTCGGCCTGATCATTGCCGCGCTGTCGTTTCGCCTGCTGCCGCGGCAGGCCTCCCTGCTGCCGCGCTGGCTGGGGGAACGCGAAATCCCGCCCCGCGTGCGCCAACTGATTCTCGGTGGAGGCGTGCGCAGTTTGCGCTGGATCGAAAAATGGATCCGTCCGCGGCGCAGCGCCTGGATGCGCTGGGCGGCGGTCCGCTCCACCCATGCGGGTCTTCTGATCTTCATGGCCTTGGTCTTGGCGCTGCCGCTGCCGATTCCGCTCACCAATACGCTTCCCGCGCTCGCCATCATTCTGATCTCCCTCAGCATGATGGAAGAGGATGGGGTGGCCATTTTTCTCGGCTACCTGATGACGCTGGTGACGGTGGCTTACTTCATCTTTTGGGCCGAAGCCATCCAGGCGGTCTTCTTGAAGGCGTGGGAATTTGCTGCGCGGTTATTCTCCGGGGCCGCATGAACCAAGAAACGGCAATTGACTCAGCCACAAAGAGGCACAAGAGGCTCAAAAAAGTCGTGGAAAAGCACACGATTACAATGCGGCAACACCCCATCATGCAGGTGAAATCGCTCCTCGGGATCCGGCATAAGTACATCCTTGGTTTTGTGCTTCTTGTGCCTTTTTGCGGCTACTCCAACCCCGGAATTTAGCATGAAATTTCGCTGGTCGCTAATCCCCACCCAATCCGCCTTGGTGGCCTGCCTCCAGCAGGAACTCAGCATCTCCCCGCTGCTCGCGCAATGCCTGTTGCTGCGCGGATTCAGCGAGCCGGACACCATCCGCCGATTTCTTCAGCCCCAACTCAAACAACTGGCGGATCCCTTTCTGATCCCCAACATGGCCGCCGCCGTGGCGCGCCTCTTTCGCGCCCACGCGCATTCCGAACGGCTCGTGATTTTCGGCGACTACGATGTGGACGGCGTGACTTCCACCGCGTTGCTGACCCAGGTGTTGCGCGCGCTGGGCTGGATGGTGGAATACTATTTGCCGCATCGGCTGGACGAAGGCTACGGCCTGAGCCGTGAGGGCGTGGAAAATTGCCTGAAGAAATTCCCCGTCAAATTGTTGCTTGCCGTCGATTGTGGCTCGACTGCGGTGGACACGATCGCCGGGCTCAAGGACCAGGGGGTCGACGTCATCGTGCTGGATCACCATCAGGTTTCCTCGCCCCCGCCGGCTGCCGTTGCGCTGGTCAATCCGCAACTCGCCCCGCCGGCCGCACCGAGTTTTCGCGAACTTTGTTCCGCCGGCTTGGCGTTCAAGCTGGCCCATGCGCTGGTGAAACGCGGACGTGAAACCGGCCTGGCTGGCGCGCAGGAGTTTGACCTGCGCCCGTTCCTCGACTTGGTGGCGCTGGGCACCATTGCAGATCTCGTGCCGTTGACCCGTGAAAACCGAATCCTCGCCAGCGCCGGTTTGAAGGCGCTGGAGACCACCCGCCGCCCCGGCTTGGTGGCGCTAAAAGGAGTGGCGCAAGTGGCCGGTTCGGTGGGTACATACGAAGTCGGCTTCCAACTGGGGCCACGACTCAACGCCGCCGGCCGCTTGGAGAATGCCGCGGAAGCATTGCAACTCCTGCTCACCGCTGATCCCGCCGAGGCCGAGCGAATCGCCCAGAGCCTCGACGCCCGAAACCGCGAGCGTCAGCAGATCGATCGGAACATGTCCGAGGAAGTCATCGGCGCGGTGCGCGCCCGCTTTAATCCGAACACGGACTGGGTGATTGTCGAAGGCCAATTACGCTGGCACATCGGGGTCGTTGGCATCGTGGCCTCGCGCGTGGTGCGGGAATTTTACCGGCCCACAATCATCGTCGGCGGCGACGGGGTCGAATGGCGTGGTTCCGGCCGCAGCATCGAGGGTTTTGATCTGGCTGCGGCGTTGCGGGGGTGCAACGACCTGCTGGTGCGCCACGGTGGCCACGCGATGGCGGCCGGCGTGACGATCCGGCCGGAGCGGATGGAGGAATTCCGCGTCCGCCTGAATGTGCTGGCGCAACGCACGCTGACGCCGGAGCAATTGCGCCCGCCCCTGCGCCTTGACGCCGAGGTTTCGCTGGCCGATTTGACCGTGGAACGACTGACGGAATTGGAGCAGCTCGAACCCATGGGGCAGGGGAATCCGACGGTGCAGCTTGTAATCTGCGGCGTGCGGCAACAGCGTCCGCCCCTGCGCATGGGTAAGGAACAGCAGCACGTGAAACTCTTCGTGACCGACGGCCGCACCACGCTCGAGGCCGTGTTCTGGAACGTGGGCCAAGGCGAGCTTCCGACGGGCACTTTCGATCTGGCGGCGGTGCCGCAGATAAATGAATATAAGGGCAAACGCACTTTGCAGTTGAAGGTGTTGGATTGGCGGAATCGCGCTTAACCAGGGATTTTTTTTAACCACGGATGGACACGGTCTGTTGCATGATTTTCAGATAATGGGATTATGGTAAATGGCTGGTAAATCTTAAGGCAATTCGGGTGAAATCGCTGGTTTTTTCCTAAACTGGCGGGAGCTTTTACTGACAGTTTCACTGACAGTGCCAGTGCGGAAAGGTCATAAAGTTCGGTGGGTTTCATGGGTTCAAGCGGGCA
>JAYTXL010000088.1:0-18595 GCA_043742955.1 Verrucomicrobiota bacterium | reverse complement strand
CTCGCCCTGCTGCAGCATTTCCGCGAGCCGCGCGGGGGGCGCAAAAACGATCTGATCCTCCAGCCCGCGGGTCAGGGGCACGGCGTTCAAGTAGGGGACCGAGCCGACCCTCAGGGGCGCGAGCGGCACGGTCGCCAGACTGTTTTCCAATTGCCGCGCGGCGGCGTTCTGCTCGCGCTCGACGCGTTTCTCAATTTCCTCCATCGTCTCGCGCGGGGCGAGGCGAAGCTTGGGAATTTCGCCGGGTTCATTCATCTGCGCTTTGATTTACCACGCTTGGGTAGGGGATGAAAAGTTTTAACGCAATTCCCCAGCGCCCCAAAGACGCCCGGCCGAAGTTGGAAACCTACCCGGAGAACCCGCGCCTTTCCTGGGAGCTTAATTTTGTATATTCACGAGGCAGTGCCCTGTGTTTTTGCGGTCGTCACTTTTTGAAATGGCACCCTGAATGTTAGCATGGCCAAGGGAGCGGTGGGATCCGTCGCGGCGACCCGGCAAGGCGCCGCCGGATCCACAAATACGGAGGTCGGCCGACCCACCGCTACGCCGTCGCCAGATTGTCCACCAGCACCTTGGTGGTGCCGGTGGGGGGTTCCGTCTCCTTGGCGTTCGGCGCCGCGTCCCAGACTTTGATCGGTTCGTAAAACGTATTCCGCTGCACTGGGGTGCGGCCCACTTCGCGGATGGCTTTCACCATTTCGGTCTCCGTTTGCGATTGCGGCGAGGATGCGCCGGCCATGTGGAAGATGTGTTCCTCGATGATCGTCCCGTGCAGATCATCGGCTCCGTAGCTCAACGCCACCTGGGCCAGCTTCATCCCCAGGCCCACCCAGTAGGCGGTGATGTGATCGAAGTTATCAAGGTAGAGCCGGCTCACGGCCAGCGTGCGCAGCGAGTCAAAGCCCGTCGGCGGTACGCGCACCGGGATGGCGTTGTTCTCCGGTTGGTACGGCAGCGGCACGAAGCCCGTGAAGCCATGAGTTTCGTCCTGCAAGGCGCGAAGTTGACGCAGGTGATCCACGCGGTCGGCGAGCGATTCAATGTGGCCGTACAGCATTGTGCAAGTGCTGCGTCCGCCCAACCGGTGCCAAATGCGATGCACGTCCAGATATTCCTCGGCGGACTCCTTCCCCTTGGCGATGGCCGAGCGGACTTCTTTGCGAAAAATTTCCGCGCCGCCGCCGGTGAGCGAGACGAGTCCGGCGTCCTTCAATTCAATCAACGTCTGCTCGACCGTTTTTTTTGCGAGCCAGGCGAGGTGCAAAATTTCAATCGCGGTGAAGCATTTCAACTGCAACTT
Source organism: Verrucomicrobiota bacterium (assembly GCA_043742955.1). Lineage (GTDB taxonomy): Bacteria > Verrucomicrobiota > Verrucomicrobiia > Limisphaerales > JAYTXL01 > JAYTXL01. Next base: position 17,295 of record JAYTXL010000088.1, on the reverse strand, counting down.
TGGTAGTGGCACGGGCGTCTCGCCCGTGTGTTTCTGTTCGGGCCGCACGGGCGAGACGCCCGTGCCACTACCGTTCAGCGCACTGAGCGCCTTGAGCATCTCCACGTAATAACTGAAGGGCAGCGAAGGGTGCAATCCGCCGACGATATGTAACTCGGTGATGCCGAGCTTCAACGCCTCGCGCGCCTTCTCGACCATCTGCGGAATGGTCAATTCAAAACCATCCTGGTCGCGTTGCTTGCGCGCGAAGGAACAGAACTGGCAGGAGAGAATGCAATAGTTGGAGTAGTTCAGGTAGCGGTTGACGAGGTAACTGGCGCGGTTGCCCACCTTCCTCTGGCGCGCGAGATCGGCGAGGGCCCCGAGCGCGTTCAGATCCTTGGATTCAAAAAGCCGCAGCGCGTCGGCCTCCGAAAGTCGTGCTCCGGTGGCCACCTTGTCCTGGAGATCGCGCAGTTCGGAAGATCGGATGAACAAATTCATAGGTCAATGGTTCAGGGCGCGAAAACGGTCGGCCCACGGGAACAATACTTCCGCCAGTGTCACCACCAGAAACACGGTGCTGACGAGCGCGTTCAGGCGGAAGAACGCATCCTGCACCCAGTTCATGCTCCGCCGCCACGCCAGCCAGTGCTCCAGCAGCAGGCACCCCAGAATGATGACCATGCCGATGAGGTAGGCGAGTCGGAATCCCGCGAACACCCCGAACGCCGCGAGCAGTCCCCACATGAACATGTGGGCCAGAAAAGCGGCCTTGAGCGCGTTGACCGGCCCCCACGCCACGACGAGCGAACGCAGTCCGTGGTCGCGGTCGAAAGCGTAGTCCTGCAACGCGTAGATGATGTCGAAGCCCACGAGCCAGAACACCACCGCCGCAGCCATCAGCAACGGCAAGAGAAAACTTTGTCCCGGTGGCCACCAGGTGGTGAACGCGACCCCGCCCTTCACCGCGAGCCACGCGCCGACGGGGGCGAGCGCGAGCGCGACGCCGAGCCAGACGTGCGTGTAGTCGGTGAAGCGTTTCGTGAGCGAATAGAAACACACAAAAAACAGCGCCACCGGCGAAAGATAGAAGCAGGCCGGGTTGAGCAGGAACGCCGCCAGCCCCAGACCCGCCGCGCTCAAACCCCAAAGAGTCCAGGCGCTGGCCAGCGAGATGGCGCCGGTCGGCAGATGCCGGCGGGCGGTGCGCGGATTGGCGGCATCGAATTTGCGATCGACGATGCGGTTGAAACTCATGGCACAGGTGCGGCCGCAGATCATGGCTGTGAGCACGAGCAGAAACACGCGCCACCCCGGCCAGCCACGCTGGTCCCGGGCCGCGACCAGCATTGAGGCGAGGGCGAACGGCAGCGCAAAGACGGTGTGCGAGAAGCGCACGAACGAGAGCCATTTTTTAAGCAACGAAAACATTCAACATTTCACTCCGCCTCCTCCTGCCACTTGGGCATCAGAGTTTGCGGCACGCCCAGATGGTCCAGCACCCGGGCCACCACGGTATCCATGACTTCATGAATGGTTTTAGGCCGCGTATAAAACGAAGGGTTGGCGGGGAGAATGGTCGCGCCAGCGAGCAGCAGCAGCTCGAAGTTTTTCACGTGGATCAAGCTCAGGGGCGTTTCCCGCGGCACCAGGATCAACTTCTTCCGCTCCTTCAGCACGACGTCGGCCGCGCGCAGCAGCACGTCTTCACTAAAACCGTGCGCAATGCGGCCCAATGTCCCCATGGTGCACGGGATGACCACCATGGCGTCGGGCGGATTGGAGCCGCTGGCAAATGGAGCGTTCATGCTTTTCAGACTATGCCGGGTCACCCCTTCCGCCAGGCGCAACCCTTCCGGCAGCTCTTCCGCCACGACCTGATGCGCATAATTGCTCATGACCACGTGCACCTCATGCACGCGCGGGTCCAGGTGATCCAGCAACCGTTGGGCATACCACACCCCGCTGGCCCCCGTGATGGCGACAACAATTCTCATCGGGTGAAATATGGCGGTCGGTTTGGCCTTGGGCAAGCGACTTAACGGGGTGCGGCCTTGGCCGATCCGACGACGGCCTCTATTTTAACCTTCCGCCGGCCCGGTATTTTCCTACAGTAAAGGGGTGATCCACCGCGCCTTTAAGTATAAGACCGAGACCGGGATCGGGCTGGCGTTGATGGTGCTAACGCTGGCGGTCTACTGGCCCATCCAGCACGCCGGCTTTCTCGTTTACGACGACCCGACCTACGTCACCGACAATCTTCACGTCCAGCGCGGACTCACCTCGGAAGGCTTGGCCTGGGCCTTTGCCCTCAGCCAGCACAGCAACTGGCACCCGCTCACCTGGCTGTCACTCATGCTTGATGCCAGCTGGTTTGGATTGGACCCCGGCGCGTTTCATCGCACCAACCTGATCCTCCATGTCGCCAACGTGCTGCTGCTATTTGGGGTGCTGCGCCGCCTGACCGGAACCCGGTGGCGAAGCGCCCTCGTGGCCGCGTTATTCGCGTGGCACCCGTTGCACGTCGAATCCGTGGCGTGGGTCACGGAGCGCAAGGACGTCTTGAGCACCTTTTTCGGGCTGCTCACCCTCGGGGCATATCTGCGCCATGTGCAGCGAGCCGGCGCGCGATTCTATTGGCTGGCGTTGCTCTGCTTTGCGCTCAGTTTGATGGCCAAATCAATGCTCGTCACGCTGCCCTGCGTGTTGCTGCTGCTGGATTATTGGCCGCTCAACCGGATGCGGTTTGGCTCGTTGAATGCGGTCGCCAAAACCGGCGAGGCCGCGCCGGTGGAAAGTCCTGGCCGGCGCTTAAATTTCGGTGGGCTCATCCGCGAGAAACTGCCGTTCTTCGCACTGGCACTGCTGGCCAGCGGGGCGACCTTCACGGCGCAAACAGCGGGTGGATCCATCGCTTCCGCCGAGGGGCTCCCGCTCCCGCTCCGCGTCGCCAATTCCCTCATCGCGTACACAACTTACCTCCGAAAAATGGTCTGGCCCAATGATCTCGCCGTCTTCTATCCTCATCCGGGCAGTTGGCCGGCCGGGCAAGTGGCGCTGGCCGCTTTTTTTTTGACCGGCCTGTCCCTGGCGGTGATCTGGCAAAGGCGGCGCCGGCCTTACCTGCTCGTCGGCTGGCTCTGGTACCTCGGCACCCTCCTCCCGGTCATCGGTTTGGTGCAAATTGGCAAACAATCCATGGCGGATCGTTACACGTACGTGCCGTTGATTGGCGTGTATATGCTGCTGGCGTGGGGCGGTGCGGAATTGTGCTGGCGCTGGCGTCGGCCCCGATTGGCGGCAGCATCGGTCGCCGGCGTTCTCCTGGCCGGTTGCCTCCTGGCCACGGCCAACCAGGTAAAACACTGGGCCAGCAATGAGACCCTCTTCACGCACGCCCTGCGCGTCACCCAGAACAACCCTGTCGCCCACCATTGCCTGGGCTGCGCGCTAGTTCAGCAGGACAATTTCAGCGCCGCCGCACTGCACTTTAACGAAGCCTTGCGCATCCTTCCCCATTACCCCGAGGCCCATTGTAACCTCGGCATCCTCCTGGCCCGGGAAGGGCGGTTGACGGAAGCCAAAGCGCATTACGAAGCAGCGGTGCGTATCCGGCCCAACTATTCCGACGCTTGGTATAACTTGGGCAACATCCTGGTGAAAGAAGGGAAACTCGACGAGGCGCGGTCGGATTTCCTCAAGGCGCTCGAATTGAAACCGGAACTGGCGGACGCGCACAATAATCTCGGCTTCGTGCTGGCGGCCCAGCAGCAGACCCCGGAGGCGATCACGCACTACGAAAACGCCCTCCGGCTCCGGCCGGACTTTGCGGATGCGCACAACAACCTGGCTGTGGCCCTGGAATCACTCGGAAAAATCGAGGAAGCCACCATCCATTTGGCAGCGGCAGTGAAGCTAAATCCCGCCCAAGCAGACGCCCGATCCAATCTGGGCTTGCTGCTGGCCCGGCAGGGTCAATTTGAGGACGCCATACTTCACTTCAAGGCCGCGCTCCAACTAAAGCCCGGGGAGGCGCAAATCCATTTCCGCCTGGGGGCGGCTTTGGCCAGCCAACAAAAGATGCCCGAAGCCATCGCCCATATTCGGGCCGCCTTGCGGGCCCGGCCGGACTGGCCGGCGGCGTTGAACACCCTGGCCGGGATTTTGGCGACGCATCCCAACCCGAAGATTCGCGACGGAGCGGAAGCGGTGCGACTGGCCGAGCGTGGCTGCGCCCTGACCGGCCAGAAAAATGCGGCCCTGATGGAGACGCTGGCGGCGGCGTACGCGGAAGCCGGCCAGTTCGACCAGGCGCTCGCCACCGCGCAGAAAATCCGGGCGCTGCCACCGACCTCGTTACCCGCAGGCCTGCTCGAGAGACTCGGGCAACGCGTACCGCTCTATGAAGCGGGTCAGCCTTATCGTCAACCGCAATAACAGCCCGAAAATATCGGGCTTGAGTCCAGCCCCCGCTTCCGCAATAACAAGGAGGTGCCACGATCGCCGATTTTTTTTTGCTTCGCGCTGCTGGCACTCGCGTTTACCAGTTGCAAATCCCCGCCTCGCAAAACCGCCCGCGTCACCGAACTCCCGCCGGCTCGCCCGGCGGAGGCAACCGTCCGCGTGATACCGCCGCCCCTGCCAAAACCGCCCGTGAAGCCGCCGCCGCCGGTGGTGGTGAAAACGGAACCAAAATCCAGCCCGTGGATTTCCTGGCGGAATTGGTGCGAGGGTCAGGGATATGGGGCACCGCAGCGGCTTATTTCGGCCACGAACAGGTATCAATTAAGGACCGTCCGAGGAACTCTGGCCATCGTCCCGGGCAGCCATCTGGCCTATTGGAATGAGATGGAATACTGGCTCGGTTTTGCCCCCTTCGTCACCAACGGACAAATCTTCGTGCATTCGCTGGATGCGCAGAAAAACTTTCTTCCCTTGCTCTCCGAGATGGCCGCCGCGCCCAGGAATCACCGCGTCGTGGTGCTGGATGCGGGTCACGGCGGTGAAAATACCGGAACGCGCAGCGTGCTGAACGAGCACCTGGAAAAAGAGTTTACGCTGGATTGGGCCCTGCGCTTGCAGCCGTTGCTCGCCGCCAAAGGCTGGACCGTGTTGCTGACCCGCACCAACGATAGCGATATATCGCTTTCCAATCGCGTGGGATTTGCCGAGCTCCACCAGGCGGATTTATTTCTCAGCCTGCATTTTAATTCGGCGGTGACACGAAAGGATCAATCTGGATTGGAGACGTATTGCCTGACCCCGACGGGAATGGCCTCGAGTTTGACGCGCGGATTTGAGGATGACGCGACCCTCGTGCTGCCCAACAACGCCTTCGACACGCAAAATCTTCAATACGCGTCCCGTCTGCATGACGCGTTGGTCCGGAGCACAGGACGGACTGATCGGGGCGTGCGACGGGCGCGGTTCATGGGGGTTTTGCGCGGTCAGAACCGGCCAGCAGTGCTGCTCGAGGCCGGCTACTTGTCCAATCCGCAGGAGGCACGGTTGATTGCTTCGGCCGATTACCGGCGCAAACTGGCGGAAGCGGTCGCCGCCGCCCTGGATTAGTTTCACATGGCAAATCGCAATTCCAAAATCACCCTCGTCACCGGTGGCGCGGGCTTCATTGGCTCCCACCTGGTGGAGCGCCTGCTGGCCGACGGTAAATCCGTGGTGGTAATGGATGATTGCTCGACCGGGAACCTGCGGAATCTGGACGGATGCCAATCCCATCCGCATTTGCAGATCATTCAAAGCAAAGTCTCGGACTATCGGGAATTGAGCGCGCTCGCGGCCCGGGCGGAAGCCATTTATCATCTGGCGGCGGCGGTCGGAGTTGAACTCGTCGTCAACTCGCCCATTCGCACCATCGAAACCAATCTCCAGGAAACCGAGGCCGTATTAAAGACAGCGAGTGAACACCACGTGCCCATCCTCCTAACCTCGACGTCCGAGGTTTACGGAAAAAGCCAAAAGGAAGCCTTCGCCGAGGAGGATGACCTGCTGATCGGCCCGCCGCATTTGGGTCGCTGGAGTTACGCTTGTTCCAAGTTAATGGATGAGTTCTTGGCGCTAGCCTATGCGCGGGAACGCGGACTCCCCGTGGTTATTGCCCGACTTTTCAACACGGTGGGCCCGCGGCAGACCGGGAGTTATGGCATGGTTTTGCCCCGGTTTATCTCGGCCGCCAAGGCCGGTGCGCCGGTGCGCGTCTATGGGGATGGCAGCCAAACCCGCTGCTTCTGTTATGTGCTCGACACCGTCGAAGCACTGGTTCGACTGCAAAATTGTCCCGCCGCGCGCGGGCAGGTTTGCAATGTCGGCAGCACCGAAGAAATCTCCATTCTCGCTCTGGCGCAGCTCATTGTGAAAACCATTGGCTCTAGCTCTCCCATCGAGTTTATTCCTTACCAACAGGCCTACGCGCCGGGGTTTGAAGATATGCTTCGTCGCAAACCAGTCGTTCGCAAGCTCATGGACCTGACCAGGTTCCAACCGGCAACCCCGCTGGCGACGATCATCGCCCAGACCGCTGCGGATTAATGCAAAAAAGAGGCGCCCTTGCGGGCGCCTCTCGTGAGAGATCTGGCAATTTAACCGGTCTGATTACGGAAACAGAACCGAGTTGATCGAGCCGTTGTAGGCGTTGACTGCGGCGGTCAACTGATCACGCAGTTTTTGGCTGGTGACCTGCTGCACGCTGGCGTCACCCAAGACGATGTTGCCTTGGAGGTTGTGCAGCGCGTTGGTCGCGTTGTTCGACCAGGCCGGTGTCCCGGCGGTGATGACGACGGCGGTGGAACTGGCCGCTGCCGTAGGACCGAAGGTGTAGTAGCCACTGGTGGCGGTGCCATAATAGCAGCCGCTGGTTTCGTCAGGACCGATGCTACGGTCGCCGCTCAGAATGGTCTGCGGCCGGGTTTCATCAGCACCGGTGCCGACGAAGAAGCTGACGGAGTTGTTGCGCTTGCCCGCATCCGAGAGACTCTGAGCCGTGCCCAAGAAGTCCGTCGCCGCCGTGTTCAAGCGGTTACGATCTGCCGGGCAGATCAGGATCTTGGCCGAGGCGAGTTCGTTGGACATGGCTTGGTAATGAATCCACGTCTGCGAAGCAAGAACATTGGCCGACACGGTGTATGCCCCACCGACCGTCGTGAAGGTCAGAGCCGTGGTGGAGAAGGGGTACTTGTCGTCGTTGTCACCCGCGAAGATGCGGAAGGCCAACCCGACTTGTTTGAGGTTGCTGACGCATTTGATGCGTTGCGCCTTGGCTTTGGCTTGCGCCAGCGCCGGCAGGAGCATGCCCGCCAGAATGGCGATGATGGCGATCACGACCAACAATTCAATGAGCGTGAAGGCTCCCGACTTGGGCCTGAGGATAGGTTGTTTCATAGTTGTATTTGGTTTGTTTTCGCCAGAGCCCGGTTACTTAAGCCAGGATGCCGATATGGTTCAGTTTCCTTTTAGCAAAACATGTGCCACCACTAAAAACCATGCGTTTCCTCATATATCGCCCCCCTGCCTGACCCGGTTGCGAATTTTTCACGCCAAATGCGTGAAAATTACGCATCCCAACACCATCCACACGCCGCCAAGCACACAGTTTCGGGCAACCCGAAGCACGAGGATCGTGCCGCAGAGGCGTTCGCGGTCAACCAGTTGGCGGTTTGCGCGGGCAACATCCTTTAAGAACCAGTGGCCGCCAAGCATTTTCGCTTGCCCAGAGGTGAAACGATAGCGTATTAACTTCTGGACTGCGAAACACCGCCGACACTGATCGTCCGAAACGGGCTTCAGAGCCGGGTTGTTTTGCCGGTGCATTGGAAAGCCCGCGTGGCGGAATTGGCAGACGCGCTAGATTCAGGTTCTAGTGAGTAACATCGTACAGGTTCAAGTCCTGTCGCGGGCACCAACGGAAGAATAACGCGGTCGCAATTCGGTTTTACTTTCATGGCCTTACAAATCCGCCAAGCCAGCGACGCCGACTCCTTGCAATGGTTGGATCTCCTCAAGACGGCGCTGGGGGACGATCACCCGGATAAACAAGTTTATGACCCGGCGTGGATCGCCAGCCAACTCAATCCGGCGTGCGGCAATGAAACCTGGGTGGCCGAGGATGGCGGACGACTCCTCGCCGCCATGTCGATTTTAGGTGCCTCCGACCAAGGGCAAAATCCGGTTTCAAATTTGGGCCGCAATCTCTTCCGCCCGGAAAGCTTCTCCGACGGCTCCGGCGAATCGCTGCTGCGCACCGTTAGTGAAATTGGCGTCCGGCAAGAACAGATGGTGGTTACCCGCGTGTTGAGCTCCGACAACGACCAGCAGATTTTATTTGAGAAAAACGGCTTTGTGGGCGTGGGTTTTCAACCCCTCAAACACATGCACCGGGCACGCGAAGGGGTCATCTTCTACGTCAAGGTCGCCCGGACCCACCTGAGCACCCGCCTCCCCCTGTCCGAATCGCTCCCCCAAGTCAGCGAACTGGCCACGCTGGCCTTGACCAACCTTCAAATCACCAACCCGCCGCCCATTCGCGACGGCGTGACCGGCTATCCCCTAAAGACGGAAATCGCCTTTCACGATGCGACCTATGAGGATTTTGAATTATGGCGCGTCCACTCCCTTTCCACTAATCCCGCCAAGGAAATTTCCGGGAACTTCAACCTCGGTTTTGGCTATCTCCGCACCCCTTCCAACGCGCCGCGCCGGGCCGTGCTCGGGCAGCGGGAAAACACGGTGGTCGCCGGCCTGAGCTATTACCTGGACGAACAGGATCGCTGCCTGCGGATCATTGATTCGTTCTGCATGGATGACCTCTCCATTGGCGCCGTGCTGCATCAGGTGGTCAAACTTTCCCAAAGCCAGTTCAACGCCGTCTATGTCGAAATGGACGTCCTCATCACCGCCCCACGGTTGCTGAAGAGCGCCGAACAACTCGGCTTCGTCCCCGTCGCTTATCTGCCTGGGTTCTTCTTGAAGGACGGTGCTTACACCGATGTCGTCAAGATGGTGAAGTTCAACATGAGCTATTCCAGTGAGAGCTCTAACCTCACCACCAGTGCCCGCGCGCTGACCACGATCATTGACCACAGCCTGCAGGACCAAGGCATGGGTGTGGCCATCATTAACATGTTGCGCGGCCTGCCGATTTTTGATGGCCTCGGCGACGGCGAATTGCGCAAGATGGCGCGGCTCTTCACCCAGAAGCTCTACCGGCCCGGTGAAAAAGTTTTCAACAAAGGCGATTCCGGGAACGAAGCCTACGTGGTGATGCGCGGACAGATTGATATCTGCCTCGAGGAAGGAGCCCGCCCCATCGCCACGGTCGGTAACGGCCAGATTTTCGGCGAACTCGCGTTTCTCGATGGTGCCGCGCGCGTCGCCCTCGCGGTGGCCAGCCAGGCCAGCATCCTGCTCGTGGTCCAACGGATCGCCTTCAATGAAGTGGTGCAACGCGAACCCCACCTCGGAATGGTCGTCATGAAGAACGTGGCCATGGATCTCTCGAACAAATTGCGCCGGGCCAACGCCGCGCTCTCTTCCGTCAAGAAATAGTCGCCCGGCTCACCAAGCGACCGGCACCGATAATTTATTCCCGAAACGGTTCGTGTAAAAAAGCTGCTTGTTCACCGCGCCGTATTCGTGCACCAACTTGGTGATCTTCACGTCGTAGCAGCAGTACTCGGCGATCTCCAGCAGCTTGCCTTCGCGAAACCAATGGATGGCCTGCATCCCTTCGGCGGTTTTTTCCACGCCGAGCGACGCGTGCGCGATGGAATCCAGTGACAGCCGGTGCGGCAATTGTTTCTGCACTTCCACGAGCATGTCCAGGGTGGCGAGTTGTTGATGATCAAAAAACTCATTGTGCCCCTGCAGCACTTCATAGTCGAAGCGCAGCGTGTTGAAACCCACCACCAGATCGGCGCGCTGCAACTCCTTGATCAATTCGTTCACCTGCCGCTCGCCATAGATTTGATAGTCGCCCCGCGCCGTGCTGTACGTCACCCCCACGCTCATCCGCATCTCCCGAATGTTGCCCCAGCCACCCACCTCGTCGGCGGATTTTTGCGTTTCCAAATCAAAATAAACGATGTTCTTCATGCTCCACTCCACGCTCCCCGCTCCGGGCCAAAATTAAATTGTTGCCCCGCAACTGTAACGAGACGGCCCAATCCGGCAAAGGAAAAGCGTCCGGCACGCAGTGCTGGGTGCGCATCCTGTTTGATTGCAGTCGCGCCCCCTGCGGAGCAGCGGCAGAAAGTAGCCCTCGGCGTGCGCCGTGGGTGCGAGGTTTGAAATATGTAAAGCCCCGTCAGGGGCGACAGAGGAGCGCGCTTCAAACCAAACCCTCAGCCGCTGCTCAGCAGCTTGATCCATTTCCATCCTTCGTCCCGCGCCTCACGCCGGGGGCTGCGTTCTAACGCAACTCCGTTGCTGGCTGGCTCGAAATAGTCTGAATGCCCTTGCAAGAAATTGAGATCCACCCGCGGAGCGTGGAGACAAACTCCGGCGGGAATCCGCGACTGCATAATCCCCTTTTCAAGTCGCACCCATCGACTAAGATACACCGCATGAAACATTCGGACCGGGCGAGGACGGCGGCGCGCAAACTCATTCTGCTGGCGCTGGTCCTCCTGATGGTAATTGTCGGTGTCGGCGTGCTGGCCGCCCTGCTTAGTTCCTTTATCAAGGCCATCGCGGGCGTCCTGATCGGGCTGTGGCTCCTGTTCACCGCCTTTACCTTCTACTTTTTTCGCGACCCGGAAGCGCGAGTGCCCTCCGATCCCAAGGTGATCGTGTCGCCCGCGCATGGCACCGTCGATGTGATCGACGAAACCACCGAACCGGAATTCATGGGCGGGCCGTGTCGGCGCGTTTCCATTTTTCTCTCGGTCATCGACGTGCATGTGCAACAGGCACCCGTCGCCGGGAAGATTGTCCATCTCCAACATTCCCCCGGCCAGTTCGTCAGCGCACTCAAGGCCGAAAGCTGCGCGCATAACGAAAATGTGCTGATCGGCATTGCTTCCGCTGAACGGCCGGGGGAGAAAATCGGCGTGCGCCTCCTCGCCGGGTTGATTGCCCGCCGCATCGTTCCGTTTGTGGTCCTCGGTGATGAACCTGCGCGCGGCGAACGCATCAGCCTGATTCAATTCGGTTCGCGGGCCCATTTGTATTTGCCGCTCACTGCGAAGATCGCGGTGAAACTCGGCGACAAAGTGGTCGGCGGTGAAACCGTGATGGCGACGCGCGATTAACGCTATGACTGGCAACCCCCTTCCCGCCCCGCCGCCCGAAGAGGGCAAGCTCAAGATTTATTTCCTGCCCAACCTGATGACGGCGGGCAACCTCTTCTGCGGTTTTCTGGCGATCACGCGGATTGTCGAGGCGCAGGTGGCCCCGCCGTACTCGCACATCCGCGAGGCGCTCTTTCTCATCCTGCTGGCCTGCATTTTTGATTTGCTGGACGGCCGGGTGGCGCGCATGGGCGGCAAGGAAAGCCCGTTTGGCCGGGAATTCGATTCGCTGGCCGACATCGTTTCCTTCGGCGTTGCCCCCGCCTTCCTCGTGCATCGCATCGTGCTGCGGGATGTCTTCATCACCAATCCGCAGATCGGCTGGTTCATCGCGTCCGTCTATTTGATCTGCGGCGCGCTGCGGCTCGCGCGGTTTAATTGTCTGGCCGTGATGCCCAATCAAATCGCCAGCAACGAGTTCATGGGCTTCCCCATCCCCGCCGCCGCCGGCCTGGTCGCGTCCCTCACGCTCTTCATCATGTGGTGGAATCAAGGCTCGGAAATCGAGTTCGCGAAGAGCCAGTTGCGTTTTGTCCTCCCCGGCATTCTCTTGTTTCTTTCCTTTATGATGGTGAGTGAGGTGAAATATCCATCGTTCAAGAAAATTGATTGGCGCACCCGCCGTCCGTTCACGAAAATGGTCACCATCATTGTCATGATCGGTTTCTTCGTCATGCTCTGGGAAAAAATTCTACCCATTGTCCTGCCGCTTTTTTTCACGACCTACCTGCTCTACGGCTTTGTGCGGCCCAGAATCTCGCGGCAAATGCGCCATGACATCGAAGATGAAGACGAGGATGAAACGCCTGATACCATGGGTTGATGCCGCTGGGGCGCGATTTTCCAGTTTAAACTGGGGCGGCCATGATTGATCATTACCCTTTGGTCGTTGCCTGGCTGACCGGCTTGGTCAGCGGGTTTGTCGTCTCGGTTCCGGTCGGCCCCATCAACATCACCATCCTGCATGAAGGCGTGCAGCGCGGCTTCCGCTGGGCGCTGCTCATTGGCCTCGGGGCCACGTTGATGGAGACCATCTACTGCGCGATCGGGTTCGCGGGTTTCTCCGGCCTGTTCGACTCCCAAATGATGCACGCCGCGTTGGAACTGGTCAGTTTCGTGCTCGTGCTCTATCTGGGGCTGAAACTCATGATCGCCCCCACGCTGCCCCCGACCTCAAAAAACGCCGCGCGCATCGAACAGCGGCTCCACCCGCACACGGCCTTCATGACCGGTTTCGTCCGGGTCCTGGCCAACCCCAACGTGCTGCTCTTTTGGATCACTCTGTCCGCCACTTTCGTCGCGCACGAATGGGTGGATACGACCTGGCAAAGTAAGCTGGCCTGCGTCGGGGGAGTCGGCGTCGGCGCGCTTGCCTGGTTTGTAATGTTGAGTTTCGGCGCCTCGCGTGGCCACGGCCGCTGTTCCGACAACACCCTCCTGAGGCTGTCCCACATCTCGGGCGGGCTCCTCGTTCTAATGGCGCTCTACCTCGGCATCCGGCTGGTTATGCTGCTGGCGCACCGCCGTTGACTCCGCCCGCATACCGTCTTAGATACTTCACCGCCACGGTCAAATCCTTCGGCCACGGTGCCGTGATCGTGACGGTGGCTTCCATTGCTGGCGCGGGATGCGGCAACGCCAATTGTTCGGCGTGCAGGGCCACCCGGGAAAGCAACGGCCGCTCCACTTTTCCGCGTTTGAGGTAGAATCCCGACTTCAGTTTCGAAAGCAACAACGGCTGCCCGCCGTACAGCGCATCACCCACGATCGACAGGCCAATGTTCTGCAAATGTACACGAATCTGATGCGTGCGCCCCGTCCGCGGCTGGCAGTTCAACAGCGTGTAACCCGCAAAACGCTCCCGCACCTCGAAATGCGTGAGCGCCTGCTTCCCGTTCTTGTCGTCCACCCGCATCAACCCAACCTTGATCGGATGCGGAGCCAGCTTCGCGCCAACCTTGAAGCTGTTTTCCCGGGGCGTGCCCTGGACCAGCGCCACATAGGTTTTGGTCGGCTGTTCCGTGCCAAACATATCCGCCAGCGCGACCAGCGTCGGCTTGTTCTTAGCCAGCAGAATCACGCCGCTGGTCTCAAAGTCCAACCGGTGGGCATTCGCCAGGTAGTTCAACCGCCGCTCCCGCACCCAGGGCGCCCCCCGCGTAATATCATGGTGCAGCAATTTCATCAGGTTGGGTCGCGCCGGATCGTAGCGATCAGGCGACGTCAGCAGCCGGCTCGGCTTGTCCAGCGCGAGCAGGTGTTCGTCCTCGAATAAGACGGTGATTTCCCAAAACTCCCGCGTGGCCGGGGAGGAAAGTTTGATGACGGCATTCACAGATGTAGCCCCGAGCCGCCGGCCGTTCGGGGCCGACTGCGGATTGCACCCAGGCCGAACCGTGCGTCGCCCGACCGCGTCATTGCTTGCTCTTCTTGGCGGAAACGACCTGCCTGGATTGCTCCAGTTCCTTGAGCGTCGGTTCAAATTCCCGCCGGAACCATGCGTTAAACGCGGTGCTTTGCCGCGATTCACGCAACTCGTCCAGATAACCCGGCAGATCAGACTTGATTTTATCCGCAGCCACGGGCAAACGGGAACGCAGAAATAATACATATCCACCCTCGCGCGTCGGCATAAAGGACATGGCCTTGCCGACGGTCAACTGCGTCAGCGGCCGCCGGATTTGCATGAGCTTGATGCCCAACACCTCCAGTTCGGGCACCGAACGGGCGCTTACGGCAAAGGCTGGCGGCTCGACCACCTTGAGTTTTTGCTCGGCACAAATCGCCTTGAACGACTTGCCAGCGACCAGACCATTGGTCAAGGCGGTGTAAAAGGTGCGCCCCGCTTTGCGCGCCAGATCGCCGGATTCAAACTGGCGATAGTCCTCGGTGACTTTCGCGCGCACGGCCTCAATCGTTTGGTTTTCACTGGGCAATCGTCCCTTCAAAGCCAGCACATACACACCCTCCTCCCCGACGATGGGCGGCGAAATCGGTTCTTCCTCGCTCAATTTGAAAGCGGTCTGCGCGAAGTTTTCCGGCCCGTCCACCATTTTCGGCCCGTCGAGCTGTGCAAACGGCTCCGTCGCCTTCACCGCATAGCCCTTGGCCGCTGCCAGCTTCAGCAGGCTCGCCGAGGTGCGCTTTTCCTCGTTGAACAGCTCATTGGCAAATTCATTCGCCGTCTTCCGGGCCGACTGCAGGGCCAACCGGCGGCGCAGGCCGTCCTTGATCTTGAGCTTGGCGGCGACCGCCGACAATACCTTCCCGGCGTCGTCCACAAAGGAATTGGTGCTGCTGCTTTTGTAAAGTTTTTCCACCTCCGCATCGAACCCACTTTTCTTGGCGAGCTGCGCATCCGCATCCGCCAGATAATTGGTGACCCCAAACACAACGTAGCTGACCTGCACCCGATCCGGCAAACGATACGCGGACATGTTGTTGGTGAAAAACTTCCCCAAAGCTTCCGGCTTCAACGTCACGCTGGCCAGATAATTGGAGCTGGCAAAGAACACGGCCTCGGTGGCCAGTTGCTCCTGCTCCTGCCGAAAAGCCGCCGCTGCCGCCTGGGGCGTGACAAATTTTCCACTCAAGCTCACCATCTGGTTCAGTTGCTGAATGCCCAATTGATGACGGAAAAAACGCTCCAGATCGCGTTCATCCAGGCCTCCTTGCGGCAACACCTTCTTGACGAAGTTGTCATAAGATTCCGGTTGAAACTTACCTGTGGCGGAATCGCGAAAAAAGGCCTGGAGATGCGCAATCAGGGCCTCATCCCCCACCCGCACGTTCAGCTCCTGCATTTTCGCGATCAACAACAGGCGTTGACGCGCCTCCAGGTCACCATCAAAGTTCAGCTCCCGCCCCGCCCCGTCCTGGCCGGGCCACCGACGGCTATTCAGCCAGAAATACAACTCCGCCTCGCGCCGCGCGGCAAAATAATCCGCCTTGCGGATGGGCACGCCGTTGATCGAGCCAAAATTTTCCGTCCCGCCGCCCCCGCCCCCCAATTTGGCCGTGGGACTGAAGAAAATCACAAAACTGATGATGACGACCGTAATGATGATCGCCCACAGAACATTTGAATGCCGCCGAATCGTTCCAATCATAATCTGGTTCTAAAATTCAAGGGCGGAACCCTACCCGCCCCGCCTCCGCCGGGTCAAACGCAAACTCAGCCTATTTCCGCATAGTGGCACGGGCGGGCGACCTTGCGTTTCTGGTGGGCGACCGCTCTGGCTCCGGCGGAAACACACGGGCGGGACGCCCGTGCCACTACCGATCGCTCAGGTCACACGACCTGGTGGCCATTCCAACGAGCATCAACGAAAGTTGGTATGCGTTTCGCGCGCGCTGGCATCTGGATATTTTTTATTTCCCTTCGCGCCCAAATTCCGCAACCCTCTCCACCAACGATTATGCCCAAAGCCACCAAATACCAATTCTGTTTCGGCCCGTGGAACCTCAGCGAAGGCCAGGATCCCTACGGCCCCACCACACGCCCAGCCCAAACCTTCGACTGGAAACTCGCCCAGCTCAAAAAGCACGGGTTCGAGGCCATGATGTTCCACGACGACGACGCCGTGCCGGACATCGACAACAAACCCGACGCGCAAATCCGCAAGGAGGCGAAGGAACTCAAGAAACGCCTCGACGGCGAAGGCATCGTCGCCGAGATGGTCGCGCCCCGCCTCTGGTTCGCGCCCCAGACCGTTGACGGCGGCTACACCAGCAACGATCCCAAACACCGCCAATACGCCATCGACCGTTCGCGCCGTTGCATCGACATCGGCAAGATCCTCGGCACGGACCTCCTCGTGCTGTGGCTGGCGCGCGAAGGCACCTACATTCGCGAAGCCAAGAACGGCCGCCGCAGCGTGGAACTGCTCGTCGAGGCCTGCGACAAAATGCTCGCGCACGATAAAAAGGTGCGGATCGCCATCGAACCGAAGCCAAACGAACCGATGGATCACGCGTATATCCCGACCATCGGCCACGCGCTCGCCCTCGCGCACCAGACGCGCGATCCGAAGCGCGTCGGTTGCCTGATCGAGTCCGCGCACGCCATCCTCGCCGGTCTTGATCCGACGGATGAAATCGATTTTGCCATGAGTTTCGGCAAGCTCTGGTCGCTGCACCTCAACGATCAAAACGGGTTGAAGTACGACCAGGATCGTCCCTTCGGCTGCACGAACCTGCGCAGCGCCTTCGACCAGGTGCGCGCCTTGGAACGCAATGGCTACGGCAAGAACGGTGAATATGTCTGCTTCGACGTCCATCCCTTCCGCACGACGAAAGTCGAGCACTGGATGGCCCACCTGACGAACAGCCGCCAGACCTTCCTGCGCCTCGTCGAAAAAGCGCGGACCTACGACGAAGCCACCGCGAAACAATTGATCGCCGACCGCAACTACCAGGCGCTCGACCAGATGGTGATCGAGCATCTGATGGGGAAGTAGCGGCGCGACGAATGCCTGATGCCTGTCGATCTCATAGAAGACATTCAGGGCTGGCGCTGGCGGTTCCACCAATCGCGGATCCTGGGCTTCGGGTGCATTCGCACCTGCCTGATCTACGGGCCGCTTCCCTCAATCATCACTGCGCTGGTGTTGGGGCTTTATCTGGAGCAACCCCTCTGGCTTTGCATGCACGCCGCCTTGGTGCCGTTGACCCTGAGTATTCTGATGCTGCTGTTGCCCTACGGGGAGCGATTTCAACCGCGACGGCGATGGAGGCTCACCAATGAACGACTTCAGACCGGCGGTTTTTTTAAGAATTTGTCCTGGATTTCCATCCACTCCTACTCCACGAGGCGACTCCTGGAACTGCCGGGCTGTTACCTTCTGGAGGTGAGGGGCAAGGACGTGCGGCAAGCGTCCGATCTGGTTTTGTCTGAAGCCACGATGACGCCGGCTGCCGCCGAGGCGTTGGTGGCGGAGCACCCCACTTTTCGGTTCATTTGAAGCCAGATGCCCGCCCTACATCCTGACAATTCTTTTACAATCGTTTGACC
>JAYTXL010000087.1:0-12526 GCA_043742955.1 Verrucomicrobiota bacterium | reverse complement strand
TTCCGCGGCTGGTTTCAATAAAGCGGGTGGCTCGATCTGGTCGAGTATCCCTTGAAGGAATTGGATGTCCACCGGCTCGCCCTCGAACGCCATGCTCTGGGCCACGTCCAGCGGGATGGCCTGCCAGCGGCGGCGGAGCTTCTCCTCCGGCGGGAGGCTGCGCCATTGTTTGACGTTTTCGATCCAGTTCATCGGGCATAGTTTACCTCCGATTAATTGCTTTTCAAGCGGCGAGATGGCCGGGAGTTCATGGTTCAAAGCGGCCAGATCCTGCTTTCGTGATGCGCGGCAAACCCGGCTTCCGCTTCGAGGCCGAGGGGCCGTCCAAATTCTTTCGCCAGGCTGGCCACGGTGCGGAGATGGTCCCGGAGCAACTGCCAACGGCTTTCATCCGTCAGCCGTCGGCCCTGGTCATCCTCGACGGTGTGGGCGAAGTAGTTCATGCGACTGCAATAGTCCTCGTAACTTGGCGTGCCTTCATTCGTAGCAGTTCGGTCCGCCCATGGCAAGCGATCCATCCATTGCCAGAAGATTTTTTCCAGTTTCACGCCCGGTTGATTACCACCCTGGGTAGGACAACGGCCGTCCAATCAGCAATCGACGGATAGCTGACGCGCTCGACTTTCGTTTCGAGCCGCGTGAAGCAGGCGGACGGGCCTTTGACGCGGAGGCAAATGGGTTCGGAGCGCATATCAGAGAACAGAGTTGTCGGGAGTCGGGAAAACGAGTAGCTTCCCCTTATGCAAGCTAAGATTGAAAAGATGGGCGACGGGTTCGGGCTGCTTTTGCCCGGCGAGCTGGTCGAGGCGTGCGGTTTCGGCAGCGAGGCGACGGTGACAGTCCAGGACAAGTGCCTGATCGTAACGCCGCTGCCGCGCCAGGCACGGGAAGGCTGGGCGGAAGCGCTGGCGCGCATTCCGCAAGCGCAGTTGGACCGCGATTTCGCGGAGTTGCGCGACTTTCGGGAAGCGCCGCATGAATGGGACGCGACCGAATGGCAGTGGCCAGACCCGCCAGCCAATGAAAAGGTTTGAGGTCTGGCTGGCGCGGCTGGATCCGGCCGAAGGCTCGGAGATGCGCAAGACGCGCCCCGTGGTGGTTGTGTCGCCGGACGAAATGAACCTGCGACTGCACACGGTGCTCATCGCGCCGTTGACTACCGGCGGATTTGCCGCCCCGTTCCGGGTGCGCTGCCACTTTGCCGGAGTTGACGGACAGGTCGCTCTGGACCATGTGCGCGGGCTGTCGAAGGGCCGCTGCGTGCGCTGCCTCGGCACGCTGGACGCACCGACGGGCGCGGAAATCTTGCGCCAGTTGCGGGAGATATTTGCCGAATAGCTTAAGCGCACTTCATTGGTGCGCCGACGTCCAGCCCAGCCAGGCAACAAGTCATGGCCGAGGCGGCGGTGGAACACGGCGGCCAGGCGCTCATCCTCGGCGGTGTGGGCGAAGTAGTTCATGCGACTGCGAGAGTCCTTGTAACTTGGCGTGCCTTCGTTCGTAGCAGTTCGGTCCGCCCATGGCAAGCGATCCACCCATCGCCTGAAGAAATGTTTTCCAGATTCACGCCCGGTTGAGTACCACCCTGGGTAGGACAACGGCCGTCCAACCGGTTAATCGACGGATAGCTCACGCGCTCGACTTCATTTCGGGGCGGGTGAAACAGGCGAGGTCGCCCCAGGTGCGGAGGTGGATGGTCATGGCTGTCCTTTTTGTTGGCTTGAATTCAAACGCTGATGGGTGATGATGGACCCGTGAAACGGAAAATCATTTCGACCGACCCGGAAGTCATGGGCGGCACCCCTTGCTTCGCCGGGACGCGCGTTCCCGTGCAAACGCTGTTGGATTATCTGGAGGCCGGCGATTCGATTGACGATTTTCTGGAAGGCTTTCCCACAGTGAAACGGACGCAAGTCATCGCCTTCCTCGAAACCGCCACCGAGCAGTTGGTCGCTTCCGCCCGCTGATGTGAAACTGCTGCTGGACGAGTGCATTGACCGACGATTGGCTCGGGAACTGCCGGGGCATTGGGTCCGCACCGTTCCACAGATGGGCTGGGCCACCATCAAGAACGGACGATTGTTGCGGCTGGCGGAGAAGGAGTTCGATGTCTTCGTGACGGTGGATCGCAACTTGTCGTTCCAACAGAACCTTCCCACGTTTGCCATCTCCGTGGCAGTGCTCCGCGCCCGATCCAACCGGCTGGAGGATCTGCAACCTCTCGCGGCACCACTGCTGGCGGCGCTGCCGAAAATTAAGCCTGGCAAAGTGGTTGTCATTGGTTTAACACCCCGGTTAGGACAACGGCCGTCCTACCCAATATAATTTTTGAGAGATTTCCGCGCCGCAGCGAGTGCGGCTGCCTTCAATGGAATCGTGTTTTCACGAGGTTGGCCGTTTCGGTCGCACCGACGGGGGGCGGGCGTGGTGGTTTCCGACCGGGGATGGCTCGCGGACCCGCCCACCCCTCGGACTATCGCTCGTTTGCCTTCAGTTATCCCCAATCTGGACTACCGCTGGCACGAAACGGAGCGGGATCTAACTCAGACGAACAATGATTGAAGAAAGTGTTTGTCGACCTGAATTAAAAGCCTAAAATCCCCCCCCATGAACCCGACGCCACTGCCACTGCCTTTTAATTCTGAAGCGTCCAGCCAGTCCGGCCCGCGAACCTGCCGCGCTCAGCGGTCCTGCGGACGACTCAAACATATCATGGTTCTGCTGCTCGCCGTAATTTCCTCCGCCGTCCCCGGTGACGCGGCCACCGCTGGTAAATTATCCGGCGCCCTCCAGACCCTGCGCTCGGTCGGGGTGGAGGGACGCGGGAATGCGTCCGCCACGGAGGCTTGGAAAAAGGTGGCGGCGGCCGACGCGGCGGCTCTACCGGCGATTCTCAGCTCGATGGACGGCGCGAATGATCTCGCGGTGAACTGGCTGCGCGGCGCGGTGGACTCCATCGCCGGGCGCGAGCTGGCGGCTGGCCGCGGTCTGCCGACCGTCGAATTGGAGAAGTTTGTGCGGGACACGAAACATCATCCGCGCGCCCGCCGGCTCGCGTACGAACTCCTCGTGCGCGCGGCAGCCGAGCAGGCCAGGCGTCTCATCACGGGTCTCCGGGATGATCCCAGCACCGAGTTGCGGCGCGATGCGGTGCAGGGTCTCGCCGACGAGGCGGCGGCGCTGCGGCAGGCGGGGAAGCCCGCGGAGGCCGTCCCGAAATACCAAGCGGCGCTGAAGGCGGCGCGCGACGTGGACCAGCTGGAGAGCCTGGCGAAGGCGCTGCAGGAGTTGGGTTCCCCTGTGGCCCTGCCCGAGGTTTTTGGCTGGGTCAAGCAATGGAAGGTGGTGGGGCCATTCGACAGCACCCGCGGGGCGGGCTTCGATAAAGTATTTCCACCCGAACAACTGGTGGATCTCGCCGGCGAATATGACGGCAAGAGTCAGAAGGTTCGCTGGCAGGACTTGCAGGCGGCGGGCGATTACGGGCTCGTGGATTTGAATAAACCCTGTGGCGCGCTGAAAGAGGTGGCGGGCTATGCGCACACGGAATTTTACTCGGACAAGGCGCGACCAGTGGAGCTGCGGCTGGGGTGCAAGAATGCGTGGAAGGTCTGGCTTAATGGTAAATTCCTCTTTGGCCGGGACGAGTATCATCGCGGCATGGAGATTGATCAATACCGCCTGGCCGCCGAGTTGAAACCGGGAAAGAACACTATTCTGCTCAAGCTTTGCCAGAACGAACAGACGGAGAAGTGGACGGTGGAATGGGAATTCCAGCTCCGCATCACCGACGCCCTCGGCACTCCCATCGCCTCCATCCAACC
Organism: Verrucomicrobiota bacterium; assembly: GCA_043742955.1. Taxonomy (GTDB): domain Bacteria; phylum Verrucomicrobiota; class Verrucomicrobiia; order Limisphaerales; family JAYTXL01; genus JAYTXL01. The sequence continues at coordinate 8,702 of JAYTXL010000087.1, read as the reverse complement.
ATGAAACACCTGCTCCTCAGCCTCGTTTGCCTCAGCTCGACTCACTTCGCCACCGCAGACTGGCCGCAATTCCGTGGACCCAACGGGAACGGCGTGGCGGATGGCCCGGCGGTGTCCGCGAAACTGGATGCCGGCAGCATCGCCTGGGCGGCGGATCTGCCCGGGCGCGGGTTGAGCAGTCCCATCATCGTGGGCGGGCGGGTGTTCGTCACCTGCTCCAGCGGGCCAAAGCAAAACCGGTTGCACGTCCTTTGTTTCAATGCCGCCGATGGCAAGCCGCGTTGGGAACGACAGTTTTGGGCCACGGGCCGCACCATGTGCCATGACGTAACCAGCGTCGCCGCTCCCACACCGGCCAGCGACGGTGAAAAGGTTTTTGCCCTCTTCTCCTCGAACGATTTGGTGTGCCTGGACCTCGACGGAAATCTGATCTGGCTGCGCGGCTTGACGCTGGATTATCCAAATGCGAGCAACAGCCTGGGCATGTCGTCCTCGCTGACGGTCGCAGAGGGCGTGTTGGTGGCGATGGTGGAGAATGACAGCGAGTCGTTCACCGCCGGCCTCGACGCGAAGACCGGTGTGAACCGTTGGAAACTGGATCGGCCCAAGATGGCGAATTGGACTTCGCCCTCGCTGCTCCGCGCGCCCGGGGGGCCAACGCAGGTTTTGCTGCAATCCGGCAAAGGGGTTACAGCGGTCGAGATCCTCACCGGCCGGATCGCCTGGCAATACAATGATGGGGCTTCGACGATTCCGTCCGGCACCGTGAGCGACGGTGTCCTCTATGTGCCTTCACAAGGCATCACCGCCTTGCAACCTTCACCCGATGGGAGTTCCCCGAAGCAGCTCTGGCGCTCCGGACAGCTTCGCCCGGCCACCGCGAGTCCGCTCGTGTTGAATCGGCATGTGTTCACCCTGAACGATGCCGGCGTGCTGTCCTGCGGCGATGTGGCTGATGGAAAGCGGCTGTGGCAATTGCGGTTGAAGGGGAAATTCAGTGCCACTCCGGTGGCCTCGGGTGGGTTGCTCTTTTGCGTGAATGACAAAGGCCTGTTGCAAGTCGTGGATACCACGGCACCCGAAGGCGCGGTGTCCAGCGAGCTGGATCTGGGCAAGACGATCCTCAGCACGCCGTCGATTTCCCAAGGCGCAATTTACGTCCGCAGCGACGCCAAGCTGTGGAAACTTGGAAAATCGTAACCCGGCGGACGGGTTGGTGTCCGCACCGGGCCCTGCCCGGCGTCAACCGCTCCGCCTTAAAAAATGAAATCACTGCTTCGATTCCTCCCGCTCCTGCTCCTCGGCTGTCCGCCTGCCCCCGCGCAGGAAAAAACCGCTCCGCCGAAATTTTACGAGGAGGATGTAAAATCTTCCGATCCGCTGCGCGCCGAGCAGGCGAGGGAATTGGACGCGTACATCAATCTCCTAAAGCGGGATCATGAACGCTTGCGCGCGCTCTTCCGTCCCAATTATTCCTCGCCGCGCGCCTTCGAAAAATCAGCGCTGCCCCTCCGCGCCGCCTTTAGCGACAGCATTGGTTATCCGCCTCCGGGCGTCGTGCCGTCCCAACCCGCCACCTTCGACAAAATTGGCGAGGACAGTCTGGGGACATATTTTCGGGTCCGGATTCCCGTCCTGCCGGAAGTTCATGCAGAGGGGATTTACATTGTGCCCCGGGGCCTGAAGGGAAAAGCGCCATTGCTTATTTCCATGCATGGCGGCGGCGGATCGCCGGAGGTCGCGTTGTTTCACGGCGGGGCGAACTACCGTGACATGGTTCGGGGCGCGGCGAAACGCGGCTACGTGGTTTTTGCTCCGCAGCATTTGTTCTCCGCCGAGGGCTTTCCCAAAGACATCCGCAATCGGACTGACGAGCGGATGCGCTTGATCGGCACCAGTTTGACCGCCGTGGAAATCGCCAAGATCACCCGCAGCCTCGATATTCTTCTGCAGCGGCCGGAGGTTGACCCCGCGCGGGTCGGCATGGTTGGGCTGTCTTATGGCGGCTACTACGCGCTCGTCACCCCGGCTGTGGATACGCGCATCAAGGTCTCGGTGTGCAGTTGTTATTATGGGGTCCAGGAAGGCCGCTATGAACGCGACGAACTTTCGATCCCCAGTGATTTTAAATTCAAGGACCGGTTCACCTTGTTTCGCGATTCGGAACTCGCCGCGCTCATCTGCCCGCGCGCGCTGCAGATTCAGGCTGGCAGCCGGGATGGAATCGATCATCGCGATCCCGGAAAAACCCTGGCGCCGTTGTCGGCGGCCTACTACCAGAAGCTGGGACTCCCGGATCGCTTCCAGCACCTGATCTTCGAAGGCGGCCATGAGTTCCACGACGAATCAGCCTGGGCGTTCGTGCAGAAGCATCTGTGATGGAGTGCGTGGTCAGGGGGGGGATCCCGCCGCCACCAGCACGAATTTCAAACCAGGATATTCCATGGGCAACTCCTTACGCCTCGTCCCGTTGCTGCTGGCGGTGGCGCGGGCCGGGCACACCACCGAGCTCTGGTTGATCACGAAACTGCGGGCCCGGCTTCAACCCTGGGTGACGCCCCCGGCCAAGGCAACGCTCTGCACCGAGGAGTGCCTTGGATTTACAAGGTCAAGCCGGCGATCACCTCGACGATCTGCGCTATGCGGTGACGCCCCCGTCGCCCCGCTCTGAAAAATGAGTCGGATCCGGAACCACGAGTCCGGGTTCAGGCCTGCTCCAATCCGGTCAATGTCCCGGTGCTGGAACCAAAGGACCCTGCCTCCACCCCCATCCGCTGCAGCAGAGTTACAAAAAGATTGCTGAGCGGCTTGTTGTCATCCCGCCGGAACGCGAGGTGCTGGCCATGCTTGAAACCGCCCCCGGCCAGGAGGATGGGCAGGTTCGAGTTGTCGTGGGTGCTGGCGTCGCCCATGTTGCTGCCGTAGAGAATCATGGTGCGGTCCAGGAGACGCTGATCACCGTCCGCCTTGCGGGCAAGCTCGGTCATGAGTTGTCGCAGTAGGGCCATCTGCTGGCGGTCGGCGTCCTCCAGTTGCCTCACCTTTTCGCTGGCCTGCCCATGATGGCTGAGGTTGTGGTAGTCGTCGGTGGTGTTCTGATTTTCATGGAGTTTGAACACCGGGGTCGCAAACGCATCCACCATTAATGTCACGATGCGCGTGGCGTCCGACTCGAACGCGAGCTGCGCCATGGACAGCATCAGTGCAAATTTTTGAAAAAACAGTTTTGGATCCTGAACCTCGGGCGGCAGCGGTTGCGCCGTTGCTGGCTTGGCGCGCAACGCCCATTCGCGGGTGGTCTGTAGCCGTTCCTCCAGATCGCGAATGGAGGTGAAGTATTGATCGAGACGGGTCCGGTCCGCCGGGCCGAGCCGCCGGCTGAATTGGCGGCTGTCCGCGCGCAAGGCGTCGAGGATGCTCCCCCGTTCGTCCAGTCGGCGCACCTGGCGGGCCACCGTCGCCGGATCTCCCTGCACGAACATTTTTCGAAACAAAGCCGGCGCGCTGTCCTCGGCAGGGAGCAGGATTCCGTCGCGCGTCCACGAGAGGCTCCGGTTGGCTTTGTCGATATTGACGCCGAGGTTCAGGGTGGCGAACCGGGTGAGCGGCCCGAGCTTGTCGGCGGCAAATTGGTCGAGTGAAACCTGATTGCGAAATCCGCTGCGGGTCGGACCCCGGGCGGCGGTTAGAAAGCAGTTCTCGGTGCTGTGGCCGCCGACCACGTCGGGGTGCGCCAGTCCGCTGCAGACGGTGAAGTCGTTGCGGAATTCAGCCAGCCCGGCGAGGAGGGGCGAGAGCTCATAATCACGGCCCGCCCGCGTGGGGAAAAAGGGTTTGGGCAGGATCCCGAGGTTATTCGAAATGAGCAGCATTCTTTGGGGGGCCGGGGGAGGGGTCGCCCGGGATAACCGGGGCAGCATGCACTCCAGCATCGGGAGCCCGAGGGTCACGCCGATGCCGCGCAGGAAGGTGCGCCGCGGAATCCGGGCGGCGGCGGTAAAGAGGTGCGGAATATTCATGGTTTTAGCGGCTTCCGGGCGGGCCGAGGAAGATCCTGCTTTGCACCAGGGCCAGCAGCAAATCGCGCACCCGATAGTCGTTGGGAGCTGCAGCGCGTCCCGCAGATTCTGCTCGTATTCTTCGCGGTTCAGTCGCCGCATGCCCCCGCGGCCTTGCGCCAGAACCTCGCGGTGATCCACGTCGTGGATCGCTCGCGCGAGCAGGTTTACCATCTGCGCGCGCTGCGCGGTCGGAAGGGTGCCCGACTTGGGCGGCATTTCGCCCTTTTCAATACGGTCATGAATGCGAATCCAATGGTCGCGCCGGGAGCGGTCGCTGAGCTCGAACGGTAAAGCCGCGAGATCCAACCCGCCCGCGGCCGTTTCCCGGTCGTGGCACTGGCCGCAGTTTTGCTGGATCAGCCCCGCGAGTTTTGCGGGCAATGCCCCCTGCAGGGAGCCGCTGTGCACGCCGAGGCAGGCGGCGAGCAGGAGGATGCGTGGCAGCGAAACCAACTTCACGATGCGGTTGCCTTGCTCATCGTTTCACCTGGAGGCATTCTGGCAGGCGCTCGCTGTCGTAGGCATGGACGTTGGTTATGTGCAACTCCTTCAGCCCGGTTCCGGGTTCGACATGGCCTTCGATTTGATCCACCAATTGACTGCGGGTGAGCCGCCACACCACCTTGCCCTTGGTGTTGATCTCCGCCAAAACGTCGCGGCTTTCATCGGCTGATTTGAGATGGTAATCCCCGGCGGCGATGAGGAGATGGCCGTTGGCCAGACTTTGCATCCCGAGCAGGTAAGGGCTGGAGAGCCCCAGTTCGCGCGTGTTCCAACCGCTTAACTTTTTTCCCTGGTCATCAAGGTGCAGCAGTTGACCACCGGTGGAAGTCGAAACCCACAAAGAACCATCGCCCGGCTGCACCATCGCAAAGGCTTTTCTGTTGGCCTCCACCCCTTGCGATCCGGGGCGCGCCGCATGGTCTAAGATCAGCTTTTTCGCCCGGTCAAACACGGCCAAACCGCCGCGATGCGAGTAAGCGATGCCGCCATCCGGAAGGCGCCACGCATCGTAGATACCGCTGTGGCCGGGGTGTTTCAGCACGTCCAGGACCCGCCCGGCGCGATTGATCTCGATTACCTGCTGGTCGGCCGCGAGCAGGAAGCGGTCCTCGGCCCGCAACACCCCGGCCACCAACCACAGGATCAGCCCGCCGACGATGCCTCTTATCGCCCGGTTGCCGGCCGGCCGGGCGAGGTTCCACCGGCTGCCCGGAGCGTCTGGGGTCGACCGCCCGCACAAATCAATTTTACCTTTCAGCGGGAGCCGTCGGGTGGCGGAATATCCGCGATCAAGTGCCTGCCGCGTTGGCGGTGGGCAGTCTGAACGGGGTGTTTCGATGGTTATTTCAAAATGATCCACGACCAAAATCGTCCGGACAGCTCGCTCGCGATGCACTCAGTGCTTCCGTCTGGGCGGGAACTAAATCCGCGCGGGTTGGAGCGCGGAACGTATTTGGATCACGATAGGGACTTGGGCCGGCGCGATCAAGAAATGTAATTTCCGGCGGCGGGAAATTGCTGCCCGCAGCGGGGCGCTCTTTGCTTTTACCGTTCGCCAGAGCCCAGCATTCGTCCGGTAATAATTTTTTGATTAACTCCGGTCAGGATTCTGGTAGTTTTTTAAAAATGACAATTTGCTCCACTGGCGGCGGTGTGCCGTCCGCGCGGATCGCCCCCGGCGAGGAGGGCAAGCCGGCCGGAGCCAGCACCTTCCCGCGCCGCAGCATCGCCCGCTGGTTTTGGGGCTTTGCCGGTGAATTCTTCCCGGCCGCGCCCCTGGCTTCCGCATGAGCGAAACGCCCTCATCCGTTCCCGTCCCCGCACCGGTGGCCAAGGCGCGCCACGATCTGCGCAATGCCCTGGGCACGGTGCTCGGCTGCACCGACTTTCTCCGGGAAGAAGCCGCTGAACTCGGTCATTCCGATCTTTCGGCCCGCTTCCAAGCCCTTTGCGCCGACGCCCATCAACTGCTGGTGCAGATCAATGAAACCATCGACGTGGAAAAGCTCCGTCAGCATCCCGAGACTCGCGATTTGTTGGGCGTCTCGATTGCAGAATTTTGCGCGCGGAGTGTGCTGGTGAGTGAGCAGCTTTCCCGCCACTGCCGGGCGCTGGCGGGCACGCCTTTTCTCAACGACCTCGACCAGATTGCCGTTGCGGCCCGCCGCATGGGCGAAAGCGCCCCTCAGTTGTTAGGCGGCCTTTTTGAAAGCGCGCACGACTTGAGCGCGGGCCGTGGCTTCCCCCACGACGTCGGCGCGGTTGTGGCCGGCTTGGCCGGTGACACCATTTTTCTGCGCAAAACGGGAGCCCAGCCACCAGCTCCGGGAACGACCGGTGACACCACCACCTTCGCCAAGCGGGCTGCCCATGCGGCCGCCGCTGCGATCTTGGTGGTGGATGATAATGAAGCGAACCGCGCTCTGCTGGTCCGCCGGCTCGGGCGCCATGGTCACAGGGTCGCGCAGGCCGAGGACGGTATTTGTGCGCTTGAAATGTTGCATGAACACCCCTTCGACCTGGTGTTGCTGGACATGCTGATGCCGAATATGAACGGCAATGAGGTGCTCGCGGCCATGAAGTTCGACCTGGCGCTGCGTCACATCCCCGTGATCATGATTACCGGCGTCGATGACCTCGCGAATCTGATCGGCTGCATCGAGGGGGGCGCGGATGATTACCTCACCAAGCCCTTTGACCCGGTGCTGCTGGATGCCCGCATTGGTGCCTGTCTTGAGAAAAAACGCCTGCGCGATCAGGAACAGGGATATTTGCGCCGCATCGAAGAGGAGAAACGCCGCGCCGATGAATTGCTGCGCGTCATCCTTCCGCACAGCATCGCCTTGGAATTGCAGGAACACAATTGTGTCAAGCCCCAGCGCCACGAGAACGTCGCCGTGCTGTTCAGTGATGTTTCAGGTTTTACTTCCTACTGTGATAAACATGGCACGGAGGAAGTCATGGCCCACCTGCAGATGCTCATGGATTCCTTCGAGGAGATCGCCGCGCGCCACGGCCTCGAGAAAATCAAGACCATCGGCGATGCCTTCATGGCCACCGCCGGTTTACTGGAACCGTTGGCGAATCCGGTGTTAAGCTCCGTCCGATGCGCCTTGGAGATGGTGCGGGCGGCCCGCGCGCTGCCGGCCCGCTGGAATGTGCATGTCGGCATCCACGTCGGCCCCGTTATTGCCGGGGTCGTTGGCCGGCGCAAATACCTCTTCGATGTGTGGGGCGATACCGTGAACACCGCTTCGCGGGTGACCGGATTGGCTGGTACCGCAGACGTCTATGTGAGCGAGGCGGCGTGGCGGCAGGTGCAGCATGATTGTCAGGGCCAATCGTGTGGCCGATTTCAGGTCAAGGGCAAGGGTGAGATTGAGGTGTTCCGCGTGGAATCAGCCTAACCTAAACCCATGTCTTTGAGACCGAACCCAACCAACGCAGAGACGCGTAGAGCGCACAAGAATTCCGAGTGAAAGCTGATCTCGCAGGCCGCCTTCTCAGTGCACCAGATGGAGAATAAAAACCCTGTGCCGCTCCGCGTTTTTTGCTTTTCTCGGTTTGTTTCCGTTCCGTTTTGACTGCCTGGTTCCGGCTAAGCTTGAGTCAGGGGCGCCGGGTGGGAATAAAATTAATCCACCACCGCGTTCCGCCCCGCCTGCGGGCTCACGCCGAGTAGTCCAGATAAACTGTTTTGATCCGAGTGTAGAAATCAATTGCCCCCGCCCCCTGTTCTTTGAATGAGTCGGTGCTGGATTTTTTCACGCCGCCAAAAGGTGCCTGCAACGCGAGGCCGGTCGAAATCTGGTTCACCTTTACCACGCCGGCCTCGATGCGTTCCGTGTAGAGCAGTGCTTTCTTCAGGTCGCGTGTGACCAGGCTCGCGCTCAACCCCACGTCCACCCCGTTCGCAACGGACAGGGCTTCGTCGAAGTTTTCCACCGCGAGGATCGCCACCACCGGACCGAATACTTCCTCCTGCGCGATGCGCATGCCGGGCGTCACGTTGCCGAGGATTGTCGGTTGCATAAAAAACCCGTGCGCCCGCTCGCCATCGGTGAGGCGTTGCCCGCCGTAAACCAGCTGCGCGCCTTCCTGCTGGGCGATGGCGACATAGTTCAAGTTGCCTTCCAGTTCCGCTTGATTCACCGCCGGCCCCATGGTCACGCCCGGGGTCAGCCCATTGCCCACGACGATCGCCTTGGCCTTCTCGATGAGCTTGGCCGTGAACGCCTCCGCTACGCTCCTTTCCACAATCACCCGGCTGGTGGCGGTGCACGCCTGGCCCGTCAGCCCGAAACCAGCGCTGGCCACGAGTCGCGCCGCCAAATCCAGGTCGGCGTCGGCGAGCACGATGGTCGGATTCTTGCCGCCCATTTCCATTTGCGCGCGGGTCATGCGCTGGGCGAGCTGGAGATAAATTTGCGAGCCGACCCCGTGCGAGCCGGTGAACGACAGCGCGGCGATGCCGGGATTCGTCGCGAGTTCGCCGCCGACCGCGCGGCCTTCGCCCACGACCACGTTCAGCACGCCTTTGGGGAGCCCGGCTTCGGCTAAAACTTTCGCGAGTTCACACGTCATGGCGGGTGCTTGCGACGCCGGTTTGATGACGACCGCGTTGCCGCTGATCAGGGC
>JAYTXL010000086.1:0-4346 GCA_043742955.1 Verrucomicrobiota bacterium | reverse complement strand
AAATACCTCTATGCGCAGGCCGACCCCGTGAACCGGATCGATCCAAGTGGAAATACAGATTTCATTCAGACCGTCGCGTCGATGGGAATTCAATTCACGGTTCAGACTCTAAACGCGGCTCGGGGTGCGCCCGCACTTGTTGCTGCAAGAGCGTTGCCGTTCATTAGCGGTGGCACTGCCTTCATCGCCAACTACGGCCAACGGGCTTTGCAATACTTGCAGAGCCTCGGTCCGCGTGGTGTGCAGGTGCTTCAACAAGCATTCCAGCGTTCGACCCAAATCGTAAACCGAGGCCAAGCACTTCAGGGTCCGAACTGGAACACATTTGACGAATTGAAAGGCGCTTTGAATCCCTTGGTCAATGCAGGCAGTCGCCTAAATCCGGCTAATATTCAATGGCATCATTTGGTAGAGCAGACCCTCAACCAGTCGAAATTTGGAGCACAGGCAATCAATTCGATGGCCAATGTCGTCCCGACGCCAACAACCGTGCATCAGGGAATCAGTGGGTTCTACAGTTCTGCGCCAGGGTGGATTCAGAGATTGGGGGATTTCCCACGCGTGCGCGACTACATTTCAAGCCTTCCTTGGGAAGAGCAGTATCGCATTGGCTTGGAAATCTGGCAGCATGCGATGAGCACCGGCGGACAAGTAAGCCAGCAAGCAGCACAACACATAGTCTTGGGCCAATAACATGAGTGATCGAACCATCAACCACTACGAGTTTCCAGACCGCGAGCCTGATTGGGCGAAACTCAAGCAGATGTTCAAGCGAAACGTCAGTAAGTATAACGTTCCATTCTTTGAGGCGAACTCTGAAGTGGAACGGGAGTTCCTGCGGTTTTGCGACGCATCGAATCTTCCGATCCACAAGCAAACACTCATTGAATACGACGGCAAGATGACAGAGGCAGACCGGTTTTTGTTTCTGGTCGTTAAGCGTGATGACGGGGCTTGCATATCGGCGAATCAACAGCGCTTTTTGGACCTATCCGCTGCCTGTCCTGGCGGAGGGGCCTTTGGCACTTGTAGCCGAGGTGCGAAGCAAATCGATAAGGTTTCCGTGATACCAGAAGGTGTTGAGCAGGTAATGACACAGGGACTACTTTCGGCCAGTCACCCGGACGTGCCGAGAATTTACCTCCTTTCTGCACCGGTTGCAGATGCGTTGAGGACGGCAGGTGCAACGGGGTGCGAAATCGTGCCGACGGATACGCTCAAGTGCTGTCAGCTTCGCATCACTACTGAAACTGCGGGGCCGGCGCGAATCGGCCATACTCGAATGGGAAAGCGATGCCCCGTTTGCGGGACGGCAAAAATGTTTATCGGGAGTTCCGAACGCTATTTTCACAATGGCGACTTGAAGCCAACTGATTTTCAAATTTGCCGGACGTATGCGGGAGACAACGTTGGCCAGTTTGAAATCTTGAACGGCTTTCCGATTGTTTCGCAGCGAATCTTCAACGTGCTTTGCGCGCAAAAGGTAAAGGGATTGGCCCAGTATTCCACCGACCCTCCAATCCAGCACGCCGTTGTTCCGTTTCGCGACGCATGAACTGCCGATGTTCCGCACAGGCGGTTACTGAACGCCGCCGTTGCAGTTGAACGCCACGAACGCTCGCCGCCCCGCGCCGTCGTGGCGGCTGCGGAAAACCAAAGGCCAGCCGTCCTGCCGTCACGGGCCTGCTCGCAAAGACAAAATCAGTCTGCCCGTGGCGTCGCCCGTCCCGTCACGCGGTCGGGACGAATGGCTTGATAATTGGAGTGTCCCGCCCGCGCGCCGTGCCGTTCGTCGTCACCGGCAGAACAATAACGACCGCTGACGCTGCCCGGGAATATCAGTTCGCTCCCGCTCAAAACTTCGGATGGAATGCGCGCCAGTGACGACGTGCTCCGTGGGGTCTGCCGGGGTCGCGCCGTCACGGCCTGTGCGGGAAGCGCCCTACCGCTCACAGATGGAGACGAAGTTAGTTCGCTCAGATAAGACACATTGTGCGACCTAAAACTGGCCGCTGGAGAAAGCCACGGGCGGCCCGGCAGCGGGGAACCCCGCGAGACCCCGCTGCCGCCGTTTTAGGCTCGCACAATGTGCTCTTATCTTACGGGCGCGGGAGCACAGGCCGCGCCGTCCCGCCCCCGGCTTTCCCCACTGCGCAAACGGGAAAAAGATGGGCGCGCGAATAGAAGTCTGGCCGCTTCGCGGGATGAACACGACGCCGGCGGCCGTCACGAGTTGTTCAACATCACTTTCCGCGTTCAACGTTGCCGGTCATTCGCCGGAAAAGACGGCTTCGAGAATGGACGATTGGCAATGTCAACGCGCGCCGTGAACTTGAACGCGCTTGTTGCAATCGTGAATCACTGGCCTGCTTGGTAGGCGCTCTGGCTGCCGCGCCGGGCCGCAGAACGCTTCGCGTGGTTCGGATGCCGGGGAGCGATGCAACGTCGCGGGCGGTCGCGAGCCGCACCCTGGCGGACGTTCGAGCGGGCCTTTCACGCACGCGCGCGCGTCGGAAACGGGCGTGTCGCTTCGCTCCACGGCCCGCCGCCACGCGCGCGCGAGGTTTGGGTTGGAGAAAGTTTTTGGAGCGCGCGTGGCGGAAGAAAAGGCGGCAGCCGCTGGCGCGGCTAAAAAGAAAAGCTCACGCGGGCTTGCTCATGCCGCGCAGATAATTTTCAAGGAACTCGACGACCTTCTCCTGCTGACGGCGCGGCAGCTTGGAGATTTGCTCGACGAGCGGGCCGAGCTTGCCGCCCGGCGTGACCGCGCGACGCGGTCGCGCTTCTCCCAGCAACTCCTCGACGGTGACGCCGAGCGCTTTCGCCATCGGCAGCAGCACGTTGGAGCGCGGCAGGTTGCCGCTGCTTTCCCAGTAGTGGACGTTGGAATGAATCTCGCCGATGTGCTCCGCGAGTTCGCGTTGACTCAGGCTCGCCGCTTCGCGCAGCGCTTTCAAATGTTTGCCACGGTTGGTCGCCATGCCCGGAGCATAGGGCAGCGTCGGGAAAAGAGTTTGCACTTGCACAGAATACTGTGCAGTCTTGTCCAGTGCAAACGAACTTGACGCCTTCCCGCCAAACGAAAGGACACCATGCCCAGGCTTGCTGACGCGGACATCGAGCGCGTGAAGCACCAGACCGACTTGCTCGCGCTGGTGCGCAGCCGGGGCGTGGAACTCAGGAAGCACGGCAGCAAGGACTGGATCGGGCGCTGCCCGTTCCACGACGACCAGAGCAATCCCAACTTCATCGTGTCGCCCGACAAGGGGCTGTTTCATTGCATGGTCTGCGGCAAGGCGGGCAACGCCATCCAGTTCGTCCAGTTGCACGACGGCGTTTCCTTCCGCCACGCTTTCGAACTGCTCAACCAGGGCGCGGCGTTCACGGCGCAGCCGCCGACGAAGCAAAGCACGGTGCCGAAACTCGATTGTCCGCTGGCGCTGGATGCGGACGACGTGGCGTTGATGAATCAATCGCTGGCCTATTACCGCGAGCGGTTGCAGCAGACTCCGGCGGCGCTCGAATACTTGCAGCGGCGGGGCATTGCCGCCGCGGCGGAGCCGTTCGGCCTGGGCTTCGCCGACCGCACGCTGGGCCTGCGGTTGCCGTGGAAGAATCGGAACGACGGCGAGGCGTTGCGCACGCGGCTGCAAAAGCTCGGCTTGTTGCGCGAGAGCGGGCACGAGCACTTCAACGGCTGCGTGGTGTTCCCGATCTTCAACGACAAGAGCCAGGTGACGGAGATTTACGGCCGCAAGATCAACGACAACTTGCGGCCGGGCACGGCGTATCATCTGTATCTGCCGGGGCCGCACGTCGGCATTTTCAATCGCGACTGCCTGGCGTCGCCGGAAATCATCCTGTGCGAAGCGGTGATTGATGCGCTGACGTTTTGGGTGAACGGCTTCAGGAACGTGACGTGCATTTACGGCACCGAAGGTTTTAGCGAAGAACTGCTGGACGCCTTGCGAGCGCACAAGACCCGGCGCGTGTATCTGGCTTACGACCGCGACGACGCGGGCGAACGCGCCGCCACGCGCGATGCGGAGAAGTTGCAGCGGTTCGGCATCGAATGTTTGCGCGTCAAGTTCCCGCACGGGATGGACGCCAACGAGTATGCGCGCAAGGTCACACCCGCCGAAAAGTCGCTGGCGTTGCTCGTCAACGCGGCGGAATGGATCGGTGCTGGGAAGGCGGAGCCTTCACTCACTGCGGCTGCGCCGCCACCGAAAGAGCCGGTGAAGCACGTCGCAATGGTGGTGGACGAACTGACCGGCGAGCCGTTGCCCATCGTGGATCACGAGTCGCTGACGACCGGCGTGGGCTGGGCACCAGAGCCGTTCGTT
>JAYTXL010000085.1:0-10472 GCA_043742955.1 Verrucomicrobiota bacterium | reverse complement strand
AGAATATAGTTTGGTAGTTCGGCGGAGACAACGGGGAATTTTAGCGGAACTCCAATTCCGAAGTTGGTATCGGGAAACCCAGGGTGGAACCCGGCGCCGCTCGACACGGATTTCACCAATTGCCACCAAACAAGTTCGTGAAAGTAAGCGGCCAGCGGGGCCATCGCGTTGCTCCGTTTCTGCGTTCTAGTTTAGTTGCATCGTCCCGTTGCAACGCGGTAGCGATGAATCCTTGCCGGAATGAAAATCCGCTTTTAAGCTGTGCCTCTGACTTCTTAAATGGCCGCCGTGTTGGCGTTCGTTTTTGGACAGCCACGTGCCCACATGAAAACCAAGTTCCCCAGTTTGTTGCTGGTGCTCTCGTCCGTGCTCGTCCTGGCGGCGGACAACCGGGAAGCCGCCCGCCCGATCCAGCTCCATTTGCGTGCCCGCGCGGAAACAAAAACGGCCAGCGGCCAATGGAATGAGTCCAATTCCACCCGCGTATGGGATCCAAAGACGACGGCGGTGATTCTCTGCGATGTGTGGGATAAGATGTATTGTTCGAATGCGACGCAGCGCAGTTCTGCCCTGGCAGTGGTCATGGATAACGTCATCACGGCGCTGCGCGCCAAGGGCGTCACGATTGTGCATTGTCCCTCGGGCGTCACTGGGTTTTACAAGGACACCCCGGCGTTTCAACACATGCAGGCCGTGCCCAAAGTCGAATCACTGACGCCCATTCAAGGCTGGTGCAAGTTGAATCCGGCGAAGGAAGCGCCGCTGCCCATCGATGACTCCAACCCGTGCGACGACGAAACTCCCGCTCCGGCAGTCGGGATCATGACGCGGCAACACCCGGCCATTCGCATCGCGGACATCGATTTTATTTCCGACCAGGGGACGCAGGTGTTCAGTTTGTTCAAGCAACGCGGCATCCAGCATGTCCTCTACATGGGCGTCCATGCCAATATGTGTGTGCTGGGGCGCTCGTTTGGCATCCGCCAGATGACGGAACTCGGTTTTGATTGCGTGCTGGTGCGGGATCTTACCGACGCTTTGTATAATCCCAAGATGCCGCCCTATGTGAGCCATGAGCGGGGGACCGAGCTAGTGGTGCAGCACATCGAGAAATACTGGTGTCCGTCGGTCTTGAGCAAGGATTTGAAATGAGTCTGAACTTCGCATTCCCCATTAATGGCGCCGCTAACATCGTCCGGCGGCGCAGTGCCATCCTCGTTTTCGGAGTGCTCGCGTTGTGGACGGTGGAAAGTGGCGGGGCGCAGGGCGAATCCAACTGGCCGCAATTCCGCGGGCCGAAGGGTGAAAGCGTCGCGCCCTCGGGGAGCAGTCCCGTGCATTTCGGCCCGGCGACGAACGTGTTGTGGCAGGTGGCGCTGCCAGCGGGGCATTCGTCGCCGTGTATCTGGGGTGATCGCATTTTTCTGACCGGCCTGGAGCCGGGCAAATTGGAGACACTCTGCCTTGATCGCCGCGACGGGAAGGTTCTCTGGCGGATGGCCGCCCCTGCGGAAAAGGTGGAGCCCGCCCACCGGACTGGCAGTCCGGCCTCCCCGACACCCACCACGGACGGTCGGAGTGTCTTTGTTTATTTCGGATCGTTTGGCCTGCTCAGCTATGACTTCGCGGGCCGCGAACGCTGGCGCAAACCGATGCCCGCGCCGTTGAATGAATTCGGCACCAGCGCCTCACCTTTGCTCGCGGGAAATCTGCTGGTGGTCAACTGCGATCAGGATCTGGATTCCTATCTTCTGGCGGTGGATCGGCGCACGGGCAAGACCGTGTGGAAAACGGAGCGACCGGAATTTCGCCGGGGATTTTCTTCACCCTATCTATGGCGGCACGAGGGCGTCGAGGAAGTCGTCGTCACGGGCACGGTCTGGCTTAAGTCCTACAATTTGCAGGACGGCCAGGAACGCTGGAAAATGCGCGGGCTGGCCCGGGTGGCGAACGCCTCGCCGACCTCGGGGGAGGGGCTGCTCTTTGTCTCGAGCTGGAATATTGGCGGCGATGCGAATGACCGCCTTGCCCTGCCGTCGTTTGCGGCTTTTGCCGTTGAGAATGACAAGGACAAGGACGGCAAGCTATCCCATGCCGAGTTTCCCCCTGGTCCGCTCCGGGATCGTTTCTCGCAAATCGATTTGAACAAGGACGGCTTTGTCACGCCCGCAGAATGGCAGGTGTCGGAGGAGATTTTCACGCAGGCGGAGAATGCGCTCTTCGCAGTCCGCCCTGGGGGGCGCGGCGACATCAGCGAAACGCATCGCGTCTGGAAGCAGACGCGCGGTTTGCCTTACATCCCGTCGCCGCTTTGTTACGGCGGACGCGTTTATGTGGTCAAAAACGGCGGGATGGCCTCGTGCTACGATGCGAAAACCGGCAAGACGCTTTATCAGGAGGAACGCCTGGGGGCGCTGGGTGATTATTACTCATCGCCGGTGGCCGCAGATGGCAAAGTGTATTTCACATCGCAGCAAGGTGCGGTGACGGTGGTGGCCGCAGGTGACAACTTCCATGTGCTGGCACGCAACAACTTGGGTGAATCGGTGATGGCCACGCCGGCTATCGCGGAGGGCATCATCTATTACCGTACCGCGGGTCACCTGTATGCGTTTGGATCGGCCCCGCCCGGATTGCGGTCGCAGAAGCAGTGACCTTCTCCGGCCACTTCGCTTTCGCGGTGCGAGCGCAAAACCCGGCCGGCCATTAAACCTTCCGCCGCCGGAGTCGCGGTGCCGAGGGGGCTGGCGGTGCTCTCCCGCGACGACTGCACGCCCCACTGGTCGCGAGCTACTTGAAGATCTCCGCGAAAAACATTTTCATCGCGGCCCATGAACGTTGGTCAGCAGCGGCATTATAGGCGGCGCCCTTGGAGTTGTCGTTGCCGGCGCCCGCATCGGTGAAACTGTGCACCGCACCGCCGCAGGCGACCAGTTGCCAGTCCACCTTGGCCGCGCGCATCTCCTCCTGGAAGGCGGTGACTTCGGCCGCCGGCACAAACGGGTCATCCCCGCCGTGCAATGCCAGATCTTCATGGCCTGGAATGGAACAAAAGATTCACCGGGCGGCAAGCAGGATTGCACTGGGTGGAAGTCCCCGTCGGTTCCGCGTGGGCGCTCAACGATGTCGCATGGAGGAGGCAAGTTGGCGGCGGATGGTTTCACGGTTGGCCGCATCGTAGAATTCCACGGGGTTGAAATCGTCCGTAAGCAGCCGTCCATGGCGGGGGTTCACCTGCTGGATCGAGGCGAATGCCTGCCGGACCGCGGGTTGGATCGAAGGGTGCGGCAGCTCAAAGTCAGGTGGATTCAGGATGGCGAGTTCCGGCTGATCCGAGGCGACAAAGAAGACGTTGCCGTTGCCGGAGGCGTGGATGCGCACGCTGCGAAACGCCGACTTCAAGGTTTTGTCGAGGGAGGCGGTGAGGAAATCCTTGTCGCGTTCAAAGTCACCAAAGCTATTGATCACCAGCACGCCGCCCGGCCGCAAAACCCGTCCCATGGCAGCGAAGGCTTCACGGGTCATCAAGTGCGACGGGGAGGAGTCTCCCAGGAACGCATCCAGGATGATGGCGTCATACCGTTTCGTGGCGCGATTGATGAAGTAGCGGCCGTCTCCGATGACCAGATTGAACCGGTTGGGCTGCAAATCAAAATGGTCCCGGGCGAGGGGAACGATGGCGGGATTAATCTCGACCACATCCACGCGCGCGCCTTCGTTGACGAATTGCATCGGCACAATCCCCACGCCCATGCCGATGCAGAGGACCTCCTTTACCTGCGGTGCGTAGGCATGCGCCAGGCCGTGGAGCATGGCGGTAAACATCGAAATGCTTTGTTTTGCGCCGGTATCGTAGGTGTTCTGGGTGAGGAAATCATTCAGGTAGTAGCGGCGGCCATCCTCGGTCTGGAGCACCTGCAGTCGGCCAAAATTGGAATTCGCCCGGGCCAGTTCCTGGAGACCATCGAGGCCCGCCCGGCCTTCCCGCCGGACGCCGAAGCCGCCCACCGCTAATCCCAACGCCAGGCCGATGAGCAACGACGGTGTGGCCTTATTTCGCCTGCCCCAAACCATGAAATAGCCCGCCGCCACTGCCATTAACAAGGCGGCGGTCAGGTACATCGTGACGGAATTTGGAAACAGGGGGATCAGTACATAGCCGATCAGCACGGTGCCGGCCACGCTGCCCAGGGTGCTGACGGCGGAGAGCCGGCCCACGTTGCCACCGACGGAGCTCACGGATTGGGTGAGGACGCGCACCAGGAACGGACCGGTGGTGGCCAGGAGTGTGAGCGGCACGAAGAACAGGATCGCGGAAGCAACCAGCGCTCCCGTGGCCAGCTTGAACTGCAGGCACCAGTAGGCAATCGGCTCGATCACCGCGACGGTCAAGCTGAGGTAAATTGCCGCCAGCAGGATGCAATAAAAGAGCCGGCCCAGCTGCTGCGAACGATCCACCAGCCAGCCGCCGTAGTAGTAACCCGTGGCGAGCGAGATCAGCGTCACGGCGATCTGCGCCGTCCAGACGAAGTGCGAGGTTCCCACATAGGGCGAGAGCATCTTCGCACCCAAAATCTCGACAATTAGAATCGCCGCGCCGGTCAGCGCGGCGGTGAAGAAGAGGTAGCGGCGCAGGGCCGGGGAAATTGCGGGGTCATCCGCCGGGGCTTGTTTCTTTTGCACGGAGACGTTCTACTTTTAAAAAAGGGCTGTGGCAACAAGGGATAGCGCTGGCGCTCGCGATGAAAAAATATTGGCACGTCATTAACATCGGCATTCAAAACATGCTTGTCTACCGCGTGAACTTCTTGTTCCGCGCGGCCTTCGGGCTCGTGCCGTTGATGGCCACCATTTTGCTTTGGCGCACGATCTACGAGGGCAAGGTGGCGGGCAGCAGCGTCGCTGGTTACACCCTGGCGCAAATGATCTCGTATTACCTGCTCGTCACGATTGTCAATGCGCTGACAGCGGTGAATGAGGACGACTGGCAGGTGGCCGCCGACATCAAGGACGGGAACATCAGCCAGTTCTTGCTCAAGCCGATTGACTATCTCACCTACCGGCTTTGCTTGTTTGGCGCGGGCCGGTTGATCTATAGCGCTGTGGCGGTCGTGCCCGTGGCGTTGTTCATCTATTGGCAGCGTCAGTATTTCGTGCTCCCCCCGGATGCTGCGGCCGGGGGCTGGTTTCTGGTTTCACTGGTGATGACCGGGCTGCTGCAATTCTTCCTGTCTTATACCATGGCGCTGCTGGCTTTTTGGGTGCTGGAGGTGGCGACGTTTATTTTCATTCTCTTCGCCTTTGAATATATTGCCGGCGGCCACTTGTTTCCGCTCAACATCCTGCCGCCCGTCCTCGCGCAGATCCTCAACCTTACCCCTTTTCCCTATCTGCTGTTTTTTCCAGTCAGTATTTATCTGGGTCAAACCACGGGGGACGCCCTGGTGAATGGGTTGTTGATCCAGGCCGGCTGGCTGGCGATTGCCTACGGTCTCGCGCGCTGGGTCTGGAACCGGGGCATCAAGAAGTACTCGGCGGTGGGAGGCTAAAATGACTGCCAAGTTCAAAGGTCCGGGTTCAAAGTTGAGTGGGGCGGGCGACGCCACCGTTGGCCAGCGGCCGGCGTCGCTGCGAAGATATGCGGTGATCTACGCCGCGCTCTGGAAGAATTCCGTGGTGCGGGAGATGGGCTTCAAGGCGAACTTCCTCCTTTGGATTGTGGTCGAGTTGCTTTGGTTCGCCCTGCAGCTCAGCTTCATGTTCGTGATCTATTCGCATACCGACCACATCGGCACCTGGTCAAAGTGGCAGGTCGTAATGCTGCTGGGCGCCAGCCACTTTATCCAGCAGCTCTTCACGGCGTTCTTTTTGACCAATTGCACGCAACTTTCGGAAAATATCCGCACCGGTAAACTCGATTTCATGCTCTTACTGCCGGTCAACACCCGCTTTTTGATTTCCTTCCGGCTGGTGGATCTGGGCAGCTTTATCAACGCCGGTTCGGCCCTGGCGGTGCTGGCGTATGCCGCCCGTCAATTGCATCTGGTGCCCTCGCTGGCGCAGGTCACCGGCTTTCTATTCCTCGTTCTGGCCGGGATGCTCATCCACTATTCGCTGATGTTCATGCTGGCCAGTACCAGTTTTTGGACGGTGCGGGCCCAGGGGATCGTCTGGGGATATTACAACCTGTTCAACATCGCCCGGCTGCCGGACGAGGCTTTTCGCGGCTTGTTCAAGGCCTTCTTCACTTTCGTTGTGCCCATGTTGCTCGTGGCGAACGTGCCGGTGAAATTGCTGGTGGATAAACTCAGTTCACCCTGGGAAATGCTGCTGCTGGTCGGGATGGGGACGCTCTGCTTCCTGGTGTCCGAATGGTTTTGGCGCACCTCGGTCCGCCGTTACACGAGCGCCAGCTCATGAAGCGCAGCTCCCGGAATTCCATTCGCTTCCCATGCGGAATGCGCTACGTTCCAGCTTGAAAGTCGAAGTGAAATGGCCATGAAAATTTTGTTCCGAACCATTTTGGTGTTGGGTTGCGGCGCGCTCGTTTTGACCGCCGCCGACAGACCTGCTGCGTCCAAGAAATCAAAGAAGAATGCCGAGCCGGAAGCCGTGGAGCCCAAAGCCATGTCGGTGGAGACCCTGGCCGAAAAAGCGCGCCCATCGGTGGTGACGGTTTCGCATTATGGCCGGGATGGAAAACAGAACGGGGTCGGCGCCGGCTTCGTGGTGGCCGCCAACGGATTGATCGCCACCAGCCTGCATGTCATCGGCGAGGCCCGGCCGATCACCGTGCAATTGGCGGACGGCCGGCGCTTCGAGGTCACGGAGATTCATGCGTGGGATCGGAAACAGGATCTTGCCGTGGTGCGGATTGCCGCAGATCATCTGCCGGTCTTGTCCCTCGGCAATTCTGAGGCCTTGAAGCAGGGCACGCCGGTGGTCGCGATCGGCAACCCGCTGGGGCTGGATCATAGCGTGGTGCAGGGTGTCGTTTCCGCCCGGCGCGATATCGAGACCCTCGACATGATTCAAATCGCCATCCCGATTGAACCGGGGAACAGCGGCGGGCCGCTGCTGGATATGCAGGGGCGCGTGCATGGCATTCTCACCCTGAAATCAGCGGTCACCGCCAACCTCGGTTTCGCCATGCCTATCAACGCGCTCAAACCCTTGCTGGAGAAACCCAATCCGGTGCCCATGAGCCGCTGGCTTACCATCGGCGCACTGAATCCCAAGGAATGGCTGCCCGTGTTCGCCGCGCGCTGGACGCAAAGGGCCGGACGCATCCAGGTCGATGGCGCGGGGGCGGGTTTTGGCGGCCGTTCACTTTGTCTCTCGCAAAGCACCGTCCCCGACCGTCCCTACGAGGTGTCGGTTACGGTGCGGCTGGACGACGAAGCGGGCGCGGCGGGATTGGTCTTTGCGTCCGATGGCGACCAGAAGCATTACGGCTTTTATCCCAGTGCCGGGCAACTGCGCCTCACCCGGTTTGATGGACCGGACGTCTATTCCTGGACGGTGCTCAAGCAGGTGCCGAGTCCGCATTACCGGTTGGGTGACTGGAACACCCTCCGGGTCCGCTGCGAGCAGGAAAAAATCCTTTGCTATGTAAATGACCAGTTGGTCATTGAATCCACGGATCGCGGGCTGACCGGCGGCAAAGTCGGGCTCGCGAAATTCCGCGAGACTAAGGCGGATTTCAAGAGTTTCCAGGTCGGTGACAAGGTGGTCGCGGCGAATCTCGCCGCCCCGGCCGAATTAGTGGCTAGCATTGCCAGGCAAGTCGAAAACCTTTCGGATAAGCCCAATCCCGAGATCGTGGCTGCCCTTCAGTCCCAGGCTGAGGCGAGCCGCGTGGTGCTGCTGGAACGGGCGCAGAAATTTGAACGCGAGGCGGCGCAACTCAAGAAGCTGGCCGGGGCCGTCCACCGCCAGGCCGTGCAGGCCGAATTGATCAAGGCGCTGGCCGGGCCCGAGGATAAAATTGATTTGTTCCACGCCGCGCTGCTGATCGCAAAACTGGACAACGCCGAGTTGGAGATCGAGGCCTACCGCCGACAGTTGGAGGGCATGGGTCGAGAAATCGTGGCCAGGCTACCTGCGTCGGCGGATGACGCGGCCCGGTTGGCGGCGCTGTCGAAGTACCTCTTTGCCGAGAATGGGTATCACGGCAGCCGTGGTGATTTTTATAACCGCGCCAACAGTTACTTGAACGAGGTGTTGGACGACCGCGAGGGGCTCCCTATCACGCTTTCGGTGCTATTTCTGGAATTGGCCCAGAGAATCGGTCTCCAGAATGTTTCGGGCTATCCGTTGCCCGGCCATTTCATGGTGAAATATTTGCCCAAAGGTGGCGATTCGCAGCTCATCGACGTTTATGAAGGTGGAAAAATACTGACCCGCGATGAAACCGAGGACCTGATCCAGAACACCACGAGCGCGCGTTTGGGGGTGGATCCCATCAAGCCTTCCACCAAACGCGAGATCGTCATTCGCATGTTGAACAATTTGCTCGGCCTCGTGGAACGCACCGAATCCGCCACGAATGCGCTGCGTTATCTCGATCTCATCGTGGCCTTATCCCCCGACTCGGTGGGCGATCGTCTGAAACGGGCGGAGCTCCGGTTCCGCACCGGCGACCCGGCGGGCGCCAAGCAGGATTTCAAATGGCTGCTGGATCATGAGGCGCCGGGCCTGGATCTGGAGCGCATTGCCGAAATGTATCGTTCGCTTTAAACCAGATTGGTCCAGCCCGGCGCGATCGGTTTCACCGGCTCCATCGTCGCCGCAAACTTAAGGTTGCGCGTGTGGGGCAGGGCAAAGGAGCGCAGGAAGGAGGTCTCGGAGCGGCCGGGGTGAAGCCGGACGCAGCTGAAGGCTGCGGCTACATTCTAGTATTTCTTCTGCCGCAAATCCCGCATTGCTTGGGAAGTCATGGGGATCGTGGGGGGCTTGCGCTGATTGGCAAGCTCGGCCAGCGTTTGCCACATCGAACTGCCTTCGACTTGCACCGGGGTCGCGCCATCGATGCGTTCATCGCCCAGCCACTCCAGCAACTTGATGCCTGAAATCGGGCCGTATTGTTTCTGGTCGCTGCCGACAATCTTGTACTTGGCATGCTGGGCAATGTGTCGGCGCCAGTCAATGACCTGCTTGGCGGCTTGCGCGAGGGGATGGGTTTCGGGCTGGGCGGCAGCCATTTGCGGCGCGGGTGTTGTGGTGCCCACCTCGACGGAAACACCGCCAATTTTGAACTCAGGGAATTTCATTTCACCGATGTTGAAATCCGGGAGCTTCAAGTCCGCCTCGAACACTTCCTTGCCGCCAATCTTGGCCTCCAGATGAATTTCGGACCTGGCCACGGCTGCGGCTTGATAGCCGTTCACAACCCATTCGAGCCTGCCGTTCGTGATATCCACCAGCAGGCCATGCACCGGGATCTTGGGACCGATAAGCGGGCTGTTGCGGATAAACTCCACGCCGTGCATCACGTTTTGCCGTTCGCTGGCGAACAGGCCAAAAAACTCGCGCAAATCCGCCGGCAACTGTGTGCGATCGACGCCCAGGGCCTTGAACCGGTCGGTCAATTGCGCGACCGAGGTCTTCCCTACTTGGCAATCAGTGTGGCCGATGATGGCGATCTCCTTGCCGCCCTTGACCGCGCAGGCCAGCGCCAGCGTGCGCGTCATGGAACTCATGGAATCGAAGATGATATTTCCGGCGTTGCGCAGCCAGATGAACTTCGCCTCGGGAATGCCGAGCACTTCGGGCATCAACGGGTTCAACCGCGGATCAATGCAGGTGAGCGCAATGATCGGCAGCGCGTCGGCGAAATCCTCGACATGCAGGCCTGCCTTCTCATCGCCGGCCAGCGCGCGGTGATTAGCTTCCACAATGGCTTCAAAGAGGTGCATGGAAATTTATTTCATCGGTTCGGCCTTGGGGCTGGGAACGCTCTGCACCAGCCGCAAAAGTGTTTCCGCAGTGGCGACGTCGGTGAGATAACTTTTGCCGTCGGCGGCGGACATTTTCAGTTGGTTGCAATTTGTAACCAACTCAATTCCCGATGCTTTCAAACGGTGACAATCTGTCACCAGTTGGCTGAAGCAACCGCCCTGCAAACGTTTCGCGAACTTTGACGCCGTCTTGGTTCACGATTCTTCTTTGCCTTTGCCCATCGCGTTCTTCAGCGCAGGGACTTGTTGCAGCAGTTTCTCGAACTTCACACCGGTCAGACTTTCCAAGATGGGTGGCAACTGGGCGATGATCTGCGTCACGTCGCCGGTCAGTTTGCTCGCGCCGCCACCAGGCCCGCTGCCGCTGTTGATGATGACCATCTTCTCCATTTTCGCGAGCGGTTCGCTGATCTTGCCCGCGACTTCGGGCAGGATGCGCACGATCATTTCGATCACCGCCGCCTCGTTGTATTGCTTGAAGGACTCGGCCTTGAGCCGCATCGCTTCGGCGGA
>JAYTXL010000084.1:0-5530 GCA_043742955.1 Verrucomicrobiota bacterium | reverse complement strand
AGGGATATTTCATGCTGCATCCCTATTCTAAGTAAACATTGTATTTACTTTGTACACACAAAAATGCGCTTATTTTCTTAATTCAATGGCAGTGCCCCGCTGCCCTGACCCCCGGGTCAGAGTTTCAATTTAAGCAAACCCACTTCCAACGTGAGGGCTTCCTGGACATTGCTGTGCAACAACCGCTGCGTTTGATCCAGCACCCGCAGATTCTCCATCGCTTCGTCCGCCGACAAACGGGCCGCCACCGCGCGCGTAATCCCATGCCACTGCGGGAAACTCCCCAGCGCATCCGTCTGGACAATTTTCTCCAGCCACACATCCCGCAACCACCAATGCAGGCCCGTCAGTAAATCTGTCCGCCGATGACGATATTCAGCCTCAATGGCGGCCGTTAGTTCGGCCTCCCATTGGTCGCGCAATTCCGATCCCACGTCGTCATACTTCTCCAGCGGCGATCGGGCCGTGAGGGAGGTTTCTATGTCCGCCCGTGCTTGCGCCAGCTTGGCCAACAAGGTTCCCAGCAACCGATACCGGCCCAGCAAGCCCACCGGACCGGCGGCGGCTTCGCTGAATGCCTGGATCGCGGACAACTGCTCCGCATTAAAGGGGCGGCGGCCATCATCCGCGAAATTCAAGCGCAGACACCGTGAAACAATGGTTTCCGGCAGCCGCTGTGGCTCCGTCGAAAGCAGGATCAATATCGATTTTGCGGGCGGCTCCTCCAGCGTCTTCAAAAAGGCATTGGCGGCTTCCTCCGTCAGCCTTTCGGCGGCGACAATCACGCCAATTTTGAATTCGGCCTCGGTCGGTTTCAAATGGATGGTGGTCAGCAAGGGCCGGTGGGAGCCAGGGCGCTCCGCAATCTGGTCAACCTTGATGATCCGTGATTTTGATTCCGGCCGCACCCACTGCACATCCGCGTGCGTCGCCGCCTCAATTTTCTGGCAACTCAAACATGCATCACAACTGTCCAACGCCGCGCCCCCCGCCGCGCCGCGCCTGGGTTGCTGGCAATTTAGGGTCTTGGCCAGCGTGCGCGCCATGGTTTCCAATTCCTCCAGCCGGCTGCCGGAAAACAGATAGGCATGCGCGAGCCGCCCGCGTTCCAAACTGCGCTGGAGCAATTGCACCACCTGCTCTTGTTCTGGAAAATCCACGAACGACATGGCACGAAGCTAAAGTATGAAGCTGGCTTTGGGCAGTAGAAAAAACACCCTCCCCAACTTACCGAATCCACCCTGTCTTTCCGGATCCAGGCAACGCGAAAATGGACTTTCGTGCTTACAGTTCACCGGTACGGCTGGTGCAGCTCCACCGTGGTCGCCCGCTTGGTGCGCATCCGGATGTTCAACACCTCCACCCCGACGGAAAACGCCATCGCAAAATAGACGTAACCCTTGGGAATTTCCTGGTGAAACCCCTCCGCGACCAGCAGGCAACCCACCAGGATCAGGAAGCTCAGGGCGAGCATTTTTAGAGTCGGATGGTCATGGATCACCCGGGCAATCTGAGCCGAGTAGATCATCATAAATATCATGGCCACAATAACCGCCGTGACCATCACCGGAATCTTGCCGGGCCCATCCTTCACCATGCCTATGGCGGTGATCACCGAGTCGAGCGAGAACACCAGGTCAATGACGAGAATCTGCGTCATCACGGCCGCAAAGTTTGGCGCCATCCGCGCCGTCACCTGCCCATCTTCACCTTCAAGCTTCTCATGAATTTCATTCGTGCTCTTGTAGAGAAGGAACAACCCGCCAGCGATCATCACCAAGTCCTTGCCGGAAACACCGTGCGCCTCACCCCCACCCCACAAAACCGGCAGATGGAAGAGCGGCGCCTTCAGCTTCACTACCAGCCATCCCAGACCGATGAGCAACAGGATGCGATTGGTCGGGGCCAGAAACAGCCACAGCTTGCGCGCCCGCGGGCGTTGGTCGGCCGGTAATTTGTCCGCCACAATCGAGACGAAAACCACGTTGTCAATGCCCAGCACGACTTCGAGGAGCGTCAGCGTCAGCAGGCTAATCCAGAGTTGCGGGTCGGCGATCCAGTCCATAGTTCTCATTTTGCGGAGCCCCAGCCAGATGTCAAAAAATATCCACGCGACCACCGAATTTGCCCGCCTGAAATTGAGGCACAATCAAATTGCATTTGTTTTTGAAGCAGCGAGGCAAGACCAATTCCGATTGCCTGGTATTTCCGGGAGCAAGCAAATGCGTGGGCAATGATGGTGATTCAACGCCCCATCTATCCCGTAATCTTCCGATACGCCTCGCCCTCATTCAGCGTCGGGCGTTCCGGTCGGCCTTTGTATTTGTAAACGAGCCCCATGTTGTCGAGGCCCAGCAGATGGAGGATCGTGGCGTGGAGATCATGCACGTGTAGACGGTCTTCGACGGCATGCAGTCCGAACTCATCGGTCGCGCCGATGGCCTGCCCGCCTTTCACGCCGCCGCCGGCCATCCACATCGTGAACCCAGTCGGGTTGTGATCGCGGCCGTCGCCCTTTTCGCTCATTGGCGTCCGGCCAAATTCGCCACCCCAGATGACGAGGGTGGAATCGAGCAGCCCGCGCGCCTTCAAATCTTTCAACAGCCCGGCAATGGGTTTGTCCGTCTCGCGAAAATGTTCGCTGTGATTCTTCTCGATGTTCGCGTGCGCGTCCCATTTGCTGCCCGCACCGCTGTAGAGCTGCACGAAACGCACGCCGCGCTCGACGAGCCGGCGCGACAGCAGACACATGCGCCCAAAGGTCTCGGTTTCCTTTTCCTCGAGGCCATAGAGCTGCTTGGTGGCCGCCGTTTCCTTCGATAAATCCACGACCTCCGGCGCCTCGGCCTGCATGCGGAAGGCGAGTTCATAGGCCGCGATGCGCGCGTCGAGCTCGGTCTGTTGCGGACGCGAGAGCGCATGCTCACGATTAAGCTGGTTGAGGAAGGCGAGTTTGCCGATTTGCTGCGGTTCACCCACGCCTTCGGGCGTGTTCAAATTCGCGATCGGCTCGGTGCCCGGCAGAATGCGCGTGCCTTGATACACGGCGGGCATGAAGCCGGCGCCCCAGTTGCGTGGGCCGTTCACGACCGTGCCGTTGTTGTCCTGCATCACCACGAACGCCGGAAGATTCTGGTTCAGCGTGCCGAGTCCGTAGCTCACCCAGGCGCCGAGCGAGGGCCGGCCGGCGAGGACGGAACCGGTATTCATCTGGCAGACACCATTCGAGTGCACAATGCCATTGGCCCAACACGAGCGAAGCACAGCGATATCGTCGGCGCATCCCGCCACGTGCTGGCACCAGTCAGAAATCCAGAGGCCGCCCTGGCCATATTGTTTCCACGTGCGTTTGTCGGGGAAGATCGGCGCATTGTATTCGCCCATCGCGGTGATGAGTCCCTTGGTAAAGCTCGGCGGCAGCGGCTTGCCCGCGTGCTGTTTCAACGCCGGCTTCGGATCAAAGGAGTCGAGGTGCGATGGCCCGCCTTCCATGAACAGGAAGATGACGCTCTTGGCCTTCGCCGCAAAATGGGGCGGCTTGGGCGCCAGCGGCGAGGCGGCCGTCGTGGTGGGCGCGGCAAAGAGCGAATTGTCCGCGAGGAGATGACTTAACGCCAGCGCGCCAAAGCCCGCGCCCCCGCGCAACAGGAAGTCACGGCGAGACGTGTAAGCGTCAACATTTTGGCAGCCAAATTTGGTCATAACTTTCAAACTGAATTCCTAAGTTGGGGGAGCACACCCGCCTCGGGTGTTGCTGGGCGCGCCCTCGCGACCAGCCCCTTGCGTTTGCTGCCTCCATCGAAGGCGTGCCTTCTCCCGGTGCGGACGGGGGTTTCCGCGAGGGCGCAAAAACTGCACCCGAGGCGGGCGCGCTCCCCGATTCTATATTTGGATTCCGGTTCAATCGACGTAAACAAACTCATTCGCGTTCAGCAGCGCGTGGCAGAAGTCGGCCAGCGCGGCGGTGCGCGTGTTGGCGGCGACCTTGGCGGCGGCGGCTTGGGTGTTCGGACGGATGTCATTGGCGTGCGCCGAAGTGTCTTTGAACGCACTCGGCCGCGCCTCGAACGTCCAGTAACCCGCCGTCTTTTCCGTGACTCCCTCATGGTTCAAGAGCAGCTCCGCCACCGGCAACGCCGCAGTGGAAAGGCGCACGTTATCAATCATCCCGTCGAACCCCCCGGACCTGGACACCCGCCCGCCGAGGTTTAGCGAGAGCTGGTTCTGGAAACCGCCCGTGATCCGGAGCGGCACCCGGACGACCGAAAGCGGCTCATCATCATTGGCCAGGTCGCGGACGTAAAAGGTCACCTCGCCCGGTTCCTTGCCGCTGGCCAGCCGCACCGATGCCGCGACAAAATAGGGTTTTCCCAGCGTGAGGGTCTGGTCGGAGAAAATCGCCTCCTCGCCCACCAATCCATCCAGCTTTCGTCCGATGATTTGCAGCACGAGCGTCTGCGGCTTGCGGCGCGAGCCTTGGCCGGTGACGGCGAAGCCCCAGCCCGGGGTTTTGTTGTTGCCGTCCCACTTCGCCGCAATGGTGCGCACGGTACCCCCAGCGTCCACGGTGCGCACCAGCACGCTGGCTTCTATGGTGAAATCACCCGTCGCCAGCGTCGGGCTGTCGGGGATCACAAGGCTCTCCGCACCCATCTCCGGCGAGATCACCGCAGCTACGCCGTCGCGATACGGCATTTTCTCGGTGGCCATGGGAGCGGCGGCGGCCGCTGCCATTTTCGGCCCGATGCGTTCCCGCTGCGCTTGCAGGAATTTCAAGGCAGACCCGCGTTCCGCAGGCTGGGGCAGGCGGCTGAACGCCAGGCGATAGGCGGCGTTCACCTTTTCCTCGTCGCTCTCCGGATGCTCTGCCTCCAGCCGTTTCGCGAATGCCTTGGCGTGGCGGAGCATCATCTGGCTGTTGAAGAGCAGCAGCGCCTGGGTGGGTGTCGTGGTGACGTTGCGTTGCGGAACACTGTTGAACGACTCGGCCTGATCGAACACGTCGAGCAGCGGATCGCGCGCGTTGCGGAGCATCTTGCTGTAGATGCTGCGGCGCGGCGTTAAAAAATCCGTGCTGGGTCCGCCGGCGGCGTCCGCCTTGAGTTCGCCAGTGACGGAGAGGAGCGCGTCGCGAATCTGTTCGGCCTCCAGCCGGCGGACGGTGCCGCGCCCGAGGAGGCGGTTCTCTGGGTCCTTGGTCAGTGCATCAGGATTCAGTTTCGCGCCGGCCCGGTTTTTAGTGGCCTGGGCCTTTCCCTTACTGATGACTGATGACTGATGACTGCCCCCTGCCCCCTGCCGGTACGTTGCGCTGGTCACGATGAGCCGGTGCAATTCCTTCAGGCTCCAACCGTCCGCCCTAAAGTGCGTCGCGAGCCAATCGAGCAATTCCGGATGCGACGGCTTTTCACCGAGCCGGCCAAAGTCGCTGGTGTTGGCCGCCAGGCCGCGGCCGAAATGTCCCTGCCAGATCCGGTTCACCAGCACCCGCGTGGTGAGCGGATTCTCCGGCTGCGTCAGCCAGCGTGCC
>JAYTXL010000083.1:0-5074 GCA_043742955.1 Verrucomicrobiota bacterium | reverse complement strand
AGATTAATAGAAGTGGCGTGCTGCAGCACTTACGCACCCAAGGAGGGATTATGTTAGAAGTCAGCTTTAATTATCGGTATTTGTTTTTGAGCGGGTCCAAAGAATCGGCGTGTCTCAGTTTTTCGCAACCCCAACGGGCCTGTGACTCCCCATGAACCAGAGGCAAATTGCGCTTACAACCTTTTGTTGCAGCTGCAACAAAAGGCTGTACCGGCTCAAGGATTCAATGTGCGAATCGATTCAGGGAATTCTCACCCCGGCCCTCTCCTCCGCTACACAGAGGCGAGGGAGTTTGACTAAAGCGCCGGCCATATTTTTTGCCGCAATTGCGCGACTTCTCATGATTGTAGTGCCGATGAATCGAGAGAAAAGCGATGCTTAACCCGATTTGATGGTCGGATTTATCCAGGGAACATCTTCATTTTTATCCGTGTTTATCCGTGTCCATCCAGCCTCCGCAGTGCTGCTACGGAGGACGGGGCCGTGGTTGAAAAACTCTTCCATCTGCATCGTTCCGGATCGAGTGGGCGCTTGACGGCGGATACGGCCAGACCAATAGTTTCCCCGTGAATCCGGATGGAAAATAATTTCCCGTGAACCGCGCCGCCGCAACGAACAATTTCAACCATTGGCCCCGCACATGAAAACCAACCGCATTTTTCAGATTGCCCTCCTGATCTCCGCCAGCCTGCTCCCCCTGCTGCTCACGCCGATGCAGGCGCAGGACAACAAACCGAAACCCGCCCCGCCCAAGGCGACCATCGACGGCACCGGCCCAGGCTGGCAGGAATTGGGTGAAGCCGATTTTGTGAACGTGAATCTCGACCCGGGCACGTTCACCTGGAAGAACGGCGTGGCGCACTGTATCGGCCAGCCAACCGGCGTCGTACGGACGGCTAAAGTGTACGCCAATTTTGAAATGGTCGCCGAGTGGCAACATTATCAATCCGGCGGCAACTCCGGCATTTTCGTGTGGGCGTCCGAGGAGTCGATCAAGACTCTCAGGCGGAATTCCTATCCTTTGGGCATCGAGGTGCAGGTGCTCGACCACGGTTACACCGAGCAATACGAGAAACAGTCCAAAACGAAGGCGGATTGGTTCACCACCCACGGCGATGTCTTCCCGGTCGGCGGTGCGAAAATGAAACCCTTCCCGCCGGTTTCCCCGGACGGCCAGCGAAGCTTCCCACGCAAGAACCTGAGCAAAGGTCTGGGCCAATGGAACCACTATTACATCCGGGGCATAAACGGGGAAATCCGGCTGTGGGTGAATGGCGAGGAGGTTTCCGGCGGCACCAACATCGAACCGCGCAAAGGTTACATCTGCCTCGAGTCCGAAGGCGCGATCGTCGAGTTCAAGAACATCCGGATCCGCGAACTCCCATGACCACCTACGCGGATTTGGAAAAGAAGGTGGTGCTCATCACCGGTGGCGCCGCCGGGATTGGCGCGAGCATGGTGCGCACATTTCACCGACAGGGCGCGCAGGTATACTTTTGCGATCTGGATGTGCAGGCCGGCCAGCAGCTCGCGCGCGAATGCGGTGAAGGCGTAACCTTTGCGGCGGTGGATCTGATTCAAGAATCTCAAATCGCCCGCTGGATCAAAACGGTGATGCGTCGTACCCGGGCGATCTCTGTGCTGGTGAATAACGCGGCGGCCGATCCACGCATCGCGCTGGGGGATACTTCCACCGCCGACTGGGACCACCTCTTTGCGCAGAACTTGCGGGCCTACTTCCTCACCTGTCGCACCGCCGTGCCGCACATGCGCGCGGGCGCGGCCATCGTGAATTTTTCCTCGATCACGGTTCACCTCGCCCCGGCCAACATGAGCGCCTACGTCGCCACCAAGGCGGGCATCCAGGGCCTCACACGCTCTTTGGCGAGGGAACTCGGGCCCCGGCACATCCGGGTGAACACGCTTTCTCCGGGCTGGGTCATGACCGAGCGGCAGCTCCGGCAATTCGTCACGCCGGCCACCAAACGCCTGATCCGCAAATCGCAATGCGTACCCGAGCTCATTCAGCCGGATGAAATTGCGGAGGTGGCCCTGTTTCTTGCCAGCGACGCCAGCCGCGCGGTCACCGGACAGGAGATCCTGGTGGATCGCGGCTGGGCGCATTCGTAACCGAAAGATTAGAGCTCACCAAAGCCGCCAAAACAGAAACGGGGTCCCACCCATGAGCGCATTTCACCACCCGTTCCTCAAGTTGAACAAAACTTTCAAGGGGGCTTTACTTTGCTGCGCGGCAAGCTCGTTGGCGTGAGTGCCATTGGTGGCGACGCGATTTGAACCGTTTGCCTTCACGCGCCTGAGCGCACCCTTTTCGGTGGCGCGCGGCGACCTCTTCCGATTGATAAAACTCACTTGGAAAAGACTAAATACTGGCTACCGGGCGCAGGGACGGATTATCATTCCCGCGCGTGAACGCCCTCGCCATAGCTCCCGACAACCGCGAGCGCAAAATCATTTGGCTGCTCAGCCTGTTCGCGGCCGTCCACGTCCTCATTTTTTCCGCCACGTTTCCTTTCTTCAACATCGTGGATGAACAGGTGCATTTCGATCTCGTGGTGCGTTACTCGCAAGCTGACCTTCCGCGCGCGCTCGACCCGCCGTGCGATGAGGCGCTGCCTTACATCACCGTTTTCGGGACCCTGGAATATATCTGGCCACCGGCCTCCCTGCCGGGTGGTCGGATTGCGACCCCGTCCTGGAAGCTGCCGCCGGACCTCATCAAACAGATACGGCTGCGGGACGAAGCCCTCTGGAAGGAAAGAATACGAAACCACGAAGCCTCCCAGCCGCCGCTTTATTACGTGGTCGCCGGCGCCTGGTGGCGGGTTTGTCGAGTGATTGGCCTCTATGATGGCACGCTATTATACGCGCTGCGCTTTTTGAACACGCTCTTTGTGACCGCACTGGTGTGGCTCGGTTGGATCGTTGCCCGCACCTTCTTCCCGGAAAACGGGTTTATCCGCCTCGCCCTGCCGGCGCTCATCGCCTGCCTGCCGCAAACAATTTTCTATGCCATCAACAACGATGTCCTGGCGCCGGTCACCGGCGGTCTGGCCTTCCTGCTGCTGTTGAAATTCTGGGAGGCGCAGATTCCCGGCGCGCGCCTCGCTGCCGTGACCGGCCTCGCGGTGGCGGCGACCCTCCTGACCAAGATCAGCAACCTGCCGCTGCTCGGCATCGCTGGATTTTTCCTCGCGCTTAAATTTGCGAAGCTCATCCGGAACGGCCCAGTGCGTCCGGCCCTGGCGACGCTGGGAATATTATCGACGTGCGCCGCCCTGCCGCTGGCTGCGTGGATGACGTGGTGCCAGATAAACTTCGGTGATTTCACCGGTTCGGCTGCCAAAATTCAGCACCTGGGCTGGACCCACAAGCCGTTCGCCGAATGGTTTCATCACCCGCTGTTCACGCCGCACGGACTCTGGTATTTCGTGCGCAAGAATCTCGCGACCCTCTGGCAGGGCGAATTTTTGTGGGCCGGCCAACCCCTGGCGATTCCTTCGGTGGATTTGCTGTACGTCCTGCTGACGATCGCGCTGCTGCTGTCCGCGCTGTTCGGGTTGTGGAAGCGGCCAGCGGTGTTTTCCCCCACGCAACGCACAGCGCTGTGGTTTGGCTTTGCCTGGCTGGCGGGGATGTTCGCCTTCTTCGCACTGTTGTCGGTGAAGTATGATTTCCAGCATTGCTTCTATCCGTCGCGCGCGCGCCCATTTTTCACGTCCGGCCGGCTGATGCTGGGGATGTTGATTCCGTTTCTTTTGCTTTTTGTCGCCGGCCTCGACCGGGTTTTGCACCGGTGTGATCCCCAGACAAAATTCAGCCTGCTCGGCACGCTGCTGCTGTTCATGCTGGCCTCGGAGATAACCGTGGATTGGTCTATATTCCCCAATGAATACAATTGGTTCCACCTGTGAACTACGTGGTGCTGCGGTACGGGGTTAAGCAGGCAAGCAGCACCCATCTGGCCTCTCGTTTCGCAAATTTGCCAGTGTAATTCGGCCAACAACGGTGAACTGCTGCAGCCCCGAATGGAGTCAAAAGGGTGACCCGGCGATCGCCGGCTTTATCATTTCGCCCCTGGCCCGGCATGCTTGACGGTGGCAACGGTGGATCGAATAATGCCGGGGTGACTCCAGTCGAAACACCGATGACAACCAATTGCTCCCCCACCGCTTTTGTGAACTCTTCCAGCAGCTCAAACCGCCGTAATTTTATCAAAGCATCCACCGTCGCCACGGCGGCCGCCATCACCTTCCCCAGCATCCTGCACGGTGCGCCCCTTGGTGCCGCCCAACGCGTCGAACAAGTGGTGACCGCGGCCGGCGGCGAAGAAAAACTGCTGAAGATATTCCGCTTCCGCGAGCGAGTGCTCATCACAGATACCCCTGCCGCCCCCGTCACGGCGGACGAAAAAGGCAATCGCACGTCAGTGGTGCAAGTGGGCGGGGACTGGTGGCTCGGCACTGAAAAGCGCGGCAAAGACAAGGTGCGCGTCCTTTGTTGGGCGTGGAGTCTCCGCCTCCTGCTCGACCCGAAATCCAAAATTGAAGGGCTCGCCGACTCCACAGTTTACGGACAGCCAGTGTTTGGAATGCGGGTTTCCGAGTCGGTCAAGGAACCTATCGACCTCTATTTCGACAAGGTAGAGAAGCGCCTTCTCTGCATTGACTATGCCGACACGCGGCACGTGTTCAGTGCGTGGAAGCAGACGAAAGACGGTCACAACTATCCGACTCATGTCGTCGGTTACCGTTTTGTGGATCGAACCAAGGGGACGCTCAACGAGAAGCAGTGGTATCAAACCGACATCCTTGAGCTGCTCCCGTTAAAGGAGTTGCCGGTTGAATTAAGGCCCTAGCCCGGATTTTTCATAAACGGCATGAAAAACCCGGGTTTAGGTCGCGGCTCCGCCGCGAAAACATTGGCTCCCGTCAACTTTGTGGACTCCGATGAAGCTTTGACAGTGTGTTAGTCTTTTTGAGCACGCTGACGGGTTCTGGGAGGTTGCGGATTTTTTCTGACCAGGTGTAGTTCGCCGCGATCCAAAAGCTCCCAT
>JAYTXL010000082.1:0-6439 GCA_043742955.1 Verrucomicrobiota bacterium | reverse complement strand
GGGCCGGCCGCATGGCTCCATCAACCATCAACCTTCAACGATCAGCCGTTTTGTGGCGGGCGCGGATGTGTTCTCGCGGCAAAGCGACGGGTCAACGGTCGCGGCGCAATACGCGAAGCTGGGCATCCGGCTGACGTGCGCGAACACGGAGCGGGTGAACGGTTGGGCGGAAATCCTGCATCGGTTTGGCGAGCCGAACGTCGGCCTCGCAGAGGGCGGGGGCACGCCGACGCTGTTCATTCACCGGCGCTGCGGGCGGCTTCTGGAATATTTGCCGGCGTTGCAACACGATCCAAATCGGCCGGAAGATGTGTTGAAAGTGGACGAGGACGGTGTGGGCGGCGATGATACGGCGGATGCGCTGCGGTATCTGGTGGCGACGCGGACGCGGAGCGTGGTGGAGAGGAAATTGCGGGGCGTGTGAAGAGCGAGCCTGCTGCGCCTGCTTAAGCCGACAACTCGTGCTTCTGTATCCATTCTGGCGTCCAACCATAAATCTT
Organism: Verrucomicrobiota bacterium; assembly: GCA_043742955.1. Taxonomy (GTDB): domain Bacteria; phylum Verrucomicrobiota; class Verrucomicrobiia; order Limisphaerales; family JAYTXL01; genus JAYTXL01. Next base: position 5,939 of record JAYTXL010000082.1, on the reverse strand, counting down.
AACGTGATGAATCAAGTGAACACCGTCTGCCATGCTGCGCTCCGAAAGCTCTGAACCAGCCCAAGCGTCCGTTATCAAATGGTCGTGGTCACAAACATCCTCGTCCAGATTTTGGCGAATACGTGTGAGCGAACGAATCAAGAAGTCCAAACCTTTAGCGTCTGCATGAACGAACAACTGGTCGCCGTCTTTGTCTGTCGCGAAACTCAAAATGTGGTCTGGCTTTGGCATAAACGTGCGCGTGGCTCAACAATTAAGCAGATTGCCCACTGCAATCTTCCCTTGGGTTCATGCTGGCAATCTGCTCCCAGCGTTTTCTTTTGTCCAGCAGAGTCCAGAGGTCGCCGCCCTCTGGCGCCGGGGTTTGAGGACGGCGCGAGTAACCAATCCCCAAAGAACCGCATTGCAAGTTCACGCCTCGACGCCTCCAAGGTTTGCAGCTCGGCGCAGGTTGTTTCTTTAGTGGTCATCTAGGCTCCCCTTGGAACAACCAGAGGAACTCGTCACAAAAAGGCGCACGCGGCTCTCAAGAATACTGGTGGCAAGCCCGCCCGCATTGGTTTGGCGTGCGCAAAACGATCAAGATGAGTTTTCCGGTTCGGATTTTCTCGATGGTGTGCCTTTTGTGCCTCTTCGTGGAGGTTCCAAGCGATGTTGCTGCCCTCGGCAGCGCACGAGTTGTGGGGTGGTGTCACTTCCCCGGCACCAGAAATCCCTTCGCATCCAGCCATCCCACGACCCGATCAGGCCACGTGGCGACGGGACCCTTCATCCCGGGCCGGTAACCGAAGCCGTGGCCGACGCCGGCATAGACGTGGAATTCCACTGAAATCCCCGCGCGTTTGAAACGCAGGTACACTTCGGCGAGACCTTCCGCAATGTCTTTGCGGTCGTTTTCGCCGCAAGCAAGGAAGGCGGGCGGCGTGTCTTTCGTCGGCATGATGTCGCCGGAGCGACCGGGATAGATGAGCACTTGAAAGGCGGGACGCGCGTCGAGACGATCAATCGCATCGGTCGCTTCGGCGCGGCCGGCCGAGGGGCGCATCCAGGCGAGCGCCACGAGTTCGCCGCCCGCGGAAAACCCCATGGCCCCGAGCCGCGCCGGATCGATGTGCCACTCCGCCGCGCGCGCGCGAATGAGCCGCATCGCCCGCTGGGTGTCGGCGAGCGACTCGACTTCAATCTTGTAAGTGGAGCCTTCCTCGCGGGCGAGCCGGTGCTTCAGCATGAAGGCAGCGACACCGTGGTCCGCGAACCACTGGGAAATGTCATTGCCCTCGTGGCCGAGGCAGAGCTTGCTGTGTCCGCCACCCGGAATCACAAGCACCGCCGCCCCGTTGCCCTTGCCCGGAGCCGGAAGAAACGGGGTGATGGATGGATGGTGAACGGAGGAGACGTTGTGGTTCGCGTCCTGCTTCTCGGAAGCCGTCTTTCCTTCCGACCCGGGCGCACCCTCGGGCCACAGCGGGATTTCCTTCGCCGTGTTCGCGGCGAGAATCGAGGAGCTGGCAAAGATAAGGGCAATCAAATGGCGGACGATGTTCATTCTGGAATTATGCCTGATCAAAAAATTCTGGCAAGGGCCAGGCTCGTCGACGGAGCCAGCACAAAATCGGCGGCGGTTGATCGGACGTGTTTTCAGGGCACGAGTTTCTTGTCGACAGTCTTCCCGCCAGGCTTAAGGGGCGTGGACCTGGCTTGGGCCTGGGGAAGTTCCTCGATCATGAGATCCTTGTAGCGCACCACCGATTTCGCATCGCCATGGATTTGCAGCGCCACGATGCCTGTGAGTGGAATCGTAGGATCCTGCTCTGTGAAGTCCACCGTCTGCACCCCATTGAGCCAAATTTGAATGCGCGGCCCCTCTGCGCGGATACGGTAGTCATTCCATTCGCCCAGCGGTTTCTGTGCCTTCGCCAGCACTTCTTGCGACGGCCTTGCCAGGACCAGTCGGCGGCGGCCCTCATCGACCAGGGCACCGTCATAGCCTGCACCCAGGTCCGCCTGATAGCCGGAAACCGCGGGGCTATTGGGAATGCGTTTCGTGCGGAACTGCACGCCGCCATTCACAAAACCCTCGGTCCCCACCAGCTGCCATTTGAGCGTCAGTTCGAAATTCCCGAACTGCTTCACGGTGGCCAGAAAATCGTTCCGCTCCTGTTTCTTCGCCAGCGTCCCGGCCCGGAACGCGCCCGCTTCAATGCGCCATACGTTCGTCGTATCGCCTTCCCAGCCGGTGAAAGTCTTGCCATCAAACAGCGGCACGGTTTCCGCACAGCAGGCGGTGGTGATGGCGGCAGCAGCGAGGCAGGCAAAGAGACGGCGGGGGTGCATGGTTGTCAGAGTTGGATGAATGCTTCCGTAATGGGCTTCATGATTTATCTGTGTTCCTCGGAATTAAGTCATAACCCAAGCTGCAGGTTGCCGTCGATGGAACCTGTGAAAGTCATCCGAAAAGGGTCCCGGCTATTGTAGAGTTCATCATTTAAAAACGGAGGTTCTCCATATCGCAAGAAAAGGAAATCATCGCATTCCGAAAACATCAATACCCCTTCTGGGCGATTCGTGGCCAACCTCAAAAGGGCATCACGCGGCCGCGCGCTTTGCCGCGGGAGCTGCGTTTGGGTGATTGATAACTGACGTTGCGGGTCTGCGCCTGCTCCTTTTCGGTGAGCATCCCCGCGCCGCGTTTCAGTTCGTTCACTTGGTCGCGCAGGAGCGCGGCTTTCTCGAATTCCAATTTATTGGAGGCGGTGAGCATTTCAGCCTGCAACTCGCGGATCGTTTCCGCCACGTCGAAATCACCACCGCCTTCGTGGAGCAGTATTTCCGCCTTGGCGGCGATTTCCCTTTGCGACGACAAGCTTTCCTCGACCGCGCGGCTGACGCTGCGGGGGGTGATATTATGAGCCAGGTTGTAGGCGAGTTGCCGTTCGCGGCGATGTTGGGAGATCGCCAGAAATCTCTGGATGCTCTGGGTTTTGACGTCGGCGTAAAGAATCACCTCGCCATTCAGGTGGCGCGCGGCCCGGCCGGCGGTTTGAATGAGGCTGGTGGTGCTGCGCAAGTAGCCTTCCTTGTCCGCGTCGAGAATGGCCACCAGCGAAACCTCCGGCAGGTCGAGGCCCTCGCGGAGGAGGTTGATGCCGACGAGCACATCGAAATCACCCCGGCGCAAACCCCGCAATATTTCGACGCGCTCGATCGCATCGATTTCGCTGTGGAGGTAGCGGACGTTGATGCCGAGGTCGCGCAGGTAATCCGTGAGCTCCTCGGCGGTGCGTTTGGTGAGCGTCGTGACGAGCACGCGCTCCTTGAGTTCAACGCGTTTGCGCGTTTCCTCAAGGAGATCATCGATCTGACCGGCGAGGGGTTTGAGCGTGATTTTTGGATCAATGAGCCCGGTTGGCCGCACGACGAGTTCGGCGACGCCCGGCCAGGTGCCCGGGGTCCGCGTAGCGGGCGGCGGGTCGGCCTGCCCCAGGCCGGGCGGGCGGTGCGCGAGCGCGCTTTCCCGTGACCACTCGAGTTCTTTCGGTCCCGGGGTGGCGCTGACGTAGATGACCTGGTCGTGCAGGGTTTGGAATTCGGTGAAGTCGAGGGGCCGATTATCCAGCGCGCTGGGCAGCCGGAAACCGTGCTCCACGAGGACCGTCTTGCGCGAACGATCTCCGGCGAACATCCCGCCGACTTGCGGAACGGTGGCGTGCGATTCGTCGATCACGAGCAGAAAGTCCCGCGGGAAAAAATCCATGATGGTCGCCGGTCGTGAACCGGCCGGCCGGCCGGCGATATGGCGTGAGTAATTCTCAATCCCCGAGCAGAAGCCCATTTCGATCATCATTTCCAAATCGTATTCCGTCCGCATTTTGATGCGCTGCGCCTCGAGCAATTTGCCGCGCGCCTCGAACCACGCAATGCGGTCGGTCAACTCCTCGCGGATGGTCAGGGTGGCGCGTTTGAGCTTGTCCGGCGGCGTGACGAATTGTTTGCCGGGATAAACCGTGATCGCTGCGAGGCCTTCCAAGTTATGGCCGGAGAGCGGTTCAAAGCGGGTGATGCGTTCAATTTCATCGCCGAAAAACTCAAAGCGCAAGGCATCCTCAGTATAGGCGGGGCAGATCTCCACGGTGTCGCCCCGCACCCGGAATTGTCCGCGTTCAAAGGCGAGGTCATTGCGGTTGTATTGAATATCGATCAACCGGCTCAGGAGTTGGTCGCGGGAGATGATCTGTCCGACGCGCAGCGGAATCACCATGGCCTCGTAATCCTCCTTGCTGCCGATGCCGTAGATGCACGAGACGCTGGCCACCACAATGACGTCGCGGCGGGCGAAGAGGCTGCTCATGGTCGAGAGGCGCATCCGCTCGATTTCCTCGTTCACGCTGGAGTCTTTTTCGATGAACGTGTCCGTGCGCGGAATGTAAGCCTCGGGCTGGAAGTAATCGAAGTAGCTGACGAAGTATTCGACCGCGTTTTTTGGAAAGAAGCTTTTGAACTCGGCGTAGAGCTGGGCCGCCAGGGTCTTGTTATGGGAGACGACCAAGGTGGGCCGGTTGATATTACGGATGACGTTGGCGATCGTGAAGGTTTTGCCCGAGCCGGTGACGCCGAGCAGGGTCTGATGTTTGGCCCCCGACGCCAGCCCCTCGGTCAACTGCACAATGGCGGACGGTTGATCACCCGCGGGCGAGTAGGGTGCGATGAGCTCAAACACGCTGCGAAGCTACGGGCGGAGCAGGGGAGTGTCAAACCGGAGTGAAGGGACTGGGCGGCAACACCTCGAGAGGTGGAGCGATGCTGGGAAGACGGACGACAAATTCTGAAGAGCCCGGAGCCGGATGACGGGTCAGGACGGGAGGTTACTTGAGTCGATAGACGATGCGCGCCTTGTCCAAGTCGTAGGACGACATTTCCATCTTTACGCGGTCACCCACGGTGATGCGGATGAAGCGCTTGCGCATTTTGCCCGAGATATGGGCCAGCACCTGGTGCTTATTATCGAGCTCCACGCGAAACATCGTACCGGCCAGGACGGCCAGAATTCGACCTTCGATTTCAATATGTTGTTCCATGTGGTTTTTAGGAATTCCCCCGGCGGGCGCCCGTTTCGGCGCGGCCCGGAGAAAAAAGAGACGCGGGATCCTGCGAAACAGAACCCCGCGCCCTGCGTAAACTCAATTAGTAACGGCGTTCGCGCGAACCGCCGCGACTGCCGCCACCACCACCACCACCACCACCGTAACCACCACCAGCCGGGCGCTCTTCACGCGGGCGGGCTTCATTGACCGTCAGGTCGCGGCCATCGACATTCTTGCCGTGGAGCGCCTGCGTGGCGGCGTCGGCGCCTTCCTTGGTCGCCATGGTGACGAAGGCGAAACCGCGGGGGCGGCCGGTGGCGCGATCCATCATCAAATTGACTTCGGTGACGGGGCCGTGGGGGGTAAACAGATCTTGCAGATCGTTTTCGGTGGTATTGAAGGATAGGTTTCCAACAAACAGTTTTGTGCTCATGATGACTATTTCGTAGACTGACTGCTCTTTCCAGACTGTTCCCGACCATCGGGTTTCAAATCATCACTGAACCGTGTTCAACTGAGGATTCACCATGCCTTGAAGTCGACAAGTAATCTAACTGAAGCGCACTTTGGCAATTTTCCGCCTGAATGCAACGATTATTTTGAATTTTCTTTTGGTTTGGCGACCGGTCTTCAAGGCGAATAAACGCGGGTCGAGGGTCGGTTAATCACCCCTACGGCCGTTCCATTGGAGACGCTATGGGGGTATGGCCACCGATGATTGGGTCAGCGCGCGTGGCCGAACCCGGTAGGGAGGGCGCGCTGCGCCACTGCCATTGAATTAAGAAAATAAGCGCATTTTTGTGTGTACAAAGTAAATACAATGTTTACTTAGAATAGGGATGCAGCATGAAATATCCC
>JAYTXL010000081.1:0-5728 GCA_043742955.1 Verrucomicrobiota bacterium | reverse complement strand
CAACATGCTGATCTACGGCACGCTCACCAGCGCCCGGGCCGTGACCACCGGCGACACGCCCAAGTTCTTGGCGAGCGGGTTCTCCCTGACGGCGGATTAAAGACGCATCAGAGTTTGTCTGGGTGTGGCTGGTGGTCTCGATTCCAGCGCGCGAGCGCCGCATCGCTTTTGTCCTCAAAAACATACTTCAGTGCCGGTGATTCGACATGACCATCGCAAAACAGAACATTCACTTTGTTTTGGTGACGTCGGGATGCGAATCCCCCCTGATCAAGATAAACCAGCTTCATACGCATAAAATCAATTCCACCCCTAAAACTCTCGCCGAGAGCCATCATCTCGCTGGGATTCACCACTTCCGCTTCGGCAAAACCCGCATACAATTCGGACGTAGAAATGAAGTTGCCCTGAAGGCCAAGTGAAGGAGAAACGTTTCCCATTGGAAGAACACCAAAGGTGTTGTAAGCGTATGACGCTGCGGGGGAACTCACGATTGCAGCCCATTCAGCCGACGGACAGCGCCAGACGCCCTCCGTATGGAACCCTGTTTTAAGTTTGGGATTGCCAAATCCACCACGATCAATTTGTTCAGCCCACCAGCCCGGATTATCGGTGTCCGGACCCGCAGTCATCGAAGGATAAGCGTGATTATCTGTGACGAAGTTTTGCACGCCGATGCCAAGCTGGCGCAAATTGCCAACGCATTTAATCTGTTGCGACTTTCGTTTGGCCTGTGAAATCGTCCCAAGGAGCAAAGACGCCAAGATGCTGATGATGGCGATGACTACGAGTAACTCCACCAAAGTAAATGCGGATGAACCCTTGGCTTGCGGATTTCTGTTAGGGAGTCGATGGCTAATGCCTTCACCATGCCTTCGATTTGACGCCTTGTAAAGCGGCCTTCGAGCGCGATCGTAAAACCCGTCAAATAGTTTCCTCAACAATCTTCTGCAAGGAGCGGTGACGAGTTTCGCCGTCGTTCGGTCTGGTGCCACAAGCGCGAGTCGTTGACCGCCCCTTCCTCGCGCGCGCGCGAAAACCGGGTGTATGAAAGGAGTGCCGCCACGGTGCGCGGCTACAACCATGACCAACATGAACACTGGCGACCTATTTCGGGTGGTGGATCACGCCGCTGCAATGGACGACCGCTGGCTGTTCCTGGCGGCGTTCTGCCTGTTGCTGGTGCTCTGCGGGGCCGTGATTCGCTGGCTGGTCCGGCAGTTGCAAACCCTCATCGCGGATCACAAGGCCTTGCAGGAAACCCACAGCGCTTCCCTGACCGAAATCATCAACCACCAAAACGAAATGGCGCGGCAACTGGCCGTCTGCATCGACCGCAACACGGCGGCGTTGGAGGACTGCAACGTCGAGCTGCGCCGCATCCGCGAACGGAAATAGACCATCATGAAACATATCCTCCCTCTCCTCGCCGTGCTCCTGGTGCTGGCCACCGGTTGCGCCCGTTTCAACTCGACCGTGACCGAGCGCACCCTGGCGGACGGCTCGGTCGAGCGGGTGACCCGCGTCACCGCCGGCACGTTGTTCGACTCGAAGAGCGAGCTCTCCAAGCTCTCGAGCGGCCAGACCGACAAATCCCAAAGAGTCTCCATCGGTTCCCTGAATCAGGAAAGCAGCGCGACAAACGTGGTGAACCTCGTCGAGTCCATCGTCACCGCCGCCGTCCGCGCCGCCGTGAAACCGTGAGGGCCACCCAGAGAACGAAATGATGAGCAACGATGTGATGCAAGCGGCGATGGCGACCTGGGCCGCGAAGGACATTCCGGCGCGCTTGCTAGCAGGACAGGTGGCGAAGCTCTTGAATTGCTCGGCTGACGATGTCGCCATTCTCGCCAGCGCTGGAAAACTGCGCGCGCTCGGTAAGCCGAAGCCCAATGCCGTGAAATTTTTCAGTTCCATTGCATTGATCACGCTGCTCGCGGATCCAGACTGGCTGGACGACGCGACGAAAACCATCGGCCAGCATTGGCGGCGAAAGAATGCCCGCCGCCATGGTTTGCCACCCGTGAAAGAAGATCTTGTTACGTCTGCGAAAGATTCGTAGTTTCCTGACTTGGCCACGGTTTGCTTCGTCGATAATCCTTGATGGAAATTCTCAGGTTTGGTTGCATAAAAGCGTGCCATCGACGGCAGCTACAAAAAACCGCCACGCAAAAATGCCATTTCCAGAACATATAAAGCTCGAAGCCAAGCGGAGGTCTGACTTTCAGTGCTGCATCTGTAAAGAAGCATTTGTCGAAGTGCATCATGTCGTGCCACAGGCTAGTGGCGGTGGCGACGAAATCGACAACGCGGCTCCGCTTTGTGGTTCGTGCCACAGCCGCTATGGAGGCAATCCTTCCATGCAAAAGCAGATTCGAGAAATGCGTGACCTATGGTGGGAGGTATGCGCAGAGCGAAAGAAGCTTCCCGCCTTCGTGGCTTTCAATCAGCGGCTGGACCAGATTCAAAGCGGCATTGCATTCACGCACGCAGCACAGGCGGACCAAGCGGCAACGCTTGGCGAGCTCAAGTCTGCGTTCAGTATCTTAAGTGGGTCTCTTGCGAAAAGCGTTTCTGCCGCCGACTCTCTGACTCAGTTCACGGCTGCTACCGGCATTGCACTGCCGCCGACTCTCATCCATGGTGGTGGCGGTGGTGGTAGCGAGAATGAGAATGTTAGCTAGGCAAAGTCTCGAGCTATGGATGTCAACGCATTAATTCCAGTGTACACCGCGTTCGGCGGTATCATACTTGGCGCAATCGTTTCGATCTTGCCTGCCTACGTCATAGAGCGGGCAAAAAGAAATGCTGAAGCCAAGGCGGTGACTCGCGCTATCGTGACAGAAATCCGCGTAAGTTTGTTTTTGGCGGAGAAGAGGAGATATGTAGAGCACATTGAGGAAGTGCTCGTCGCCCTACGTTCTGGTAAACTTTCGAGTTCTACATTTCAGGTCATTGTTCCCGAAGATTACTGTCCGATATTCAAGGCGAACCTCCAAAGGATCGGCCTTCTGCCGACTGCCATTAGAGACGATGTAGTTACATTTTATCAGCTTCTCGAGGCTGCTATCTGCGATGTTCGACCGGGAGGACTTATCGCAGCGAGGCCGTGCGGTGAAAGGGAGTTTGCCGAGCTTCATCACATCGCCAGCGAAGCGATACGCATCGGAAAGAAAATCGTCAGCGTTTGTCCCGGTATGGAAAAATGAAAAATCGCCACTTGGCGTCTGATACACCAGGCACCCGCCGGTCCGTACATCTCATAACGTCGTCGTCATTTCTGCGCCCTTACTCACGCTGTTTGCACAACGCGCATCCCCTTGCTGGTCTGGATCCCATGTGATCCAAGTTTAATGCAGCCCGGTTAAAACCTTCAACGAAACCTTCAACGATTTCTTCAATAACCGAGTAAAAAGCGTGTGGGTTGCGAGTTAATGGCGGTAGTTGGCGGATAGTGATAAATACCTCTTGAACCCCTGTAAAATCGGGGTCAGAATGGCCCTGCAAATCAGGATATTGGGGCTGGCAGTCGGTGAAGACATCGTTCAATTCCGACCCTCGCCTCCAGTCCTTGATCTTTTAATATCAAGAACTTGGGAGTATAATAGGGCCAGAGTTTCACCGGATTCTTCACCTGATTGGCAGCCCTTCCAGAACCTGGCTCCGGCACGGTCAACACTCGCCCACTGCTCGCTAACGCGACCGGTGCCGACTGTTACACCCTCACAACCATGAGTGAATCCATGAAACAACAGTTCGGTTTGATCAAATGTCCGTGGGGTGTCGCTCTCCACCCTACCCCACCGTTACCGGCATCAGGGTCATGGTGTCGTTGCCGAAAATGTCGATCACTTTCACGGCGATGATGTAGCGGCCGGCTTTTTCGTAAATGTGGCTGGCGCTTTTGAGTTCCAGGTCGCGGTCCTGGCGGGTGCGGAAACTCTGCCACTCGTTCTCGAAGATGTAGGCGCCGGTCCAGCGTTCCTCGAAATCCACGAACTCGCCGGCGTCAGCCCGCATGGAACCGGGCAACTCCCCTTCCACGCCCATGCGCTTGGGGACTTTGATGATTTCCCGACGACTCTCGTAATTGAAATCGACTGCCCAGTAATCAACCCAGTCAGTCCATTTCCGGGTGAGGATGTCGCGGGAGACGACGCCGTGTTTGTCCTTGCTGATCTTGATGAGCTTGCCCGCTTCGCACACGACCTCGCTCTTGCCGGCCTTCAACTCGGCGGTGATGGAATCGGAAATGCCCTGTGAGTAATAGACGGAGAAATCGGTCAACTCGACGGCAAGGGCGTGCTTGTTCTTTTTGTCAAAGCGCGGGGTGACTTCGATGTAGGCCACGTCGTGGAAACGAACTTGGCCTTTTTCCACGGCGCGGCGGTCAAAGACTTCTGGCGGGATGGTCTTGGGCGCGAGGTCGAGGCCCTTCTGCTTCGCCTCGTCCAGCACGGCGGGGAACAGGCCCATCTCGAACTCGAACGCGAGCACGTCCACGCGGGACGCGCCGCGCTTGCGGCATTCGGTTATGACTTCCTCGATGAACAGCCGCCCGACGGGCAGGTTGATCGGGCCGACGACGACGAGCCGGTTGCCCGCCTTGCCGTGGAAGAAGGAATCGGAAGATGTAACCGCAGATGAACGCAGATGAACGCAGATGTCCGAATCAGATTTGGCCTTTCCCGTCTTGCCTCCCAATCTGCGTTCATCTGCGTCCATCTGCGGTTGAAAAGTCCCCCCGCCGAGCGGCTCGGCGCGGTAGGCTTTGAGGATGAGGTCGCGGAATTCCTGCTCTTTCTTGGCCAGCGCCTCGGCCATCTTTTTGGCAGAAAGGCGGGTGCTGATGTTGAGATATGCCTGGCGCTCGTAACGGCCCAGATTCAAAACCTCGAAGGCGCGGAACGGTTTGCCGGCGGCCTTCAACGCGCGCTGCACCTGGATGAGCCGCTTGCGGGTGGTGTGGATGCCGAACTTGCCGAGGTCGGTGCAAATCCATTTGCGCCCGAGCTTTTCGGCCACGGCGGCGGTCGTGCCGCTGCCGCAGAAAAAGTCCGCCACCAAATCGCCTTCGTTGCTGCTAGAAGCTATAATCCTCTCAAGCAACGGCTCTGGCTTCTGCGTCGGATAATCCACTCGCTCGTTCGCGAGATGATGAATCTTTGAAAACGTGTCCCAAAGTGATTGAACCGGCAGTCCCGGCATTTCTTCGAGATACTGTTTGTATCGCACCAATCCCTTGCCGGTGTAAGTGAGACGCTCTTCCGCTTCGTATCGCTCCATCGTCGTCTTTGGGCATCTCCACAGCCGATTCTGTCCTTTCCATTCGTAGTTATAGCCGCCGCCAGAAAGCCCGTCAGCCGTCAGACTGCGAGAGAGAAACCGTCGCCCTTTTTCATCAACATAACGATACTGGTTTTTGACGTAGTCGTCCGTGTATGGAACGAATTGTTGATTCCACGCCTTCCGCTCGCCCCTTGAGTAGTAATAAATGAGGTCGTGGATTTTTCCGTAGCCCGACGCATCGGCATGAGCGTCCGCTCGCTTCCACACAATTTCATTTACGAAGTTATCTCGACCGAAAACCTCATCGCAACAGCAGCGAATAAACGAGTTCACCCTTGGGTCGCAATGGACGTAGATGCTCCCCTCGCTGTGCATCAAGTCGCGCATGAGGATGAGGCGTTCGTAAATCATGGCGATGAAGGAATCCGCGCCGCGCCCC
>JAYTXL010000080.1:0-3258 GCA_043742955.1 Verrucomicrobiota bacterium | reverse complement strand
GAGCCGTGTTACGGACTGGCCGTTCTCGTTCCGTTGCTCTCCACCCCGCATTACTGCGACGCAGTTACGGTTCGATACCTTACGATTCTTCACCGCGTGGAAGCGGACTCTCACCGCTCCAACCAAACGCCATCTCAGGCGCACTAGGGCGCGTCACTCCGTGCGCGCCGCGTTCGGCGGGCAAGGGACTGTGCCCGCCCTACCAAAGTAACAATTCACAAAGTCATCCAGATCGCTGCGCTTGAGCGTGCTTTCCTTGAGCGTGAAATGCTTATTCGTGCGCAGGTCGTAAATCCAGAGCTTCTGCGTCCATGGCTTTTCCTGCGCGGGTTTGCGGCCAAAGAACAACACGTTCGCTTTCACGCCTTGCGCGTAGAAGATGCCGGTGGGCAGACGCAGGAGCGTATGCACGTCCGCCTGGTTGAGCAGTTCGCGCCGGATGGTTTCGCCCGCGCCGCCTTCAAACAGCACGTTGTCCGGCAAAACCACCGCCGCGCGCCCGTGCTGCTTGAGGATGGTGAAAATGTGCTGGTGAAACCCACCCCTGCCGCGCGCCGGATCACAGATCGTATTGCCCGGTGCAGTTTGCACCACCTCCACCATCGCGGCGATGAGCGGGCGCGGAGTGCAATATTGGCCTGCGCCGCCTTACACGTCCACGGCATTCATTTGCAGCAACCCCTCGTAAGCGTCGCCCTTCACGTCGGCAGCCACCTGCCAGCCAAGCTCAGCGAACAACCCGAGGGCGGGCTGATCGACAAGCTGGTCTTCGGCGTAAGCGGGCGCGCTCATTTGAGGACATAACGCCCGTGTTTTGGTGTGCCGACACGTTTCACGAGGCCAGCCTTTACCAGCGGATGCAGCAAATCCATCGCGCCCTGCTTCGACACTTTCAATGCGGCCCAGATTTCCGACGGAGTCCTGCCGCCGCTCCTGCCGAGCAGCTTCAGCAACTGCTCCTGCCGCGGACGTAACACCACTCGTTCGCGCGCAGCCGACACCGAGAACTGCCCCATCCGCTCCCACACGCGCTCCAGCGTCTGTTGCAAACCCTCGGCGCAATACTCCAGCCACGAAGTCAGGTCATCGCCCTCGCGCCGCACCGCATCCAGCGCCGTGTAATAGCGGGGGCGATCCTCCCAGTAGAACTCGTCCACCGCGAAGAGGTGATGCGAATCAAACCCGCGCCGGTAAAGCTCCCACAACGCCAGCGCCCGACCCGCGCGCCCGTTGCCGTCGGCGAACGGATGAATCGTCTCGAAGCGGTGATGCACGATGGCCGAACTCAACCCCGGTGAGAGTCCCGGCGCGTCCTTGTTCCACCATTCCAGCAACTCGAACATCAAGCCCGACACATCCTCGGGTGGCGGTGGCACAAACCGGCCCACCCGCACCCGCATTGTCCGGTAACGCCCCGCCTCGCCCTGGTCCATCACCTCGCCCGCGATGATGCGGTGCAGGCGGAAAATATCCTCGTGCGTCAACCGCTTCTTCGGCGCCTGCTTCTCCACATGCCGGAGCGCGGCGAAATAATTCAGCACTTCGCGACGCGCGCGCACGGGCGCGACCACCGTCGTTCCCTCTTCCAAGGCACGAACCTCCTCCAGCGTGAGCGGATTGCCCTCGATGGCCGTCGAGCTGTGCGTGTTGCGCGCCCGCGTGTCCTTTTGCAGTGCGGGAATCCACGGCACTTGCTCCGTGGCGTTCTGGATGCGCTCCCGCAGCGCGGCGATGCTCTCGACCCGCGTCAGCAGCGCTGCCGTGATGGTGAATTGCGGCTCGTAGCTCATGTTCAACAGTCTGCCAATGGGTCAACCCTGGGTCAAGCGTCGGTCCAGTATAGGTCAAGTGGCCTCGGGTGGCAACGTATCGTGGCCCGTGTGGCTCAAGTTCAACTTCCCCAACGCCGCGCGCAATCGCCCCACCAACACCACATCGCCTTTGGTTTCCCGACCAAGCAATCCCGCGTCCGCCGGTTCGCCGGCCGCGCCGACATTGGGCGGTGGCCCGGTCACCTGCCAGCCAAGCTCAGCGAACAACCCGAGGGCGGGCTGCTCGACAAGCTGGTCTTCGGTGTAGGCGTGGGGCATGGCTATTCTCCCAATAAATACCTCGCGACGGTCACAACATCCTGGCGCACTTGTGCTGTGTCGCTGACAAACTCGCGCACAAATTCAGCGGCGCGAATCGGTCCATCTTGATCAACCGTCAGAAAATCCTTTCGCAACGTGGCGATAGCCGAGTCGAATCCTCTGTTTCTCGCCTTGGCTTCAGCATGGAACTCATTAACCGCCGCTTCCGGCCCTTCCACAAATGCCGAAACGGCCAGTAGCACATCGTATGCGTCCTTCGGATGTCGCCAAACTTCCGCACCAAGCGGCTTTCCTCGGTAACGAAGCCCAGACCCTCGAGGTCCGATTTGATTGTTCCGTATTGCCCGCCCGATGCGCCCGGCGCGACGCCGAAATCCACGTCCATCGTCACCGCGCCCGGCAGACGTGTTGCCTCTTTCTTCGTCAGGTACCTTCTTGGGCCACTTGCTCCTGTCAGCTTCACCAATTTCGGGGAGTTTCTGTGTCGAAACTGGGTTAGGAACCGGAGCAACTCTCGTTTTCCTGAGTAAAAGTGGTGCGATTAGCAGGACTTGAACCTGCAAATAGGGGGTTCTCAACGCCTTCCGCGTTGCCACGTGTTGCCGTGTTTGTGTCATTCATTGCAACGAACATACACGATACTACACTTGTTTTTAAATGGTTATATCTGCATATAGTGGCAAGACGTGACAGATAAATGCGTGTCTAACTGTGTCTGCCTGCAATGCTGTGTCAGAACTGTGTCGGAGACATATTTGGCCTAGTTTTGTGTCGGGCTGTGTCTGTGGAAGGGTGCGGGGGGGGGTGCGTTTTGGGCGAGGTGGGATTTGTTTCGATGGGTTCGGTTGAGGAAAAATTATTTGGCAAAAGGGCGTTTGATCTGGGTGTCAGGTGCAGGAATTGCCAACCGCAAAGACGCCGACCGCTGCCTCCTGGCGAATTGTCCGCATCGCCGGTAATGGACAGGGCGCTGACTGGCAGTGGTGGTGGTTGGAATGTTGGCGGTCAAGAATCCGGTGCAGTCATTTCACGCTTGGTTGGCGCAATGAAGCTACCATTTCGTCTGGGGGTGTGAGACAAAATTCTGGCAAGGAGGGTGATTTCGGTCTTTTCTTGACCGTTAGTGTATACGTACGTATATAGTTCGGCATGAAACCCACCTCTT
>JAYTXL010000079.1:0-32402 GCA_043742955.1 Verrucomicrobiota bacterium | reverse complement strand
AACACGCGGACGACCTGACGCTCATCCGCTCGATGCAGACCGATGTGCCGGCGCACCCGCAGGCCTTCCTGCAAATGCACACCGGATCGTTTCAGTTCGCGCGCCCGTCGCTGGGGGCGTGGTCGCTCTACGGTCTGGGTAACGAAAATGAAAACATGCCGGGCTTCATCACACTCAACCCGCCGCTCAACAATGGCGGCGCCCAGAACTACGGCAGCGCTTTTTTGCCGGCCATTTACCAGGGCACACGCATCGGCTCCGAAGGCCGCGCCATGGGCCCGGCTGGCATGGGCGGCGGCGATGCGAAGATGCCCAATATCGCCAACGCCAAGCTCTCAGCCGATGGTCAGCGGGCGCAGATTGATTTTATCCAATCGCTGAACCAGGAGAGCCTCTACCGCGACAAGGTCAATCCGCAGGTCGAGGGCGTCATCGAATCCTACGAACTCGCCTTTCGCATGCAGAAAGAGGTGCCCGCGGTGATGGACCTCGCGAAGGAATCCGAGGCCACCAAGAAAATGTATGGCATTGGGGGCGGCGGCGGAGGACCGGGCAGCCCGGATGCGTTCGGGCGTTCGTGCCTGCTGGCGCGGCGCATGGTTGAGGCGGGGGTGCGCTTCATCGAAATCGGCTCCGGCGGCTGGGATCAGCACCGCAACCTGAAGAATGATCACGAGAATCGCGCCACCGCCGTGGACCAGCCCATCGCCGCGCTGCTCACCGACTTGAAACAACGCGGTCTACTCAAGGATACGCTCGTGATCTGGGGTGGCGAGTTTGGCCGTACGCCTTATGCGCAAGGCACCGATGGCCGCGACCACAACAACAAGGGGTTCACGATGTGGATGGCGGGCGGCGGCGTGAAGGGTGGTTTCAGCTACGGCAGTACCGACGAATATGGCGCCGAAGCCGTGGAGAACAAAGTGCACATTCACGATTTCCACGCCACCATTCTGCATCTCCTTGGCCTGGACCACGAGAAGCTCACCTATAAGTACGCGGGCCGCGACTTTCGCCTGACCGATGTGAAGGGCGAAATCGTCAAAGGCATCATCGCCTGACGCGGATCGCGGGATATTTGCGAGTGCATTGCGGCGAGCAGTTATCAGTCAAATTGACAGAGAGGAGTCACCACCAATAGCCGTAGCCGTGCAGTGGGAGACCCTCACGGTTTTTTGACCGTGGCTTGGGGCCATGAACTGTGGTGCCGACCTCCCGCACCAGGGTTTATGGGCAGAACAGTTCGCCTTTGAAATCCTCGCGGCCGGCGGACCTAAACCGGCGCTTGCGCGGGCGCGCCGAATGGCCTAGAAGTGGGTCTGCCGTTCCAACAACCTGAATACTTTTCCTATGTATAATCTCATCGGAGTGGATCAGAAGGAGTATGGCCCCATCACCGCCGAACAATTGCGCGAGTGGATTGCCGAAGGCCGGGCGAACAGCCAGACGAAAGTCCGGCTCGAAGGCAGCCCGGACTGGAAAACACTTTCCGATTTCCCGGAATTCCTGGAGGCGCTGTCGGCCAAAACCGCGCCCGTCCTGCGCGCCGGCCCGCCGCCGTTGGTGGACGCGGTTAATCCTGAGGTGCTGGCCGAGGAAATCATCGCCCGGGGTTTCGAGGTGGACATCGGCAGGTGCGTGAGTCGAAGTTGGGAATTGATGACGAAGAATTTCTGGCTGGTGGTCGCGGTCACGGCGGTGGCGGGTATTGCTGAGAGCGTGGTTTCAGCGATACCCTATCTCGGGGTCTTGGCCGGGCCGGCTTTCATGGGGGTATTACATGGCGGCCTATCAATGATGTTCCTCAAGTTGGTGCGGGGTCAGAAGGCGGATTTCAGTGACGCGTTTGCGGGCTTCAGCGTGGCGTTTGCCCCATTGGCGCTGGCGGGGGTCATCACGGTATTGCTGACCTCGGTCGGACTGTTCTGTTGCCTGGTGCCGGGCATTTATCTGGCGGTTGCCTGGATCTTCACGCTGCCTTTGATTGCCGACAAGAAACTTGATTTTTGGGCAGCCATGGAATTGAGCCGCAAAGTGGCAACCCACCAATGGTGGCCTTTGTTCGGCTTGGTGATGGTGAATATTTTGCTCCTTTTCGCCGGAGTGGTGTGCTGCCTCGTGGGTGTGTTCATCGCGGCGCCCGTCACCCTTGGCGCGATTGTTTACGCGTACGAAGATACTTTTAACCCGCCGCCAATAGCGGTCGTGTAAACTTCACACCCGCGCCCGGCAGCGGAACTTGACGAGTTCGGGTGTTTCAAGGACAGTCCCTCCATGTACACGATCATCGGCGCTGATGAAAAGGAGTATGGTCCCGTGGCCGCCGAGGTGCTCTGCCAGTGGATTGCGGACGGTCGGGCCAACGGCTCCACGCGGGCGCGGATCGAAGGCAGCACGGAGTGGAAAACCCTGGCTGATTTTTCCGATTTCACCGCCGTTCTCGCCACCAAATCCGGCCCTCCCCTCATGACGGTGGACGCGGCGGGCCTACCCCTTGAGGAAATCATCAGCCGGGCCGAGAGCCTGGACATTGGCAGTTGTCTGGGTCGTAGCTTTGCCCTCTTCCAACGCAATTTTCTTTTGCTCGCCGGTTCAACGATGCTGGTGATGTTTCTCAATGTGGCGACCAGCCTGATTTTGGGCATGATTCCCTTTATCGGAGGCTTTATTGCCTCCGCCGTGGGCGGGATATTTAACGCCGGGCTCATGTGGCTGTTCCTTTTGCGCGTGCGTGGCGAAGCCGCCGGGGTTGGGGATGCTTTCGCGGGCTTTTCGCGCAATGGTCTGCAGCTCATGCTGGCGTCCTTGGTGATCGGTCTGCTGACCCCAATTGCCTTTCTGTGCTGTCTGGTACCAGGGATATACCTGATGGTGGCCTGGATGTTCACCCTGCCCGTCGCGGTGGACAAGCAGTTGGATTTCTGGCCGTCGATGGAATTAAGCCGCAAAGTGGCCACCAAACATTGGTGGAGTTTGTTCGCCCTGATTGTGATCACGGGATTAATCTCGATGGCGGTTCCCGTCCTGTGCGGGCTGGCGGGTTTAACGCTTGGCGGGGCGGCGCTTTCGCCCCTATTCGAGCCTTTTATCAACGCGCTGAAGCTCCCCGACGGGGTTGGGGCGGTCATGATTTCGATGGCGGCGTTCTTTATCGGTTTCATTGGCGGGTTCCTGATTTCCGCGCCGTTTACCATGCCCGTCAGCATGGGCACCGTGGTGTATGCGTATGAAGATCTTTTTGGGGCCAAACCGCGGCCAACCAATTGATCGGGCTCGCGCGACGAACTGCGCAGTCATCAATCTTGCCGCCACCCCTGGGCTTGGCTCCTGGCTCGCCGGCCGGGTCCTCGAGGGGGTTGGCCAGTTGATCCTGGCGGTCACTGGTTTCTGCCTGATCATTGGCTGGTTTGCGCAGCTTGTGATGCTGGCCGTGAAACGCTTTGGCGGCGCTGCCCCGGAGGGTCAGACCTCGTTCGGGTTGCTCAAAGTAGGCGGCGTCATCTTCGTGGCCTCCTGGCTGTGGTCTTTGGTCACCAGCCTTAGCGTTTGGCGCGAAGCAAAGAGAAATGCCGCCGCCAATGCCCGCCGGCAGCCGCCGGCCTGAGGAGGCGCGGATCGCTGGCGGGTGAGTTTTTTCATTGGGCGGCCAGGTTCGTGCTACCTTCTTTGTCTTGGCTTCACCGTTGGCCTGAAAATAGCGGGTGAAGCGTAACTCTATGAGTGTTCCCAACCTAACGGATATTTCCGCCCATCCGCTGCCAACGGAGCTGCGCATCACCGGCATGACCTGCGGCAACTGCGCGCGGCATGCCACCGAAGCCCTGCAAGGCGTGGCGGGGGTGGCGGGGGTGACGGTGCAACTGGAAGTAGGCCGCGCATCGGTGCGCTGGCAACCCAACGCCACGCCGGACCTTGACGCGCTCGTCCGGGCCGTGGGGCAAGCGGGCTATGAGGCGAAGCGCGTTGAGAGTTCCGGGGGGAGCGCCGGGGGAAGGCAGGCATGGTCGCCGCTGGCGGGTTGGAAATTCAATGTCGTGGTCGGTTCCGCCGCCACGCTGCCGCTCGTGGTTGGTGAATGGATTTTTCAAGTCGGGTTGGAGCGCTGGTTTCAATGGGTTGCCTTGGCCCTCGCTTTGCCGGTGCAGATCATTTGTGGCGCGCGTTTTTATCGCGGTGCGTGGAGCCAGCTGAAGCGCGGCAGTTCCAGCATGGACACACTCGTGGCGCTCGGCTCCACCACGGCCTTCGGCTACAGCCTGTGGGGTTTGCTGGCCGGCGTCCACACCCACCTCTATTTCATGGAGTCGGCCGCCATCATCACGCTCATCAGCATCGGGCATTGGCTCGAAGCGCTGGCCAGCGCCAAGGCGGCGAGTTCCTTGCACGCCTTGCTCAACCTCGCGCCGAAAACAGCGCGCCGCATCGGCGGGCAAGGTGCGGAGACCGAGGTGCCGGTGGCCGCGCTGCAAATCAATGACCGCGTGGTGTTGAAACCGGGGGACCGTGTTCCGGTGGATGGAGAAGTTATCGCAGGCAACTCGGCCGTGGATGAATCCATGCTCACCGGTGAGTCCCTGCCCGTCGATAAAGTTGCCGGGGCGAAACTTTACGGCGGCACGATCAATCAAAATGGCCGGCTGGTGGTGCGCGTGACCGCCACCGGGGAAGCCACGGCGCTGGCGCAAATCATAACCGTCGTCCAGCGCGCCCAAAGCAGCCGGGCCGGCATTCAAAAACTGGGCGACGAGGTCAGCAGCGTATTTGTGCCTGTCGTCGTGGTCGTCGCCGTGGCCACTGGATTATGGTGGGGCCTGGCCTATGACAGCGCCCTGAAATTCAGCCAGGGAATTGCGCCCATCCTCTGGTCGGCTCATTTTCCAACGACCGCGCTCGCCGCCGCTTTTATTCAGGCGGCGGCGGTCTTGATCGTGGCCTGTCCCTGCGCGATGGGGTTGGCCACCCCCGCTGCGATCATGGCGGGCACCAATGCCGCCGCGCGCCGTGGCATCTTGATCCGGGATGGCGCGGCCTTGGAAAAAAGCGGGCGCATCACCGTGGTGTTGTTTGACAAAACTGGGACGCTCACGCAGGGGAAATTGGCGGTCGCGGCCACCGCTGATTTACGGGTTGAATCCATAAGATCCAAGGCGTGGGAACCCCTGGCGTCCGCGCTGGCGAAACCGTCGAATCATCCATTGAGCCGGGCGGTGGCCGCCCACGGCCCGGGGGGTGAATCCGGCCGCGGCGCAAACCTGTTTCCCTTGAACAATTGGCGGGAAGAGCGGGGCAGTGGTGTTGCTGCTGACGGGCCGGGTGGGAGGCTGCGGCTGGGTTCGCTGAAGTGGCTGGGTGAGTCGGGCGTGGACGTGGCCGCAGCCAGCCCGTTTGTGGCCATCTGGTCCGCCCAAGGGGGGACGATTCTCGGCTTGGCCGCCGAGCAGCGATTGCTGGGTGTGTTGGCCTTGCGCGACGGGGTTAAACCGCACGCGGCGCAGGTGGTGACTCAACTCACCCGGCAGGGAAAGAGCGTCTATCTGATCACCGGCGACAACGCGCTCACCGCGGCGGCGATCGCGCAACAAGCCGGGATCCCGAAGGAAAATGTGTTTGCGGAAATTCGTCCGGAGCAGAAAGCCGGGATCGTGGAGCAGCTCCAGCAGCGCGGGGAACGGGTCGCGTTTGTCGGTGACGGCATCAACGACGCGCCCGCTTTGGAACAGGCCGACCTCGGCATCGCCGTCAGCCAGGCGAGCGACGTCGCCCGGGAGGCCGCCGACATCATTCTGCTCACCGCCGACATCCAGGCCATTCCCGAGGCTTTGGGGCTGGCACAAGCCACCCTCCGCACCATCCGGCAAAATCTATTCTGGGCCTTCCTCTACAACGCGGCGGCGGTCCCGCTGGCGGCGCTCGGGTTTCTCAATCCGGTCCTTTGCGCGGTGGCCATGGGGTTGTCCGATGTGCTGGTCATCGGCAACGCGCTGCGGCTGGGCCGCTGGAAAAATCATTGAGCGTCGAACTGGGCGTCGATTTCAGCGAGTTTGGCCGAGGCGGCCTCCCACTGTTTGACGGCCTGCTCCAATTCGTGTTGCAGGCCGGACAACTCACGGTTGAGATGCATCGCGGCCCCGGCCTTCGCGTAGGTTTCCGGGTTTTCCAATTCCAGCGTGAGATCGGCCTGGCGCGTTTCCAAATCCGCGATTTCCTTTTCCAGCCGCACGACCAGTTGTTGCTGGTCCTTGCGCACATTCGAGCGGGCCTGCCGCTGCGCGGCTTCGAGGCGCTTTTGCTCCTTGCGCTCCACGCCGGAAGCACGGGGCTGCACGACTGGCCGGCCGGCGGCGGCCGGCGCTCCCCCGGTGGCGGTCAACGCGGCCCGGGCGGAGGTGGCGGCGGTTTTATCCAGGTAATATTGGTAATCCCCCGCATAGGGGGTGAGCGTGCCGGCGTTCACATGCACCACGCTGGTGGCGATGGCGCGGATGAAATACACGTCGTGGCTGATGAAGAGCAGGGTGCCCGCGAACTGTTTCAGCGCGGTGACCAGCGCGTCGATGCTGGGCATGTCCAAATGCGTCGTCGGCTCGTCCATGAGCAACAGGTTGGGTGGATTGAGCAGCAGCTTGATCAGCGCGAGCCGGCTTTTTTCACCACCGCTGAGGACCCCGACCTTCTTGAACACATCGTCCCCCCGGAACAGAAAGCTCCCGAGCACGGTGCGCACAGACTGTTCGGTGACGCGTTGCGGCGTATCCAGGGCCTCTTCAAACACACTCCGTTCGGGCTGCAACATCTCGACCCGATACTGTGAATAGTAGCCCTCCTTCGCGTTGTGTCCCAGGTCGCGCGTGCCTGCCTGCGGCGTCAGCACGCCTGCCAGCAATTTGAGGAGCGTGGACTTGCCCGCGCCGTTCGGACCGACGAGCACGGTGCGCTGGTCGCGCTCGACCTGGAAGTTTAAACCCTGATAGACGGGATTCGCGCCGTAGGCAAATTTAATGTCCTTGAGGGTAATGACCCGCTGTCCGCTGCGTTGCGGTTGGGGGAATTGGAATTTGATCTTCTTATCGTCGCTGGTCGGCGCCTCGATCTTGTCCATGCGCGCGATCTGCTTGAGCTTGCTCTGCGCCTGCGAGGCCTTGCTGGCCTTGGCGCGAAAGCGGTCCGCGAACTCCTGCAAATGCGCGATTTCCTTTTGCTGATTTTTGTAAGCCGCGAGCAACTGCGCCTCCCCCGCCTCCCGTTGCAGGAGATAATCCTCGTAATTGCCGCGATAACGAATGAGCTTCGCCTGGCGGATTTCCACGATGGTGCCCACCAGTTGGTTCAGGAATTCGCGGTCGTGCGAAATCATCAGAATGGCACCGGGATAAAGTTTCAAATACTCCTGAAACCACAGCAGCGCCTCGAGATCAAGGTGGTTGGTGGGTTCGTCCAGCATCAGCAAATCCGGCTCCTGCACCAGGAGGCGGGCCAGAAACGCGCGCATCACCCAACCGCCGCTCATCTCCCGGGCCGGGCGATTGAAATCGGATTCGCGAAAGCTCAGGCCGTGCAGGATGTTCTTCGCCTTCGGTTCCAGCTGGTAACCGCCGAGTTCATCGAAACGCGCCTGCACGTCGTGGTAATCGTTTGAATCGTGATCATGCCCCGCCTCGAAGGCCCGCATCCGCTTCTGCAACGCCCCCATCTCCGGAGTGATGGCCAGGGCGAGTTCGAGCACGGTCTCGTCGCCGGCGGGCGCGCTTTCCTGGGGCAGGAAGCCCACCGAGATATTTCGCTGAAACGTGATGGTGCCTTCGTCCGGTGATTCCTCCTGCAGAATCAGGTTGAAGAACGTGGACTTTCCCGCCCCGTTGGGACCGACGAGCCCAATGCGGTCCTCGCGGTTGACCTGGAGCGAAACGTCGCTAAACAGTGTCCGGCCACCGAAGGATTTTCTGATTTCAGAAATTGTAAGCATTCAGAGCGCGGGATGTTGCGGATGGGAGGCGTCTTGTGCAAGCGCGAACCGGCGCTGATTTTGATCGCCAAGAAAATCTGCATTACCCAAATCCGGTGGAACTGCGGCGGTCGGCTCGCGCAGATGGAACCGTTTCAGGCGAACAAGTCACAAAGGTAAAAACTCGACGTGCCCCGCCATTTCCCCGGCGGAACTGGCTTTGGCAATCAACTCCAAATCACGGATGCAGCGCCCAATCGAAATATGCAGTTGATGCGCATAGACCACCCCGGGGAAAGGCCGTTCCTCCCGCTGGTAACGGTGCGCCAGCGCCAGCAAATCCTCATCCTGTGTGAACAACACCCGGCCCAGCGCCGTGGCGCGTTGCAACAGCGCTTCATCCTCCCACCGCGCCGCCCCGTCCTCGTAGGCGGTGAGCACTTCCACTCCGCGCAGACGCAACGAGCGGGCGACAGACGCCGGCGCGTGCTGATCAAATAAAAGGCCAGCGGCATGGCGCGGTGGAAATTTCGCGAAAGATCAGTCCGGCTGTTTCAGTCGCGCCGAAACCCGTCGGTGCCGGGCCTCGCCGCGCTGCCGGTCCGCCTGCTCCGTGCCGGCGGCGATTTCCTGTTCCACCGGCTCGCGGTGGTCGGCGTAGTAAGCCAGCGCGCTGTAGATTTCGCCCAGCGTGAGCTGCGGATGATTGAGCGCCAACTCTTCCGCGCTCCAGCCATAGGCCAGATGCTCCCGGATGAGGTGCATGACTTTGAACCCCTTCCCGGCAATCATCGGACGCCCCCCGGCGGAGCAATCCAGATGTTCGTACGTTAATGCGGCGCTTGCCATGGCCGAAGCGTAACGCACCTGGCGCGTCTTTTGCAAGCAGGCACGTAGAAAAACCCGCCCCACCCGAACCCTGTGAAACTTCGCGGCTTTCCCTTACGGTAGCGGCACGGCGCGGTAAAAGCGATTCGTCCGTCCGGGCGAACCTGGGTCAATCACCAAGTAAGGTGAGTAGGGTAGCGTGATGTCGGAAAGTTTGAGCCAGTTGGTAACGCCGCCCAAAACATCCGCGTAATCCACGCGGAACTGCTGGCCGATTGGTCCCGCCAGAGTTGTGCCTGCGTAAAACTTCAAGCCGCCGAAGTAGAGCAGATTTGCATCCTGACTTGGCACACTGCCTGCCGCATTGCTCACCACGACACGGTAAGCGCCCGCATTTGTCGCCGCGAGATTCGACAAGGCGAGGGTCGTGCCCGTCGCGCCGACGATGTTCGTGCCATTGAACTGCCACTGATAGCTCAAGCCCGTTCCGGTCGCGCTGACGATCAAAGTTACTGCGCCGCCCAAAGCGAAGTTCTGCCCCACTGGTTGCGTGATGATGATGGGGCCGATTAGCGCCACGGTGTTAAGACTTGCCGCTGCAATCGCCGCCACCCCGCTCAAGACTTGACCTCCCAGTGTGACCGGGTTTGCTGTTGCACTTGAAGGAGTGGTAGTCGTCGGTATCCCTGTCACTTGGCCGGCCAGTTGTCTCCCCACGCCACCACTGTGATCGGAGCGGCTGCTTGAAGCATGATGCCTCCGATTAAAGTGCAAACTAGCTCGAGCAACAATGGAAGACACTTTTTCAGGTTTGTTGCGGTCTCAAGGTATTTGGCTGGGCACGGCGTTCTCACCGCCCTCCGGCTCACCGTTCTCATCCTAATCGAGTAGGCGGTCTCTCATTGTTGAAATCTGCCTGATGCATTTCGACAGAGTCTTTACTGCGTCTCGCTTTGCCGGGTCTCGCTTCTCTTCTTCCTCGGCAGTACGGACATGCAATCTGACCAGTCTCTCCAAATTGATAACCGTTGCGCTAATTGATTTGGCCTGCTCAGTAAAGGTCATCTGAGGTGCTGTTTTGGTTTCGTTTTTATGTCGCTTTGTCGTCATGTTGTCCTCCTTTGTTTCGGGGTTTGATTTGTTATTCCATCTTTCATCCGCCAATCGTCGCGCTGACGGTGGTGCTCCACGGGCCGTGTTCACCCGCAGTATTGACCCAGCGCAACGCCCACCAGGCGGTCTTGCCCGCGTCGTCGCTGGCGAACTCCATCCAGTAGGGTGTGCTGCGATCCACGGCTTGCAGACTCATCGGCCCGGTCCTTCGCTCTGTTTCCTCGGTTGTTTCCGGTTCAAAATCAGTTTCGGAATCCGGGGTTCATGTTTGGCCATGATCCCGTGAACGCCATGCTTGGGCTTGCGTGCCGCCCCTGCTTGCGGCTTCATAAGGCGAGTGAAACAGAAAACGGCCATACCCACCGCTGCTTCTCCCGCTCTGGCTGGCGAGGTCTGCATCCTGGCGGGCGGCGCGAGTTCGCGCATGGGACGCAACAAAGCGGCGCTGCGATTGGGCGGGCGCACTTTGCTGGGGCGGGTCCGCGCCCTCGCGCAACAGCTTGGTTTACCCGTGCGCGTGATCCGGCGAGACTTGATTCCAGGTCGCGGCCCGCTGGGTGGCATTCACACGGCGCTGACGACCAGTCGCGCGGCGCGCATCCTGTTTCTGTCCTGCGACATGCCCTTCGTCTCGACGGATCTGCTGGGCCGTATCCACCGAAGTTCTGGCGCCCGGACACCCGCTTTGTTCGTGCGGGAAGCCAAGGGAGTTGGGTTTCCCTTTTTGCTGCGGCGGAGCTGTCTGGCGATTGTCGAACGGCAGTTGGGCCGGAGCCAACTGTCGTTGCAGGCGTTGGCCCGGACCCTGCGCGCCAAAACAATTCGATCCCGACGCGGCCAGGGGTGGGAATTGTTTAACGTGAACACGCCGGCGGAATGGCGGCAGGCGCGCCAGCTCTGGGGCGCGCGCAGCTCAGCTGCTGGTACGGTTAATCCAGATTCTGGCAAGCGGCAGGCTTGTCAGCCATTAGCCGGGGATTAAGCGAGTCCGCAAGCGACATCCCCGGTCAAAACGCAGCTTTCATTCACCGCGGAGGGATGCCAGAAGCCCGCGCAACCGAGCGATGCTACCCGATTTCACCCACTGCTGGCACCGCTTTCAGGGTGCAATTCCTCGGACCTCTGGTCCAGGGGTATCGCAGCGCTCCACTCCCACGGCTAATGGCTGGCAACCCATCAGGTTGGCCTGAAACGGCACCTGCAAGCAGCTGGGAGGTGCCGCTCTGGCGCGCGCCGGGCAAACACGGCTTGTCTTTGTCGTGAGGCGCGTGTATCATCCTGCCATGTTGACACTCGCCCGCCCGCTTGCCGCGCTGCTCATGCTGGGCGCCGGCATTGCCAGTGGCGACGAGCTGCAGCTCAAGGACAATGCGACGGTGACGGGCAAGATTCTGGCGGAGAAAAAGGATCAGGTGGTGGTTGACATTGGTTACACAGTGTTGCTCGTGCCCCGCAGCCAGATCGTGAAGATTTCCAAGGCGGACGGTGCCAAGCCGGAAAAGCTCACCGCCCCGAAA
Organism: Verrucomicrobiota bacterium; assembly: GCA_043742955.1. Lineage (GTDB taxonomy): Bacteria > Verrucomicrobiota > Verrucomicrobiia > Limisphaerales > JAYTXL01 > JAYTXL01. Next base: position 21,002 of record JAYTXL010000079.1, on the reverse strand, counting down.
AAGCCCGCCGCCGCTCTGGCCACGGAAACCAAGCCGGGAATATTTCGCACTGCGAGCGTCCCTCCGCCCGTGCGGGATGTGCGCGATTTGGTCAGTCAGTTGGGGGAAGCGGTCGTCCAGGTGCGGACTCCAGGCGGTTTAGGGTCGGGCTTCCTCATCAGCGAAGACGGGTTCCTGATGACCAATTTCCATGTTGTCGAGGGTGAAACGCAAATCTCCGTGGAGGTTTATCACCAACGGGCCGGCCAGCTGGAACGCGCCAGCTACAAGCAAGTGCGGATCGTCGCCATGAACAAGTTTGTCGATCTGGCGTTGCTGAAAATCGAGGACAAGGACGCCGGCAAATTTGCCACGGTGCCGTTGGGCGAGGCTGACGCGCTGTCGGTGGGTGAGCGGGTTTTCGCCATTGGCAGTCCACTGGGGCTGGAGCGCACCGTCACCGAGGGCATTCTCAGCACCAAGACGCGGCAGATGCAGGGGGAACTTTATTTGCAGACGACGGCCCAGATTAATCCGGGGAACAGCGGCGGGCCTCTGTTCAACCTGCGGGGCGAGGTGGTGGGCGTCACCAACATGAAGATCACTTCGGGCGAGGGGCTCGGGTTTGCGATCCCGGTTGAACTGGTGAAATATTTCCTGAACCACCGCGACGCCTACGCGTACGACAGCGATAATCCCAGCAATGCCTTCCGCTATCTCGAGCCGCCCAGCCGCACCAAACAGGTCAGGGTGCAAAAATGAACCTGCACGACTGCCGTCGCGGTGTAACTTTTCAGCTCGCCCTGTGTTAATGACCCAATGAATTCAACCCGTCTGGTCGCGCAACCAGCGGCCGACAAGTTTACGGATCCGAACCTCGCCTCACTATGAAATTTAAATTTTGTTTCCTGCCGATGCTTTGCGGTTTGACCTTGGCGGCCGACGCCGCAGTTTTGCCGGCCGAGAAACTCCTGCCGGCGGACACCCTGGGCATGATGACGGTGCCGGATTGGGACAAGGCGAAGGCGGCGTATCATGATTTCCCGATGGCGCAACTGTGGCGGGATCCGGCGATGAAACCGTTTGCGGACAAGTTTTACAACAAGTTCAAGGAAGAGGTGCTGGCCCCGTTGGAGCGGGAGCTGGGGGTGAAGCTGGATCAATACACCGACCTTCTGCACGGGCAATTCACGCTGGCGGTGACGCAAAACGGCTGGGAGGGCAAGGCGGGCCAGCTGCCTGGTTTTGTGCTGCTGCTCGATAGCAAAAACAAAAGTGACCTGCTCAAAAAACACCTCGCCGAGCTCAAAAAGAAATGGGTCGATTCCGGCAAACAGATCAAAACGGAAAAGATCCGCGAGGTGGAATTCACCACGTTGATCCTTTCCGGTGCGGATCTGGCAAAGACATTTGAAAGGGCCTTTCCCGGAGCCAAGGGGGAAAAGGCGACGGACGATGCCGTGGACAAATCAACGGAAGAAAAGATTCAGATCATGCTGGGGCAGTCGGAATCTCTGCTGCTCGTCGGCAACAACCCCAAGGATTTCGAAAAGATCCTGAGCCGGCAGGCTGGCGGTACGGTGCCGGCCCTGGCGGAACTGCCTGCTTATGAGGCGAATCACAACGCGATGTTTCGCGACGCCCTGGCGTTTGGCTGGGTTCATTTCCAGCCCATTGCCACCGTGATCACCAAGAAGGTCGCCGAAGCTTCCGCTGGCGGCGGAGCGGCGGCTCCGTTCGGAGCCAAGCCGGACAAGATCATGGAGGTGCTCGGCCTGGCGGGGCTCAAGACCCTCGCCTTTAACATGAATCAGTCCAGCGAGGGCCTTTACGTAAACATGTTCGTGGGCGCGCCGGAGCCCCGCCGCGGCCTATTCAAACTCCTGGCGATCGATACGAAAGAAGCCACTCCCCCGCCGTTTGTCACCGCCGAGGTTACCAAGTTCAGCCGCTGGCGATTGGATGGCCAGAAAGTCTGGGCCACGTTGGAAGCCATGATCAAAGAGATTTCCCCGCAGGTGAGCAGTGTCGTGCAAATGACTATTGACGCCGCCGGCAAGGACAAGGATCCGAACTTTGATTTGAAAAAGAGCCTGATCGGCAACCTGGGTAACGATGTCATCATGTTTGAAAAACCTCCGCGCGGCTCCAATCCCGCCGAAAATAACTCCGCGCCCGTGCTGACGCTGATTGGCTCGCCCCGGGCAGACCAATTGGCCGGAGCGATGAAAGCCGTCGCCTCTCTGCTGCCGGTGGAATCCACGGACATCAAGGAGCGGGAGTTCCTGGGGCACAAAGTGTATTCCATTAAGATGCCGCCGACCCCCAGCCCGGATGGGTTGAAGATGGTGGAAAAGACTTTGAGTTTTGGGGCCAATGGGGGCTACGTGGGAATGGCCACCGAGGTGGCGTTGCTCGAAGAATTTCTGCGCAGCAGCGAAACCAGCGGCAAAAAACTGGCGGAGGCAGCCGGTCTGGCCGAGGCCGCGCAAAAAGTCGGGGGCATGAACACCGGCTGGTTCGGCTACGAGAATCAGGCCGAGACCCTGCGCGTTATGGTGGAGACCTTGAAGCAGGATCCGGCCGCGTTGGAAAAACTATTGGCGAATCCGCTGGCGGCCGCAGCCGGTGGAAACCTGGGCAAGGGTGCCAAAGAGTGGCTGGATTTGTCGTTAATCCCGTCCTTCGACAAGCTGGCCAAGTATTTTCACTTCTCGGTTTACTCGATGAGTGCGCAACCCGATGGCTTCTCCTTCAAGACCTTTTCTCCCACGCCGCCGCTGTTGAAAAAATAGTACCCGCCTACTCCTGCGGATAGACCAGGATCCGGTCGTGCACCACCACGATCAGGTCGTTTTTGCCGTCGCCGGTCACATCCACGATGAGCGCTTCGCGGGGTTCATTGCCTTCGCGCCGGTTGCGGAACGTGCGCTCTTCAAACACCTGCCAGCGATCCGCTGGGGTCAATTTATGCGGCCGGTCGAAGGTCACAATGTCGAGGTGGTTCTTGGCAGTTTCCAAAAACACCAGGTCTTTGCGGCCATCCTGGTTCAGGTCGCCGGCAACCACGTCCAGCAGGCGGCCATCCTTGATCGGGGTTTCGTAGCCGTCGAGTTCCTGGATCTCCCAGGTGCTGCCGTCAAAATTCTGCCACGCCACCGCGTTGGCGCCGAGCAAGGCGATGCTATTCGGTTTGGCCGACCCCAGGTTCACGGATTTCAAACCCATAAAATCCGTGACGGGCAGCGGCAGATTTCGCACGGCCTGCCAGACCCCCGCCGCATCGCGTTCGCACAACGTCAAGGCCTTGCGCTCGGCATCCAGCAGGAACAACGAGGCGATGGCATTCGTGCCATTGGCCAGCGCCGCGGCGCCCGCAATGCGTGAATTACTCCCCGCGCCATTGATCTGTTCCTTCACGGTGAACGACCAGACGGGCTTGGCGTCCGCCGCCGGATCGCGCGCCTCCGTTTGCAGAACCACCGCTCGCACAAAATTTTTCTGGGCGAGGAGCAATTCCGTCTTGCCATCGCCGTCCACATCCGCCGCGCCAAACCAAGGCTTTTCCACGCTGCCGCCGGGCGGCGTCACGTCAATCTCCTCAAAATCCTTGGCGGCCACTTGCCGGAGAATTTTGATTTTTTCGTAGGGGACCAGCACCACCAAATCCGGCAGGCCATCCTGATCCGTGTCGTGAATGTCCAGGCTGCTCGGGTTCGACTTGAAGGTCTCGCTCAATTTTTGCGATTTGCTTTTGCCATCGGCGGTTTGTACGTGCAGCACCCGCCGGCCATCCTGATCGAGAATAACCGCGAGCGAAGGTTTCGCCCCGGGTTGCAACGGCCCGACCGCCAGCGCCAGCGGTTTGCCGTCCAACGGTAGGATTTTGGGGAAGGGAATGCGGCCATTGCTCTCGAGGCGAGTTACGCCCACCTGGCGTTCCTCGGCGCTCAGCAGGAAAATCTCCGCCCGGCCATTCCCATGCCAATCGGCCACCGCCAGATCACTCACCCCGGTCAACGTCGGAAACTTTTTCGGCGCGGCCAGCGTGCCATCGGGTTGCTGCAGATAGACCGTCAACTGGCCACTGTCGGGTTCGGCCACCAACAGGTCATCCAGCTTGTCGCCGTTAATGTCAGCCCACAGCACGCCGCGTTTCGCTTTCTCAGTCTTGTTCAACGGCAGCACTTGGAACTGCCCTTTCTGGAAGGCGCCGATAAGCGGTTCGGCCGGTTTCGTGATGAAGTTTGAGATTTGCGCCCGGCCGGAATTCTGCGCGATGGTGACCAGTTCCATCTTGTGATCGCCGTCCAGATCGTCGGCCAGATACGAGCGAATGGGCGGCAGGGCAAAATGAATTTCCGGGCCGAGTTGCCCGGACCCATTTTGCAGACGGAAGCGAAAAGGATTTGGATTCTCCCAATTCACCAGCAGCAGGTCTGCCCGACCGTCGCCGTCGATGTCCAAAATCTGGACTCCCCGGATGGCCCCAGAGAAGGGGATTTTCTCCGGTTCTCCAAATGAATGATCGGCCTTTTGCGTGAGCACATAGAGGTAATTCTCTCCCAGCAGAACAAGATCGGTCCGCTGGTCGCCATTGAGGTCCCCGTGCGCCAGCGCGTTGGCTGTGAGCTGTCCGTCATCGATGGCCCACCGTTTCGGCGCGCTCCAGCCGTTGGTGCCCAGATTATATTGCACCACCAGTTCCTTGGGCTCACCGTAGTAGGCGATATCCGGTCGGCCATCCCCGTTCAAATCCGCCACGACCAAACTGGCAATACGTTTTTCCGAGGCGATGGACTCGATGCGGAAGCGAGCGTCCACGGGCAGCGCATTGATTTCGCGTCGGCCGGAAGGGGCGGCGCGGCGGGTCAGATTGGTTTTGCCTGTCTGGTTGTAGAGCAGGTTGATCTTCGATCGAGAATTGTTGACAACGATCAAATCCTGCAGGCCATCGCCGTCGAGGTCGGCGGCGTGCAGCAGTCCGAATTGGGAGTCGATCGGGAAAATTTCCGGCCCGGTAAAACCGAACCGATTCGTGGCGGTCTGGGCGGGGAGCTGGCCGGAGAACATTGCGCCGCACAAAAGCAGGGTCGCCAGCGTGGCGCGGCGGATTGGGTTGATCGTTTGCATGTTGAAAAGGTCGCGCTGAACTGAGGTCATAATACTTCCGCGCGGCAGGATCGCCACTTTATTCGCCCAACAGCAGAGTGCTAATTTTGAACGGAGCGCGGCTGGGCCGGAGACCAGCCACAGCACTTTCAACCGGCTGCGGCTGACGCTGCGCGCACCGCCGCGCTCCGCAGAATTCCAAATCGGGGCCCTATTCGCCCAACAGATGGACCGCCACTCGGCGGCGGTGCGGGTGGATCCGGTGTTCCCAAAGCTAAATCGCCTGCCAGGTGCCCAGGGCCAGGGTGCCGCCAGTGATGGGAAGGCTGAAGTTGACGAGCGACACCACTTGATCCGTGAATTCATGGAAGCCGCGCCTGCGCGTCGGCAAGATCAATTCCTGAAAAATTTAGCCCAACCTGAGGCGCAAAGCGGTGGCGGTGGCCCCATGGACGATCAGAAGCCTGCTGGCTGTGGATCAAGCCAAACGCGAACCCGATAACCCAGGCGCAACCTGATAGTTTCGGCTACCGGCTGGCTTGGATCAGGGGTTCAAACCATGCCATTACCAAAGCGTCCGCTTACTTCTCCTCCAGAATTTTTTCCAGATCCGGGTTTTTAGCGTGGCCGACATCCAAAGATTTTTGATAATGCCAGCGAGCCAGCTCGAGCGACGGCGGTTTTTGGGTGGCGTAAATGACGGCCAGGTTGTGGTGCGCGTCCGGGTTGCGCGGGGCGAGCTGGATCGATTTACGCAACGCCGCTTCCGCCGGCCCCCGCTGTCCCTTTTCGCTCAGGGTAATGCCTAGATAATTTTGGATTTCGGAATTTTTGGGATCCAGCTGCGCCGCGCGGCTCAACGCACTCAGTGCGTCATCAAATTTTTGCTGGCGGAACTTGAGATAACCGAGCTTGTAAACGCTGAAGGAGTCATCGGGATCACCGGCCAGTGCTTTGTTCAAATTCGCCTCGGCCTCGGGATAACGGTTTTGCTCAATCTGAATCGCCGCCAAATTGGCGAGCACCGCCACATTGTTCTCATCCTGTCGGAGCACTTGCAGATATTTCTGTTCCGCCTCGTCGTAACGGCCGGCGCTGAAGGCGCGTTGCGCTTCGGCGGCGAGTTGGGCCGTGCCGGCCGGCAGTTCCTTCGCGGACTTCTTGGCGGGCTTGGTATCCAGCTTGGCCACCAGGGTCGGTGCAGGATTTTTGAAGAGCGCCAGTTCCTCGGTCGTGTAGGGAACACTTTTTGCTTCGAGCGCCTCCAAGCGGGCGCGGTTGGCGGTCAATTCCTCCATCAACGCGTCGGGCTTGGCCGCAGCACCCTTGCCTTTGCGGGCCGCTTGCGCGGCTTTCAGCCGGGATTCCAGAGCCTGGTTTTCCCGTTCGAGATCAGTCTTTTCCTTTTGCAAGGCCGCCCGGGCGGACTCGTTGGCTTTGGCAGTTTTTTTTGCGGCCGTGAGTTCTTTTTCCGCTGCGCTGCCCTTGGCTGCCGGGGCGCCAATCTGCAAGGCCGGATCGGTCAAGAGCATTTCCAATTTCGCCTTCTCCTTCCCCAAGGTGATGTTCTCGGCTTGCAGAGCGGCACGTTCCTGCTCCAGTTGTTTAAGCGTCGCCGCGTCGCCCGTGGTGTTTTTTGGTGGCACCGCCGCCATCTCCCTGAGCCGCGCCTCCAGAGTTGATTTGTCCTTGGCGAGGGCGGCCTTTTCCTTCTGCACGGCGGCCAGTTCTTTTTCCATGGTGCTCAGTTGGGGCGAGGTGGCCCCCGGCTGGAAAGACGGGTCATTTAGCAACCGCTCCAACTTTTGCGTTTCTTTGCTCAGCCCTTCATTCCGCGTCTGTTGCGCCTTCAGTTCAGTCTTCGACTGGGCGAGTTGCTTGCTCAAGTCCTCCACCTTGGCCAGGGTCGCCACTTTCTTGTTCAGGTCGCCCACCTGGCGCTTCAAGTCCTGATTCTCAGCGCGCAACGCGGGCAGTTCCGATTTTTCCTTCAGCCGCTTTTGCAAATTGTGGTGATCCGCAGTCAGGGAATTGAGGGCCGCAGTTTGGGACGCCAGTTTGCGGTTGGCGTCCGCCAAATCTTTTTGCGCTTGGGCCGCAGCCTTGGGATCAACGAGGCTGGCCATTTTCTTCTGATCCTGATCCCGGCTGACTTTGAGCAAACTGTTTTCTTTCTCGAGCGCGGTGATTTTTTCCGTCGCCCTGGCCATCTCCACGGGATCCACGGTCGCCGGTTTGGCGGACAATGCCTCCTTGAGCTTGGCCTCGACCTGCGCCCGGTCCACGCGCAGGCGGATGATTTCATCGTTCAAGAGGCTGATTTGTTTGTCCACCCCCGTCGCGGGATCGGTCTTCATCGGTGCCGGTGCGGGCACTGGGGCCAGGTTAGGAAATTTCGCGGCCAGCGGCGCGATTTTTTCGCTGACGTATTTCAAGCGGAATCGGATGACCCGTTCGTTCCAGTTCGGGAAGGCCGCCTCCAGTTTTTTTAGCCCGGTTTGCGCCTCCCAATAACGGCGCAAGGCCAGCTCACCCCGGCCGCCTTCCGCCATCGAGTCGGCCTGCTGGATGGCATTGTAGATCTCGACAAACTGGTCTTCCGGACTGTCGGCGAGCGCGACGCCCACCGTCAGCAGTACACCACAAGCAAATAGGGCAAAAATTCGTTTCATGGCGGCATACTACCGGCCTCGGCCCGACTTTGGCAATCCGATTAGGTGGGGGCTAAACTGGTTCGATTTAGTTGAAATCAAGGATCAATATAAGGTTTCTAATTTTTGTCCCCTAGGCATTTTCCCGAGACCGTTTCCTGGGCGCGTTGCCTTCGCCGGAGTATCGCCCGCAATTCGCCAGCGGTTTCAACGGGATTCTCACGTAAGAATATCTTTGACGACCTCGCCGTGCACGTCGGTGAGCCGGATGTCGCGGCCGCTGAAACGGTAGGTGAGCTTCTCATGGTTCAGCCCGAGCAGGTGCAACATCGTGGCGTGCAGATCATGAATCGCCACGCGGTTTTCGACCGCTTTGTAGCCGTATTCGTCCGTCGCCCCGTAAATCGTGCCGCCCTTGACGCCGCCGCCCGCCAGCCACATCGTGAATCCGAACGGATTGTGGTCGCGCCCGTTCGCGCCTTGCGCAAACGGCGTGCGCCCGAATTCGCCACCCCACACGACGAGGGTGGAGTCCAGCAGTCCGCGCCCTTTCAAGTCTTTCAACAGTCCGGCGATGCCCTGGTCCACAAAGCGCGCGTTTTTCTCGTGCCCATTCTTCAAATCACTGTGCTGGTCCCAGCGATCCCCTCCGCCACTGGGGCAGGTCAATTCAATGAACCGCACCCCGCGCTCAACCATTCGGCGCGCCAGCAGGCATTGCGTTCCAAACGTGCGCGTCTCCGGCACCGGGGCGTTCAGCCCATAAAGCTCCTTGGTCGCCGCGCTCTCGCTGACAAAATCCACCAAGTCCGGCACCGCGAGTTGCATGCGGCCCGCCAGTTCATAATTGGCGATGGCGCTTTCGAGCTGGTCCACTTTGCCAAATCGCTCCATGACGCCGGCATCCAGCCGTTGCATCAGGGCGAGCTTGTTCTTTTGCAGTTCCGGCCGGGCTTCCGTGGGCGTGACGTTGGCCACCGCCTGGCCGTTCGGCTTGAAGACTGAGCCCTGAAAGCTTGCCGGGAGAAAACCGCTGTTGAAATTATCCAGCCCGCCCGGCGGAATCAGCCCGCCGTTGAGCACCACAAAGCCCGGCAGATTTTCGCTCACGCTGCCTAGTCCATAGCCCACCCACGCCCCCATGCTCGGTCGCCCCTGCAGGCCGCTGCCGGTGTGCAGAAAATAATTTGCGTTGGTGTGCTCGGAGAAATTACTCGTCATGGAGCGAACAATCGCCAGGTCGTCCACCCGCTCCGCCACGTGCGGAAACAGGCTGCTCACCGGAATGCCGCTCCGGCCGTGCGGCTTGAATTCCCAGAGCGAGCCCAGCGCGTTGCCATTGTTGTTGAACTGCGTCGGCTCCATCTTCATCTTGAACGGCTGGCCGCTTTCCTTCGTCAGCTGCGGCTTCGGATCAAAAGTGTCCACTTGCGATGGTCCCCCATCCATGTAGAGAAAGATGACGCTGCGCGCTTTGGCCGGAAAATGGGAGGGGCGCGGCGCCAGCGGATTGCGCGTCGTGATCGCCAACGCGCCTGACGACTTTTCCGCCAGCAGCGCCAGCAGCGCCAGGCCGCCAAACCCATTGGCACATTGGAGGAGCATTTCCCGCCGGGTGAGAACCCGTGGAAAAGTTGAACGGCGCGGGTGCATTAGTTGATGAAAATAAATTCCTTCACGTTGAACAGCACGTGGCCAAGATCAGCCCAAACCCGCTCGTCGGCCAGCCGCTTTTCCGGTTCGAGGCCATAGGCCGTGCCCTGCTGCTGCAAAAATTCAACCGCTTGCGCGCTTTCCCCCGCCCCCGGCACCCGGCCAAACGCCGCGAGATACATTTCCCGAACGCGCGCCTCCGGGGCCGTGATCGGACCAGCCGCGAGTCGTCGGGCCCAGACCCGGGCCTGCTCCACCACGAAGGGATCGTTCATCAGGATCAAAGCCTGGGCCGGCACATTCGAGACGTTGCGCCGGCCGATGGTGTTGAACGGAATCGGCCCGTCAAAGGCCAGCATCATGGGCGCCAGGAAATTGCGGCGCACCGCGATATAGATGCTGCGCCGGCCATCCCCGTCCAGCGGCCCGCTGGCGGCCGGCCGTCCCCGGCCATCCATGAAGGAGGTCAAATGCACCGGCACGCTCGGCCCCAGCAGCTTGGAATCAAGCCGGCCGGAAACAGCGAGCAACGCATCGCGAATGGCTTCCCCTTCCAGCCGGCGCAGATTCGCACGGTGCAACAGCAGGTTCTGCGGATCGAGCTCCTCGGCCCGCGCATCGTCGGGCTGGCTCGACATCTGGTACGTCCGCGTCTGCACCAGCTCGCGAATCAATTGTTTGAGGGACCACGCCTGTTCCCGCATCAGGCGCCCCGCCAGATAATCAAGCAGTTCCGGGTGCGAGGGCGGCTGGCCGAGCACGCCAAAGTTGTCCACCGTGGGCACAATCCCGCGGCCAAACAAATGATGCCAAACCCGATTGACCAGAACCCGCGCGGTGAAGGGATTTGCCGGGTCGATCAATTGCCGCGCCAGTTGCAGCCGGCCGCTGCCCGGGCCGTAGTCCGGCTGTTTCACCCCGGCAATGGCTTCGAGGAAGCGGCGGGGCGCCGGTGCACCGGGCGTCTTCGACTGGCCCCGCACCAGAAGGAATTCATCCACGCCATTGCCATCCATGATCGCAGGGGCGGTGTGGGACTCGCGTTTGATCAAGGCCGACTGCTCGGCCCGCAAGGCGGCGAAATTCTTCAGGGCCTGATCCAGGCGCAGCCGCTCCCCGGAACCAGGCGCGCAAAACAGGTCGAGGTTTTTGAACAGCCAATTGGCGAGCCGGGCCCCGTCTGCGTCGTCGGGCGAACCCACCAGACGATCTGTCTTCAGCTCCCCAACCACGCGGGTGAACACGCCTTGCAGCGCGCGGGCCAGGGCCTCCGGTGAAGCCCATTCGCCGCCCAGAGCCGCCAGCAAACGGGCGTTCACAGGCTCAACCGTGGCTGGCTTGGGATCGGACTGCACGACCATGGCCACGGCGAAGTCGCCCGTCCCCGCCGGGCTGAATTCCACATGGACACGATGGCCGGGATAAGCGCTCAGGTCGTGTTCGACCCAGTGCCATTGGTCATCCTCGTTTTTCCATTCGCGGAGCGTCGCGCCGTGCAGCGGACCAATGACCACCAGATGCGAATTGACCGGCGAGTAGGCGCGCCCCGAACCTTTGACGAGATACCAGAGGCGGCCGGTTTTGAGCGTAAACTCCGGCGTGCGCAGGGTTTGCTCGCCGCGTTCCCACTCGCCGAGTTTGCCCCCGTCTTTGTCAGAGCCAACCACTTTTAAATTCTTCCAGGCGTCGTCCCACCACGCTCCCGTTTGCGTTATGAAACGGGGCACGGCTTGATCTCCGTTCCCAGCGAAGCGCAATTCACCCGCCCGGGTGGGGCGCAAACCAAATGAAAATCCATCCTGGTACCAATTCGTCGCTGTGCCGGTGGTGTAATCCACCACGATATCGTCCGCCGCGAACGCCGGTTTTTCCGCACTCTTCCGCCACCCGGCCAGCACCGGCGCCAAAGTCTGCTGAATTGTCGCGCCGCCCGTCGCGGTCGCGGGCAGGATCGCGAAGGCGTGGAGCGGATGTTTCGGGTCCACCTTTGCCTGGGCCAGCTCCCGACTCCAGCGAGCCACGGCGGCGGGATCCGCCACCGTCGCGGAAGCCGGGGTCACACTGGCAGCCAGCAGTTGGGCCGCCATAGTTTCGACCCGGTCACCCAGCACCGTGCCGAGCAGCGTGGAGAATTGAGCCTGTCTTTCGGCGTAAACCCGAGCCAGCTCATTCGCAATGCCCTTGTTTTGCTCCAGCGTCTCAAAGCGCACCTGCCGATAGCTGCTACTGATCAGGAAGCCGTTCAGGCTGTAATAATCCTTCTGGGAAATGGCATCAAACTTGTGATCGTGACAGCGCGCGCAGGCGACGGTTAGGCCTAGAAAGGTTTTCGTCATCACGTCGAGCCGATTGTCCATGCGGTCGCACTCGTCCTGGCGGATGTCCACCGGCGAATGGACTTCCTCGCCGAGAAACCAGAAGCCGGTGCCGAGCACGGATTCATTCGCGCCGTTCGTCCCGAGCCGCGGTTTCGCCACGAGATCGCCCGCGATCTGTTCGGTGACAAACTGGTCGTACGGCACCCCGGCGTTGAGCGCGCGAATGACGTAATCACGATACTGCCAGGCGTTGGGAATAATGTAGTCGCTCTCATGCCCGCGCGTCTCGGCGTAACGCACCAGATCCAGCCAGTGCCGGGCCCAGCGCTCGCCGAAGCCCGGCGAATCGAGCAGGCGATCCACGACCTTCGTGAAGGCTTGCGGTGAGCGGTCTTTCAAAAACGCCTCAATCTCCGCCGGCTTGGGCGGCAGCCCGATCAAATCAAAATAAACGCGGCGCAGGAGCGTGGTTTTTTCTGCGGCGGGCGCGGGCTTAAGCTTCTTTTCCTCCAGCTTCGCGAGCACAAAGCGATCGACTCCGCCCGCCGCCCAGCGCTGCTCCTTCACCGCCGGCGGCTTTACAGCGACGGGCACCGGTTTCCATGCCCAATGTTCGCGTTTGCGTTTTTCAAGATCGAAAGCCCCCTTCGTGGATGCGCTCTTCGGGCCGGATTCTTTCGGCCACGCCGCACCGTTCTTCACCCACGTCACAAAATCGGCCACCTCCTGCGGGGAGAGCTGCCCCTTGGGCGGCATTTTCAAATCCTCGTTGGTGTAGTGGAGCGCCTCGATGAGCAGACTTTTCTCCGGATTACCCGGGACAATGGCGGGCCGGGTGTCGCCGCCCTTGAGCAGGCCCTCGCGCGTGTCCAATACCAGGCCGCCCTTGATCTTTTCGCCGCCGCTGCTGTGGCACTTGTAACACCGCTCAACCAGCACGGGCCGGATGCGCTTCTCAAAAAACTCCGCACTGTCCGCACCCGGCTCGGCGGCACCAAGCCGGATCCCGAGACACCCCAGCGGCAGCAGCCAAACGCAGAGCTGGAAGGCGGCTGTCGGCAACCATGATGATAGGCCGTACGTCGCCGAGAGCGGCTGTCGGGTGGCTTGGTTGCGCTGGACGGGACCACGCATCCATCGAAGAGCGCCGGAGCACCAGCGCACTCCAAAACCTGGCGGAACTACCAGGCCCCCTGATCCGCGCGTGAGCGTCTTGGACTGCGTGCGCTGGTGCGCCGCTCTCGGCCAGCGACGCCAAATTCTTGAAGTCCGTGCGCAAACTTTCATGATTTTAGTACGAATGAACGGTACGGCGGGTCACAGACCCGCGCTCCGGGGCATTGGCTGGCAAGCCGTAGCAGCCCGGTTTGCGAACTGGATTCGTGTTGATTCGTGTCCATTCGTGGTTGATCCAAACCGTTCCAGTCTGGTCCGAGTTCATCACCCATTGACGTCGCCCGGCGGATCTAAATTTAACCTTATCGCAGCGGTGCGCCTTTGAGCGGTTTCCCGTTCGTGTCCAAAACCTGCACTTCATGAATTCCGGACGGGCGATCGTCCGTGTAGGTCCAAACCACTTTCTTGGCGGGGGTGACCTCGAGCAGCTTGGTGCGATTGGCCCCGATGGCGTAGCTGCAGATCACGGTGTTGCCATTCGGCAGCCGCTGGGCGCCACAGGGATCGTTGAGCAGTGCTGCGGGCAGGTCTGCGTTGGAAAGCTGCCAGACAATCGCCCCCTTGCCGTCCACTTCAATCACCAGGTTGCCATGCGTGCAGTTGATGAGCGTGTTGCCGTTGGCCAGCCGGATGGCGGTGAACGGCCAGCTATCCTTCGGTTGCTCCGGGGTCTTGAACTCATGGATGATCTTGCCGGTCGCATCGTACTCCCGCACCACTTTGTCGAGCAATTGCGGCACGAGATAATTTCCATTGGGCAGCTTGCGCGCCATGCGGCTTTCCATGTGATGATTCGAATTCTGACAGGTCAGCGGCACGTCCACGACGATCTTGCCGGCGCGATTGACTTCGAGCACGCGCGGTTTCTCCCCCGCCTCGGTCAGCATGATGTTGCCGTTGGCGAGCAACTGCGCGGTGTTGACCTCGGATTGCGTGCCTTTAAATTCAAACACCACCTCGTTGGCGCGGGTGATTTCCACCACGGCGCCACCGGGATACGTCGGGCTCTTGGAAACCGCGAGCAGTATGTTGCCGCTGGGCAGCACCCAGCCGTCGCGCGTGGACGCGGGATAGCTCCACAGCACCGCACCATCGCCGCCGATGATGCGCGTCTCGGCACCGGTCGCGAGGAAGGAATGGGTGATTTTGTTGGCGTCGGGTTCGGCGGCGAAAACCGAACCGAACGACGAAAGCAGCGCGCAAAGAATCGCCAGCCGGGAGATTCTCAGGAATCGGATTGTGTTCATTAAGGAAACCCTACATGAGCAGCGGGCCCGATGCCAAAATATTTTCCTCACGCCTGGCAATCACCCGCATTGTGGAGTCTGGTGAATTTCACCGAGCCCATAATGAACGGCAAGCTTGAGAGTTCACCGGGTCATTGAAATCGAAGGCGGCCATTCCACTTATTACGTCAAACTCCCCGGTCGAATCCGAATGCAGCAGGCTGGTAAAACGCGGAGTTGTGGCCGGCCGCCAAATCAAAACCCCTTGCCACAAACCAGTAAATACCGGCATCCTGTTTGGCAATTAACGAAAGAACGCTTATGTCTTCACTCGCCGGAAAACTCGGGATCGTCTTCGGGGTCGCCAACAAACGCTCCATCGCCTGGGCCATTGCGCAGGCATGGCACAAAGCCGGCGCTCGGCTCGCTTTCACCTATCAAGGGGAACGCCTTAAAGAAAATGTGGAGGAACTCGCCGGCACGTTTGGCCCCGACACGCTCATCCTGCCCTGCGACGTGACGAAGGACGAGGACATCGCCCGCGTCTTCACGGAGGTGGGTGCGAAATTTGGAAAGCTGCACCTGCTGCTCCATTCGGTGGCTTTCGCTCCCAAGGAGGCGTTGGAAGGAGAATTCGTAAACACCAGCCGCGAGGCCTTTCGCGTGGCGCACGACGTGAGCGCCTACTCGCTCGTCGCCCTGGCGCGCGGAGCGGCACCGCTCATGGCCGACGGCGGCAGCATTGTGGCGATGACCTATTACGGTTCCGAGAAGGTGGTGCCGCATTATAACGTGATGGGGGTGGCGAAAGCGGCGCTCGAAGCCAGCACGCGCTATTTGGCCTACGATCTCGGCCCCAAAAAAATCCGAGTGAACTGCATCAGTGCCGGCCCGGTCAACACGCTCGCCGCCCGCGGCATCGCCGGCTTCGGGGACATGCTGAAACACTACGAGGCCCGTGCCCCGCTCAAGCGCAACGTCCTCCCGGATGAACTCGGCGCCACCGGAACGTTTCTCGCCAGCGACGGTGCGGCGGCCATCACCGGCCAGGTGCTCTACGTGGACTGCGGGTACCAGATCATGGGGATGTGAGCGCGAGTCAACACGGACAACCAACGGCTGACTACTGACTCGTGTCCCGCAAACCCGCCCTCAGCTTCATCTTCGTCACGCTGTTCCTGGACATCCTCGGGATCGGTCTCATCATCCCGATTTTGCCGAAGCTGATCGAGGAGCTTTCGGGCGGTAACGTCTCGGCGGCCTCGAACACGTACGGCTGGCTGGCGGCGCTCTACGCCTTGATGCAATTCCTGTGCGCCCCGGTGCTGGGCAGCCTCTCCGACCGATTCGGACGGCGTCCGGTGATCCTCGGCTCGCTGTTGGGTTCCGCGCTGGATTATCTGCTGCTCGCCTTTGCGCCCACGCTGCCGTGGTTTTTCCTGGGCCGCATCATCGCGGGTATCACGGGCGCGAATATCACGGCGGCGAGCGCCTACATCGCCGATATCAGCCCGCCCGAAAAACGCTCGGCAAATTTCGGCATCATCGGGGCGGCATTCGGGCTTGGCTTCATTGCCGGACCTGCGTTGGGAGGGGTGCTCGGCAGTTACGGATTGCGCGTCCCCTTCTTCGCCGCCGCCGGTTTGACGGCCGTGAACTGGTGCTATGGCTTATTTGTCCTGCCGGAATCGCTGGCGCCGGAACATCGGCGCGCCTTCACCTGGGGCCGCGCCAATCCGGTGGGTTCGCTGCTGGCGCTGAAGCGTTTCCCGGTGGTCCTTGGTTTGGTGGAGACTTTCTTCCTCAGCAACCTGGCGCATCAGGTGTTGCCAAGCACCTGGGTGCTGTACACCGGTTATCGCTACCATTGGACGCCGAAGGAAGTCGGGGCCTCCCTCGCCGTGGTGGGCATCATGGCAGCCATCGTGCAAGGGGGATTGGCCCGCAAGATCATTCCCAAACTGGGCGAGCGGCGGTCGATCATTTTAGGATTCCTCAACGGCGCGATCTTCATGACGGCCTACGGCCTGGCCACGCAGGGCTGGATGATCTATGCCTTGCTCGTGGTGGGCTCGTTCGGTTCCATCGCCAATCCGGCCATTCAAGGGTTGATCTCGCGCGGCGTACCGCCGAACGAGCAGGGCGCGGTGCAGGGATCGCTGTCCAGCCTCGCGAGCGTCGCGGGCTTTATCGGGCCGCTGGTCTTCACCGGCTTGTTCGGTTTCTTCATCAGTCCCCGCGCCCCGGTGCCGGTGCCGGGCGTGGCTTTCTTCACGGGGGCCGGGTTGATCATGCTCGCGCTGGCCCTCGCCCTGCGGTCGTTCAAGAAAAACCAGCACCACTACGAGGCGCCGCACGCGAAGACCGCTTGAAAACGAACGAGCCCATCCGCTGCCCCTGGCCAAAAACGGACCTCGATGTCGCGTACCACGATCACGAATGGGGCGTGCCCCTGCGCGATGACCGCGCGCTGTTTGAGTTGCTGATCCTCGAAGGGGCGCAAGCGGGCTTGAGTTGGTCCACGGTGCTGAAGAAACGCGCCAGCTATCGGGCCGCCCTTGATGGTTTTGATGCGCAAAAGATTTCCCGCTACGGGGCGCCCGAGGTTGCCCGGCTGCTGAACGATCCCGGGATCATCCGCAACCGGTTGAAAATCGCCGCCACCATCCGAAATGCGCAGGCCTTCCTCGCCGTGCGGCAGGAGTTCGGGAGCTTCGATCGTTACGTCTGGGCATTCGTGGGCGGCACACCCCAGCAGAATACGCGGCGGGAAATGCGGGAAGTGCCCGTCCGCACGCCCGCGGCCGATGCCCTGAGCAAAGATTTATTGAAACGCGGTTTCAAGTTTGTCGGCCCGACGATTTGCCACGCCTTCATGCAGGCCAGCGGCATGGTCAACGACCATCTTGTGAGCTGCTTCCGCCACCGGGAATTGTCGGAGCCGCACCCATCAGGTGGCGCGCCGCGAAGGGTCGCCAGGTAAGCCTGGATGGCAATTTCACGTTGCGCTGGCGCCGGCTCAAGCCTGCGGCTACAGTGAGCGAATGGCCGATCAAACCGTCCACATCAAAAGCAGCCTCGCGGCCGTGCAGGATCACGCGCGGCAGTTTTCCGTTTTTACTTTTGTTTATCCCGTCATCTCGCGGCGTTCGCGCGGACTGTCCATCGGCATCAATCTGAATCCGGACAAGGTCTGCAACTTCGACTGCATTTATTGCGAGGTGGATCGCAAGATTCCGGGAAAAGTGTCGCAGGTGGACTTGAACCAGATGCGCGACGAGTTGGCAGCCATGATCCATTTTGCGCGCGATGGAGGGCTGGCCAAGGAACCCAAATTCGACGAGTTACCGCCGTTTCTCACGCGCACCATCAAGGACATCGCTTTCAGCGGCGACGGCGAACCGACGATGATCGTGAATTTTGCCGAGAGCGTGCAGGCCGTCGCCGACGTGAAGCGGGCCGAGGGATTGGATAAAACGAAGATTGTCCTGATCACGGACGCCGCCGGGTTGGACAAGGCCGACGTCAAGCGTGGTCTTGAAATCATGGACGCGAACAACGGCGAAGTGTGGGGCAAGCTCGACGCGGGCACCGAGGGCTATTTCCATCTCGTCAACCGCACGACGATTCGTTTCGACCGCATCCAACACAACCTGCTGACCACGGCGCGCGCGCGGCCCATGGTGATCCAAAGCCTATTCCTCAAAGTCCACGACGAGCCGATGCCATTGGCCGAATTGAGTGCTTATTGTGACCGGCTCAACGAAATCACCCATGATGGTGGTAAGATCAAGGAAGTCCACGCCTACACCATCGCGCGTCCGACGCCGGAGGTGTTCGCGACGAAACTGAGCGCAGAAGAGTTAAACGCCCTCGCCGAAACCGTGCGGCAAAAGACCGGGTTGACGGTGCTGACGTTTGATTGATGGTGGATGGCATGACCCACCAGTCCGATCCAAAGTGAAACGTGCGACGCAACCGCAGCGTGGCGGTGGTTCCTTCTCGCGGGGGGAGAATAGTCCTGTAGGGTATTACAAAACGTCGAATTTCTGATCCCGGCCAGCATGGGCTCCGGCCCGGCAAAACTCCTCCAACCGCCCTGATACCAGTCCGGCAAGAAATATGACATCAAATAAACCGGCAAATGTTTACCGTTCTTTACCGTTTTTTACCGGTTACCGGTATTTGCGCAGCGCGAGGCGGCAGCCTGTCTGACCAATTGCAAATGACCTCCGGTAAAATCAGCCAGGCGGCAGCGTAGTGGCACGGGCGTCCCGCCCGTGAGTTTCTCGTGGGCGACCGCGCGGCGCTGTCGGAAACAGACAGGCGGGACGCCCGTGCCACTACGGCCTCGCTGCGGCCGCACGACCGTGCGATCAGTCCACCGATATAGGGCGTGTGTCTTTCTGGTCGTGCGCGCCCACCATCATGGTGAACAGGCCGACACTGGGAAAACCGTAGCACGGGTTTTTGAAAAGTATTTCTGGGGGAAAATGCACCGCGAACCACCGCGCACCACAAAACCTTCGGACCGCATCTGCCCACGCCATCCACCACGAACAAAATGTTGACAGGTTCTTGGGTTCCGCAAGCAGCGGGGCCCCTTTTCTTTATCCAGTTGTGTCAGTAGTGAGAACTGACACTTGCTTGTCGTAGCCGAGAAGCTGACCCAGCGCCGAAGCAATTTTGCTAGCACGCGCGCTGCATTGGTTGGCGCGTACAGTTCAAAACTTGGCAATGGCAAAATCTCAACGAAATTGTTCGCTGTAACCCTTTTCTCTCGCCCATTGCGTTGATAAATAGAATGTCTTCAACCGCCGGTTGAAATATCGCGACGAGTAATAATATTCGACAAGAAAAAACGGTAACATACACACCAACCCAGCTACGACGCCCATGTAATAGCCAGCGACAAAGAATGGAACAAGAAAAACTAAATTGCTAAGTCCTGCAACAAGTCCGCCACGGAGACCTTCTAAGCGCATTCTATTTTTTTCCTCAGAAGTCAAATGTTCTATTATTTCGTCACGGACTTTTCTAGGTAGCGACGACTCCTCTACGAACGGTATTTTGAATGTAGTCATATGAATAATAGATTTTCAACGCGTTAATATTTGAACCGCGTTCTACAGTTATCCATGCAACCACTGTAGGACACATCGGCCCAATAACCGCACATTGCCCACGCGAATGTGCCAAGAGTGGCATCGGCCGCTCCGCAGAGTAACATACAGCCAGCAAACGCGATAGGACCAGATTTTGCGCATTTTGTCGCACAACCCAGGGCTACCACTCCTATTCCAACCGGAAGAAGCGCGTTACAATTTTTCAATTTAAACCCACTTCACATCCAACCAATTCACGTTCAACGCTCGAATTGCAGCCAACTCGTTTTCCGTACGATTGGACAGGTCGAAAGATAACGCAAATTCGCCTTTCGCAGATCGAAATACTGCATTGTGGATAAAAGCCTGGTCGTCAGACATCTCTTCAACCCAGTCCCTCCGCTTTGAAAAAAGAATCTCTAGACGCCATTCAGTAGAATCAACCGCAACGTAAGGTAAGGCCAAAATGGACGCGCTATCCAGCAGCAACCGCTCGAAAGGCGTATATCTAACTCCAATCACAAATCCTTCGGAAGTTCGCAACCAGTCGTAAAAGCCAGTCCAGTTTCCAAAGCCAACTTCAGAGAAGATTTCCCCTTCCACGAAGATATTTTTTTCATAGAAGTTATCGAGAAAAGCCAATCCGAGTTGGCCTCGAAGTATTACGACCAAGCATGGATACGGGTCAATGTTTGCTGTATTCAAGGTGCTTTCTGAGGGAGAAGTTTTAAAGCCTCTTCAATTGCCTTGAGGCGTTCTGCTTGCGTTCCCAACTTATCCAGCCCTGGGTTTTTCGCAGAGTTTTCGGCTATTTTCTTGGCGATCTCAAGCGTCTCTTTAGTCAGGCCATCCGGCAGTTTACCCCCGTTCTGAAGATTCTTCAGAGCTTCTTGTGCACCTTTCACACCATCATCAAGAAACTTCCGAAGCAACTTGATCTGTCCTTCACCCATCTGCTTTACAAGTTCACTATTCAATTTTTGAGCGGCCTTTTGAGTAGCCATTTCGGCAGCTTTTTTTGCGATAAGTTCCTGAACGGTTATCCCGAGTTCGTCGGCTTCGAGTTGGAGAGCTAGCGTTGGATTGCCACTTACCGAATCATACGCTAGAACTTCCAACCCAAAGGGGTCAATAAAGTTTATGGAATCATTCCCGCAATACCGATAGATGTTCACATCCCCCGCATTAAACCGAATGGGGTCGGTCTGCAAGAACCGGCCCAAGTCGGGCGAATAGACACGATTCCGGTAATCGTAGAGGGCGAGTTCGGCGAGCCATTCCCTTCCGGTGAAGAGCATTCGGTTTCCGAATGCGGATGAAGGTTGAAGGTTGAAAGTTGAATCATAGATGCTCACCGCACCAAAAACATCGTAGGTGTATCGCTCCACCACCGCGCCGTTGGTGCCGGTGAGGTGGGTGACATTACCGAGGGCGTCGTGATGGTAATACACCGCGTTCGTCGTCGATACTTTGACTAGAAGTTCATCCATGCGCGGGCCGTGGACATAGTGCGCCACCTGCGCCCCTCCCGTGGTCCATTCCTCGATCAAGTTCCAGCTATCATAAATCAACAGGGTCGTCGTTCCATTGATCGTTCGGCTCACGCAACGATTTCGGGAATCGTACGCGAATGAGGAAGTGTTGTTATTGTTCGTCGCCGTCAGCAGGCGATTCTGTGCGTCATAAGTGTACGTCCAACCATTCTGCGTGGCGAGATTGCCCTTGGTGTCGTACGTCGGTGAGCCGCCGCCAATGGCGGTGTATTGGTTCAGCGCGTTGGCG
>JAYTXL010000078.1:0-4695 GCA_043742955.1 Verrucomicrobiota bacterium | reverse complement strand
GGCGCAGTTCAAATCGGGATGGTGTTTGGCCTGGGCGTTGGGCAGGCGAAGAATCCGCCCGACGATCTGCTCGATGGCCGTGGCTGACCGGGTTTCCTTAAGGCTGCACAGGACGTAGGCGAAGGGACAATCCCACCCCTCGCGCAATTTCTGAACGGTGATGATGAAGCGAACCGCCGGCTCTTTGGCTGACCGGATGGCCTCGGCGCTGGGCAACTCGTCGTTGCTGCCGACGGAAATTTTCACCTGGTCTTTGGGAATGGCAAATTCAGCCGCCAAGCGTTCGCGCAATGGCTCACACGCATCCACCCGCTCGGCTTGAATCAGCATGATGGGGCGCAAGTATTCACCGGTCTGTTGCGCTTCGGCGTGAGTCAGCTTTTCAAGACTGGCGCGGAGCGTGATGGCTTCGGCCAGCAGTTGGTCTTTCTGGCTCGGATGGCGCGTGATGACGCGCAGGGGCAGCTTGACCATTTCTGCCGCTTTTAATTCGGCGGCGGAGACCTGGTGCAGAATGTTCGAGGGGGCGGTGCCGGTGCGCGCGGGTGTGGCGGTGAATTCCACGATGCACGACGGCAAAACATTTCCCAGTGTGGCAAAACTCAAATCCGTTCGCGCATTGTGGGCCTCGTCCACGATCACGATGGGCCGACGCAGCCGGAGCATGTTCACGAGCGACGGTTTGGGTTTTCCGTCCGCGCCCGGCAGCAAATCGGCCAACCGGTCGGCAGGCACGTTCAACAGGTGTTCGGAAAAACTCCCATTCTGCTCGTAAACTTTGCGGCCGGTGGTGTCCTCCACCCGGAACGCCTGAATGGTGGAAACAATCACCACGGTCTGGCCGTCCACCGTGGCACGGGGCAGGCGCAAGGCTTCCTCAATGGTCACCACCTCGACCGAACCGCAGGCGAGTTCCAACGCCCGGCGGTAATGGTGACGCGGATCGCGCAACGCGTCGGCAGTCTGATCGAGGATCGTGTTGCTGGGCACGAGCCAGAGCACGACGGCACGCTCGGCCCGCATGAAATCCGTCATGGCCAATCCCGCCGCATGGCATGCGAGCAGGGTTTTTCCGCCGCCCGTGGGCACGCGCAGGCAGACGTAGGGCATCTGCGGTTTCATCCCCGGCGCACTGACCGGGATGTAGGTCATGGCCGTGCCAAACGTGCGCTCCGTGATTTCCCGAAACGCGGGCTCGGGATTCAGTTCCCGGGCGGCAATGCGGAAGAAATCCCGCAATGAATCCAGCACCCGCGTTTGATAATCTTTGAGGGAGATCATTAGTCCTTGGGGTTAAAACCCTTAATGCGCCGCTTCGGCGGTTCGGGCGGCGGCGCGAGGAGCGGCTGCAATTTCCGGTAAACATCCCGGAGCTCCGAATCATGCTGCAGTAGCGTCTTGTCAATTTCCGCCAACCGCTTGAGGATTGTAATGTTGGCGGTGAGTTCCTCGCGCATCTTCACAAAAGCGCGAATCACAAAGACGCTCATCTCCACCGCCCGCTGGCTGCGGAGGATGTTCGCGGCCATCAACGCGCCATGCTCAGTGAACGCCCACGGACGGTAAGAGGCGCCGCGATGTTTACGGGGACTGTTCACAAACGGCGACCAGTCCGGTGCGGCAGCCTCATTTTGAGCGGGGTGCGATGAACTCATCGCAATTTGCGATGAGTTCGGGACGCGCAACGCGGCATACTCCTCCGCCGTGAGTTGGAAGGCGAAATCATCGGGAAACCGGCGGCGATTGCGCTTGAAAGCCTCGTTGAAACGAAACGTCGGCACGCCGTAAAGTTCCGCGAGGTCGGCGTCCAGAATCACCTTTTGGCCGCGCACGGTGAGAATAAGCGATTCGATGGGCTTCTTTGGTTTCATATTCATTCAGGAAAATTAAAACCCACCGCGCGGACTTCCCGGCATTCCCGCTCCGCCGCCTGCCAGTCGAGCCAGTCCAAAATCTCCTCCGGCAACGGCACCCGCGAACTCAACAATCCCCGCAACGCGCGCTTTTGTTCGTAGCTCCGCCACACCGCCTCGTCTTCGTTGAAGCGGCGGGCCAGCTCCTCGACGGTAATCATTGCTTTCATTTTTACTTAACCGCAGAGCACGCAAAGAACGCAGAGAGGAACACGCTCAGAATTTTTTGAGCTCTCTGCGGGTGATCTATTGTCTCTTTCAAAACTTCTTTGTGGTTTAACTCACTTTGATTTCGTAGGGGGTCTGGCGGATGATGATGCGCTCGGCCTGCAACCGGTCCCGGCCCAGGAGACAGCCTGCACAGTAAACCACCTTCTGCCCGTCAAACTTGGGCAACTGTGCGAGCACGCTGCGCGTAAGAATGTTCCCCCCGTTGGCGCTTTTGTCGCCAAGGATGCCATTGTAAAGTAGGTAAATGCCGACGCCCCGGCACTCGCCGAGGAACGGCGTGTTCGGCACGCGCTCGCGCGGGAGCGGTTCGCCGGTTTCGGTGAAATAGACGTGGCGCGCGAGGTCGGCAAAGCGGACGGTGTCGCGGATTTTTCCGGCCTGATCGAACAACGGCTCGCCCAATTCGCAAAAGCGGAAGCTGCCGCCCAGTCCCTCCACCTGCTCGCCTTTTGCGTTCGTGTAACCTTGGGCGATACGTTTGACGCGCTCGGCGGTGATGTCGCGCGTGATGTTTTGTGCCAGCTGCTTCTGATCTTCAGACTCGTAAGGCATCTGAATCAGTACAAAGTGCCGTGGCTTACCTCCCTCTGCATTGAGTTGTAGGACCGCCTGCCCTGTAGTGCCGCTGCCGCCAAAGGAGTCCAGGACGATGTCGCCCGGCTCTGAAACCATTCCAATCAAATCAGCGAGCACGTCGGCGTCTTTGGGAAAAGCAAAGCGGCCTTTTCCAAGCAACTGCTCCACCGCAAGCGTGGCGGCTCGTCCGTCTTTGTAGAAAACCGTTGGAAATGGCTCTTGGCTGGCTTCAAACAGGTAGGTCTTGCGGCATGGAATCGTGGTCTCGTCTAGTCCGAAATGGATTCTCGGCGGCTTGGCGGCAAGTGCAATTATTGTGCGAGACTCCTCCCAGCGCCATCCTGTTGAAGGTTTCGCGCATGGCTTTCCAGTCTTTGGATGGAAAATGTCGTATCGTGGGCGACTCTCCCGTCCGTCATCTGGGCCGTGAAAATTATCCGGGAAGTAAAGGCCATGTCCATCTGACCAATTGTAGTGCTTGTGCGCTTTTGCCGGGTCGTCCTTGGGCAGCGCCCGATACCATTTCATCAACTCCTCACGTATACCTTCGTGGTTTTCACCATGTTTCTCCCGCAGGCTCTTGTAGTGTGCAAGCACTCTGTCCACGCCTGCTTTGCGTTTTTTCCATTTGGTGTTTTGCGCCACGAGCAACGCTTTGTTTCGAGAGTAGGCCACGATATATTCGTGGTTCTCAGAAAAGAACTTGGAATCACCCTTTTTTCCCTTCTCCCACACGATGGTTGCTAAGTGGTTCTGCGAGCCAAAAACTTCCTCCATGATCAAGAGAAGGTTAGCTAGCTCGTTATCGTCTATACTGACGAAGATCACACCGTCTTCGCGGAGAAACTGGCGAAGCACCGCCAGCCGTGGATACATCATGCACAACCAGCGGTCGTGCCGGTCCAGGGTTTCGCCTTCCTTGCCCACGGTTTTGCCGAGCCATTCGCGGATGACGGGGCTGTTGACGTTGTCGTTGTAGGCCCAGCGTTCATTGCCGGTGTTGTAAGGCGGATCAATGTAGCTGCACTTGACCTGGCCGGCGTAGTACGGGAGCAGCGCCTTGAGGGCGACAAGGTTGTCGCCCTGCACAATGAGATTGCCGCTGCCCGGGTCGCCCACGGAAAGTTCGGGCACGTCCTTGAGGAGATGAAACGGGACTTGGTGGTGATGATTCACCACGGCTTCTTTTCCAATCCAGTTCAGCGTCGGCATTGGCGTGGAGAATAAAGAAGCAACTTGCCCGAGGCGAGCGCGGTTTTTAAGGGAAACGGAAATTTGAAGAGCCGAGGGCCAAGCCGCGCGGGCGCCCAGACACGGGAGCGCGGAACGGGTGAACTTAGGAACTACTAGCCCGCAGGGCGGATGGGCTGGGAGGCAGCGTCGGCCAGGAGGAGTTCGCCGGCCAGAGTGGCGCCGAGGACGCAGGTGCGCGTGAGGGAATGGTTGAGGATGGCTTGCGTGACGGCCAGCTTGGAATGGATATGGCGTGGTTCAGCTTTCGGGTTCGGGCGGCCGTCGTCGTGCTGGTTGCCCGTGGGGATAAAGATGACGCCGTCGCGGGCGGCCAACTTTTGCAAATCGCTGTAGGTGGGAAGTCCAACTGCCCATCTGTTCTCCGGTCCCAACCCAACCCCTGCAGCCCGGCACGCACAATCCGTTCCATCGTTTGCTCCCCGCTCTCCCGTTTCCCCATCCAGTTCGCAAACCTCCAATTAAGTGTCAATAGTGAGAACCGACACTTGCTTACGACACTTGCCCTAGATGCGCGGCTCCAGCCGTGGCCGGTTTTCCTTCCCAATCCACGTCAGTTCAAGTTTTTGCTTTTTGGAAATCATTTCCAATCCTTCACAGCCTTTTTCAAATCTGCCACGAGTGAATCTTGATTGTCCTCGGGATGCACAACATAAAGCCGGTAGGTGCGAAAAACATGGGAACCTATCTCGTGCAAAATGCTGTGCTTGATGTCCACAATATC
>JAYTXL010000077.1:0-23330 GCA_043742955.1 Verrucomicrobiota bacterium | reverse complement strand
GCTGGTGGCCCCGGCGCACGTGGCGCCCTTGACGCAGCCGTTCTACATCGACGCCACGACGAACCTCATTCAATGGCAGACGATCCAAACCATCCTGAGCCCCAACGGCGTGGGGGTGTTCAGTGACCCCGATGCTGCGCTTTATCCCCGCCGCTTTTACCGGGGCCGCATCACGCCGTAAGGCATAGCCAGGCAGTGAACACTCATGAATCGACACGAATTTTCCAGAATAGTCATCAACGCACTCCTCGGAACGCTGCTCCTGACCGTCAGTCCGCGTCCCGGTGTCGCCGCTGTCCCAACCATCCCCGTGAAATGGCGGGTCGGCACCCCGATCATCACCTATTGGGCGGGACCACCCATGACGGACGCCACGGCGCAACAGATGGCGGAGGGCGGCTGGAATCTGGTGTGGTGCGGCGAAAAGGAACTCGACGTGGCGCAGCGGCACGGGCTGCGCGCCCAACTCATGGACGGACTGCTCTCCCCGGCCACTTTGGATAACCCGGAGCAGCGCGAGAAGCTGGACGCTCTGATCGCCCGGGTGCGCACGCATCCGGCCCTCTATAATTATTTCGTCACGGATGAACCCGGCGCGGCCAACTTCGCCGCCCTGGGCCGGCTCGTGGCCTATTTGCGTGCGCGTGATCCGGCCCATCTTACCTATATCAATTTGTTCCCCACCTATGCGAGCAACGAACAACTCGGCACCCCGGGCGACACCGTCACCGCCTACCGCGAACACCTCCGCCAGTTCGTCGAGATCGTGAAACCCGAACTCATCAGCTATGACCATTACCAGTTCATCGTGGGGAAAGACTTGCCGGATTACTTCTTGAACCTCGCTCTCATCCGGCACGCGGCCCAATCGGCGGGCGTCCCTTTTCTCAACATCGTGCAGGCCTGCTCCTGGGCCGCCAACGTGCGTATCCCCACGGAGGATGAGCTGCGTTATCTGGTTTACACGACGCTCGCCTACGGGGCGCAAGGCATCTCCTACTACGTTTACCAGGCTCCCGGTCATACGCGCAGCATCGCGAATCCCGACGGTTCACCCTCCGCTATTTACCAGCCGTTGAAGCGGCTTAACCGCGATTTCCTTGCCCTCGCCGCCGAGCTGCAGCCGCTCCATTCCCTCGGGGTTTATCATACCGGAATGCTGCCCCCCGGCGCCGAACCGCTGCCAAAAAAATCCGCTTTCCGCCTCGATCCCCCGCTCCCGACGACCGATTTCAAGACCAACGCCCCGGTCCAAGGAGTGCTGCTCGGCTGCTTCGGTCCGCGGGGAAAAACGCTGAACCCCACCCAGGCCACGCATCTGGTCCTCGTCAATCTGGATTACCAGGCCGAAGCTGCCGTGTCGCTGCGCGGCCCCCACCGGCTGGAAATCTTCGATGCCGAAACGGGAAAGTGGTCGGCCACCAAAGGCAGCCGCGCGGAGGTGCACCTCCCTCGCGGCGGCGGCAAACTGATCCGGGTTAGAAAATAGACCGCCCGCCCGGCAGCTTCCGCCACGTCCGCCCGCCCGAATGCCTGGTGCATTTCCTTTACCGTCGCCAGGGACCCTGCCATAAACGCGCCACACACTTATGCGCCTACCACTGATCACGCTCACCGGGTTCTGCCTGCTCACTGCTTCCGGTTTTGCGGCCGCGCCGGCAAAATCGATTTGGCCGGGAAAGCAGCCGGACGGCTCAGTGCTGCTCCCCAACATGTGGTCGCTGCGGCCCGTCGGCACGCAGATCGCGCTGGGCGATTTCCCGGTGAACATCGCGGTACATCCGGGCAGCCGTTTTGCGGCCATCCTGCACAGCGGCTACGGACCTCATGAGATTATCGTGGTAAACATTCGGCTGGGACAGATCGTCTCACGCACCAAGGTGGAAGAGGCCTTCTATGGTCTCGAATTTTCGACCACCGGCAACCGGCTTTATTGCAGCGGCGCGGGCACTGAAGTCATCCGCGTGTTCACTTTCGCGGAGGGCCAGCTCACCGAGGAGGAGAGCATTCGTTTGCGCGACACGAAGGAGCGCGGCATCCCGGCCGGCATGGCGGTCTCCCTCGACGCCCGCAGTTTGTACGTGGCGAATGTCTGGGGCCAACGCGTCGCCAAGGTTGATTTGCTCGCGCGAACCAATGTGGCCGAGGTTTTCTTTGGAGACCCGACGTCCGCAATCACCACCCCATTTCGATCACCCGCCGCGGCGACGACAGATTTGGACACCGCAGCCATCACCAAACGGGCGGAAGCGCAGCTGGATCCCACTAGTCCGGAAGCTCCCTTTCCTTATGCCTGTCGCCTCGACGAAAAGCGGCAGCGGCTCTACGTCAGCTTATGGGCGCTCGCCAAGGTGGCGGTCATCGACATCCGCTCGAACAAGCTCCTCACCTTCTGGCCCACCGCGGAGCATCCGAACGAAATGTTGCTGACGAAATCAGGAAAATATCTCTACGTCGCCAACGCCAACCGCAACACCGTGTCCGTCTTTGACACGGACCAGGGCCAGGCCATCGAAACCATCTGGGCGGCGCTTTACCCGCAGTCGCCCCCGGGCTCCACCCCGACCAGCCTCGCGCTGTCGCCGGATGAGAAGACCTTGTTCGTCGCCAATGCCGCCAACAACAACCTCGCCGTGTTCGACGTCAGTGTGCGCGGCAAAAGCCGGTCGCTCGGTTTCATCCCCGTCGGCTGGTATCCCACGTCCGTGCGCGTCACGCCGGATGGCAAAATGCTGCTGGTCGCCAACGGCAAGGGATTGATTTCCAAAGCCAACCCCGGCGGTCCCCAGCCCGGGATCAAGCCCCAGCCCGGCAACGTGGAGGAGTATATCGGTGGTTTGTTCAAAGGCACCCTGAGCGTGATTGAACTGCCGAAACGGTCCGGGCTGGAAAAACAATTGGAAGCCTACACGGCGCAGGCCTATCGCTGTTCGCCGCTGCAGAAGGACGCGTCGATTTCGACACCCCGTCCGGCGGGGAATCCCATCCCGGGCAAAGTGGGCGACGCAAGCCCCATCCGATACGTCCTCTACATCATCAAGGAAAACCGCACCTACGACCAGGTGCTCGGCGACATGACCGAGGGCAACGGCGATCCCAAACTTTGTCTTTTTCCAGAAAAGGTGACCCCCAATCACCACCAGCTCGCCCGCGATTTTGTGCTGCTCGATAATTTTTATGTCGAGAGCGAAGTCAGCGCGGACGGCCATGAGTGGACCATGGGCGCCTACGCCAGCGATTTCGTGGAGAAATTCTGGCCGCTCAGCTATGGCCACAATAAACGGGGAAAGTTCCCCTACCCCAGCGAAGGAAACTTCCCCGTGGCCACGCCGGCAAGTGGTTACCTTTGGGATCGCGCGCGGGAGGCGGGCTTGAGCTACCGGAGTTACGGGGAATTCATCAGCAACGGCAAGACGCCCAAGGACCCGGCGCGCGCACGCTTGAAATCGTTGCAGGGACATTTCGATGAATGGTATCGGAGTTTCGACATGGATTATTCCGACCTCAAACGCGCCGACCGTTACCTCGATGAATTGAAGCGCTTCGAAGCCGAGGGAGCAATGCCCCGGCTCCAAATCATCCGGCTGCCCAACGACCACACGTCCGGCACCTCCCTCGGCAAACTCACGCCGACCGCGTACGTGGCGGAAAACGATCTCGCGCTCGGCCGCGTGGTCGAAGCCGTGAGCCGGTCGAAGTTCTGGTCGCAAACAGCCATCTTTGTGGTGGAAGACGATGCGCAAAACGGTCCGGATCATGTGGACGCCCACCGCACGATCGCCTTTGTCATCAGCCCGCATACCAAGCGCGGCGCGGTGGATTCGACGATGTATTCGACCAGCAGCATGCTGCGAACCATGGAGCTTATACTGGGGCTGAAACCGATGTCCCAATTTGATGCGGCCGCCACGCCGATGTTTCATTCCTTTCAGAACCAGCCCGACGGGCGGCCGTATGTTGCGCGACCGGCGGGAGTGGATTTAACCGAGCGCAACGGCCGGACCGCGTGGGGCAGCGACAAATCCAGGAAAATGAATTTCACGAAGGAAGATGCAGCTGATGATCTGGCGCTCAACGAGATTATCTGGCGGTCCGTTCGCGGTGCCCACCATCCGATGCCCGCACCGGTGCGCGCCGCCTTTGTGTTCACCCATCCGAAGGACGACGACGATTAGATCGGCCCAAAGCCGGAGTTGTTGCATTTGGGCGGTGGCGGTGTAAATAAGCAGGACGACATCAATGACCCACACATGATTGCACCGCTGCTCCAGACGCAATTAGAGCCGGTCGCCCGCCGTTACCGGCGGCTGCAGCTCTGGCGTGGGCTGGCGGTCACCTGGCTGCTGGCGGCTGTTGCGGGCGGGGCGGTGCTGGGAATCCATCAGCTGACCGGTTGGTGGTCGCCGCTGACCCTGCCCCTGTTAGCCGGCGCGGCGGTGACGGCCGCGCTGATGGTTTGGCGGGCCACGCGCAAGATGACCTTGGACTTGCGCTGGATCGCCCGGCAAATCGAGCACGAACATCCCGAGCTGCACACGCTGCTGTTGACCGCCGTGGAGCAACAGCCGCCGGCCGGCGCCGAGCTGGGCTACCTCCAGCAGCGCGTCATCGCGGAAGCCCTGGCGCACAGCCAGAATAATCAATGGACGAAAACCATTGCCGCCTCGCGTTTGGCCTGGGCTCAGGCCGCCCACCTGCTCGCACTGGGGCTGCTGCTGGCGATCCTCACCAACCTGCGCCATTCGGAAACCAAAGCCATCGCCGCCCGGCTCATTCAAGCCAGCATTACGGTGACCCCGGGCGACACGAGCATCGAACGCGGCAACAGCCTGGTGGTGCTGGCGCGCTTCACCGGCCCATTGCCCGCCAAAGTCAGCCTGCTGCTCGGATCATCCGCCGCCAGCACGAACAGCCAGTCGCTGGTCAAGAGCCTCGATGACCCCGTGTTTGGTGGAAGTTTGCCCGAGGTCACCACCGATTTCGTTTATCATCTCGAATACGCCGGTGAGCGGACCCGCGACTTCAAGGTCAAAGTATTTGAACATCCCAAGCTCGAACGCTCCGACATCCAGCTCCACTACCCCACCTATACCAGCCAGCCCGACAAGCGCATCCCGGACACCAAGCGCATCAGCGCCGTCGAAGGCTCCTCACTGGAACTTTCACTCCAGCTCAACAAGCCCGTCGTTTCAGCACAGTTGGTGGCCAGAGACAAATCCGTGATTCCGCTCCTTACCGACACCAACCGCGCCCACGCGAACTTGAAACAATTCCCCCTGGTGCTCAGCCAGAGTTACGAGTTGCACTTGGTGGACGCCGAGGGCCGCACGAATAAAATCCCCGCGCAATTCGTTTTCGACGTCCTCAAGAATCGGCCGCCGGAATTGAAAATGGCCGCGCCCCGTGGCGACCAGCGGGTTTCTGCGCTGGAGGAAATCAGTTTTCAAGCCGAGGCCTGGGATGATTTCGGCCTGGGAGCGCACGGCATCGCCTACACCCCGGCGGGAAAAGAGACCAAGTTCATCGAGTTGGGCCAGTCCGCCCCGGCCCGGGAAAAGCGGGCGCTCAATTATCTGTTAAAACTCGAGGAACTCTCCGCGCAGCCGGAACAGTTGATTTCCTATTTCGTCTGGGCCGACGATATCGGGCCGGATGGCAAAGTGCGCCGCACGTCGAGCGACATGTATTTTGCGGAGGTGCGGCCCTTCGAGGAAATTTATCGCGAGGGCCAGGCGCAGGAAGGGGAAGGCGGGGACAAACCACCGCCGGGCAACCAGGCGACGAAGCTCGCCGAGCTGCAAAAGCAAATCATCAACGCCACCTGGAAACTGCAGCGGCAGGAAACCAGCACCAACGCTTCGGCGCGCTACCGCAAAGACGCACCGGTGGTGGCGGAATCACAGGCGCAGGCTCTCGATCAGGCGCAGGCGTTGCTGGAGGAGGCGCCCAATCCCCGGACGCAAGGGTTGCTCACCGAGGTGAC
Organism: Verrucomicrobiota bacterium; assembly: GCA_043742955.1. Lineage (GTDB taxonomy): Bacteria > Verrucomicrobiota > Verrucomicrobiia > Limisphaerales > JAYTXL01 > JAYTXL01. Next base: position 17,347 of record JAYTXL010000077.1, on the reverse strand, counting down.
GAGGGAAATGAAGCAAGCGGTGGCCCGTTTGGCGGCCGCCACGAATTCTCCCGCGCTGCTGCCGCCCGCCTTGGCCGCGGAACAGGCGGCGTATCAGGCGTTGCTAAAGCTCGCGGCGCGCGAGTATTCCGTCTCCCAAAATCGCAGCCGCAAAGGCACCGCCGGCGAACAAGCCAACCAGCAGCAACTCGACCAACTCGACCTCAAGCTGGCCGAGGATCGCTACGAGAAACAGCGGGAAGCGGAGTCCCAGAAAAATCCGGAACAACGCGAACAATTGCAGGTGCTCAACCGCTTGCGTGAGCTGGCGCAACGGCAGCAGGACGTCAACGAACGCCTCAAGGAACTCCAGTCCGCCCTACAGGAAGCCAAAAACGAACCGGAACGCGAGGAAGTTCGCCGCCGCTTGAAGCGCCTGCGGGAAGAGGAGCAGCAAATGCTCGCCGACATCGACGAGCTAAAGCAGCGGATGGACAAGGCAGAGAACCAGTCTCGCATGGCCGAGGCGCGTCAGCAGCTTGAGCAGACGCGTTCCGAAGTGCAAAAAGCGGCCGCGGCCATGGACCAGGGGGCCGTGCCGCAGGCGTTGACTTCCGGCACGCGGGCGCAACGCGATCTGCAACAGCTGCGCGATGATTTTCGGAAAAAGAATTCCAATCAGTTTGCGGAGGAAATGAAACAAATCCGCACCGATGCCCGCGAGCTCGCGCAGAAGCAGGAGGAGATCGGCAAAAAGCTCGACGGCCAGACCGAGAACAAACGGAAATCGCTCGTCGATTCCGGCGACAAGCAGGACCTGGCCAAGCAGCTCGACGAACAAAAGAAACGACTCGGCAGTTTGCTCGATCAAGCCACCCAGCTCACCGAGAAGGCTGAGTCCGTGGAGCCGTTGCTGCACAAACAACTTTACGACACCCTCCGGAACCAAAGCCAGCGGGAGGCGAAGAACCTCAAGGAAACCACGGATGAACTCTTGCAGAGCGGACGGCTGACCCGCGGCGTTTATGACTTGCTGAAGAAGGCGACGGATGAGGGCGGGAATAAATCGCTGGAGGTGGCGGCCGAATTATTGCGCGGCGGTAATGCCTTTGAGGCGGGACGGCTGGAGCCGAGAGTGCGGGCCGGTCTCGAGGAGCTCAAACGCGGCGTCGAGCGGGCGGCGGAAAATGTCCTCGGCGATGAAACGGAATCCCTGCGCATGGCCCGCAAAGAGCTCGATAGTTTGAATGATCAACTCAACCAGGAAATGGCCCAGGCCAATCCCGAGGCCGGTGCTGGCGGCGAAAAGCAGGGAGAAAAAGCCGGAGAACAACCGGGCGCTGCGGGCGCCGGCGGAAAACCCGCCCAGAATGAGGCAAAGCCCGATCAGCCCGGCGGCAGCCCCGCTGGAAAGAGCGGAGAGGAACCCGGGAAGGGAAAAGGGAAATCCGCCTCGACAAAACCCGGTGCTGCGCCTTCGCCCGACGGAAACAAACCATCGGCCCAGACACAACCGCAGCCGAGCGCTTCCGGCCAAAAGGGCGGCGGCCCCTCCCCGGGTCAGGCCAACGGCGAGCCCAATTCCACCCCCGGGGCACCCCCACCCGGCGGCGCGCAACCGGGCAACCGTCAGGCCCAACGCGGCGGCAACAGCAGCGCCGACGGTGGCGGTGGCGGTGGCAATGAACGCGGTGGTTTGGCCAACTTTTTGAACAACAGTCGCGCCCCAAGTGGCCAGGGTCCGATTTATGGCGACGATTTCGGCCCCTGGTCGGACCGCCTGCGGAACGTTGAAGAAATGATTGACCAACCCGATTTACGAAACGACGTCGCACGCGTTCGCGAGCGCGCCCGCGAGATCCGTTCCGAAGCGCGCAAGGAAGGAAAGAAGCCGGATTGGGCGGTGGTAAATCTGCAAATCTCCGGCCCCTTGCTGGAAATCCGCAACCGCGTCGCCGAGGAGCTCGCCCGGCGCGAAGGAACCAAGGAAACGCTGGTGCCCATTGACCGCGATCCGGTTCCCAATAAATTCTCCGAGCTCGTGCGACGTTACTACGAACAATTGGGAAGCGAGAAGTGATGGGGTTGGCGACGTTATTTTTTTCCGGCCGCGAATGGGGGGTTCCGGCGGCGGCGCTGGTTGGCGTCGCCCTAATCCTTTTGCTTTGGAGCTATCGCTCGGCCCCGGCGGACCAAGGAATTCGCACCGCCTGTTTCCTGCTTAAACTTCTGGGCTTCGCCACGCTGGCGCTCTGTCTGCTCGAACCTTTCTGGGCGGATCAACGGGCCAAACCAGGCGCAAACATGTTCGCCATCGTCGCGGACAACAGCCAGGGCATGCAGATCCACGATCGGGGACAACCCCTTAGTCGCGGTGAAACGCTGCGCCAACTCCTGAATGCCGACCGGACCGGCTGGCAGGCCACGATTGATGAACAATATCAGGTCCGGCGTTACGTATTCGACGCGCGACTGCAACCCACCGAGCAATTTGCGGAGCTGGTCTTCGATGGCCGCGCCACTTCCCTGGGAGCGGCGCTGCACACCCTGTCGGAGCGTTTCAAGGGCCGCCCGCTGGCAGGCGTGCTCCTTTTCACCGACGGCAACGCCACCGACCTGGTGGGTGCCTTGCCGGACCTTTCGGGGTTGCCGCCGATTTACCCGGTGGTGATGGGCAATGATGACCCCATCAAGGATGTGGCTATCCAGAATGTGACCATCAGCCAGACCGCGTTTGAGGATGCGCCCGTGTCCATTCAAGCGGACGTCACCGCCACCGGCTATCCCGGGGCAAAAATCGTGGCACAGTTGCTTGATCCATCCGGGAAAAAGCTGGAGGAGCAAACCCTGGGCGCGTTGAAGGATGGGGAGCCGCTGGCTTTTCGGTTCCAAATGCGTCCCGAAAAGAGCGGCGTTTCGTTTTATCGCCTGCGGGTATCGGCCGCCGGCGAACGGGAGCAATTTACCAATCCAAAGATCTCCCAGGAAGCCACCCTGGCCAATAACAGCCGGGTGCTGGTGGTGGATCGCGGCCGCGGTCCCTATCGCATCCTCTACGTTTCCGGACGGCCCAATTGGGAATATAAATTTCTCCATCGCGCCCTCGAGGAAGACGACCAGATCCAGCTCGTGGGACTGATTCGCATCGCCAAACGGGAGCCGCGCTTCGATTTTCGCGGACGCGTCGGCGAATCGAGCAACCCGCTGTTCCGCGGCTTTGGCAACCAGTCCAAGGAGGAGGTCGAGCGTTATGACCAGCCGGTGCTCATCCGGTTGAACACGCGCGATGCCGGGGAATTAAGCGGCGGTTTTCCCAAGACCGCCGAGGAACTTTACAGCTATGACGCGGTCCTGCTCGACGACTTGGAAGCCGAGTTTTTCACTTCGGACCAGATGCTGTTGCTGCAGCGCTTTGTGTCCGAGCGCGGCGGCGGTTTTCTGATGCTCGGCGGCATGGAATCGTTGCAGCAAGGCAAATACCAGCGCACCCCCATCGGCGATCTGCTGCCGGTGTATCTGGACCACGTGGCGGAGGGTAAACCGCCGACGAAACTGCGGCTCGCGCTGACCCGCGAAGGCTGGCTCCAGCCGTGGGCGCGGCTGCGAAAAAATGAGGTGGATGAAAAATCGCGACTCGAAAACATGCCGCCATTCCTCGTGCTGAACCCCGTGCGGGACATCAAACCCGGCGCCAGCCTCATCGCCACCGCGACTGACGAGGCCGGGATTACCTATCCCGCGCTGGTCATGCAACGCTTCGGTCATGGCCGGAGCGCGGCCTTGACTCTCGGCGATTTATGGCACTGGGGATTGCGCGACGCGGAGTCGCACCGCGACATGGACAAGGCTTGGCGCCAGATGATTCGCTGGCTCGTCGCCGATGTTCCGCACCGCATCGAACTGGCAGCGGAACACCTGCGCGGCGATCCCAACCAGCCCGTGCAGTTACAGGTGCGGGTGCGCGACGCAAAATATCAGCCACTCGACAACGTCGCCGTGACCTTAAAGATCCAGCCGCTCGCCAACGGAGCCACCAACGGGATCACGCTGCGGCTGAACGCTGAGCCGGCATTGAATGAGCCCGGGCTTTATCAGGCAGCCTACGTGCCGCGTGACACGGGCGGTTATCTGGCCGTGGCCACTGTCACCAACGCGGTCGGCGCCGAAGTCGGGCGCGCGGAAATCGGCTGGGCCACGGATCTGGCGGCGGAAGAGTTCCGCTCCTTGAAGCCGAACCGGGCCTTGCTCGAGGAGATCGCGCGTAAATCAGGCGGAGAGATCATCACCGCCGCCAAGTTGCCGGAGTTCGCCCGCCATCTGCCCCGCCGCCAGGCGCCTGTCACCGAGAGCTATAGTTCCCCCCTCTGGCACACCTCGACCGTCTTTCTGTTCGCGCTGGTTTGTTTCATCGCCGAATGGGGATTGCGCCGACGGAAAGGAATGGCGTGAAGAAGTTGCTGTTCTGCGCTATTCTGCTCACGACTTTCATCGTGCGGGCGGATTCCCCCACCAACTCCCCGGCGGGCACCGCCACCTTGATTATCGTTGTGGGCGCTGCCGGCGAGGAGGAGTTCGGCAAACATTTTGAACAATGGGCCGGGAATTGGGAGAAATCCGGGCGCACGGCGGGGGCCAAACAAATCACCATCGGATTAAAGCCAGCTACTGACGGCAGCGACCGTGAATCGCTGAAGCAAACCCTCGCGGCCGAAGCCAAGGAAGGCTCCAGCGAGTTATGGCTGGTCCTCCTTGGCCACGGCACCTTTGACGGCCAGGCCGCCAAATTCAATCTACGCGGGGAAGACCTGACCGCCACTGAATTCGCGACCTGGCTGCAACCGTTTCGCCGGCCCGTCGCGGTGATCAACAGCGCGTCCGCCAGCGGGGCGTTTCTGAAACCATTGTCCGCCGCTGGCCGCGTGGTCATCACCGGCACGCGCAGCGGCAGCGAACAGAACTACGCCCGCTTTGGCCAGTTCCTGGCGGAAGCCGTGGCTGACCCTCAGGCCGATCTCGACAAAGATGGCCAGACATCTTTGCTGGAGGCATTTTTGACGGCGTCCCGACGCGTCACAGAATTCTACAAGACCGAAGGCCGCCTCGCGACCGAGCACGCCCTGCTGGACGACAACGGCGACGGCTTGGGCACGCCCGCCGATTGGTTTCGCGGCATCCGCGCGGTGAAACGGGCGCAGGCCGGCGCGGCGCTCGACGGTTTGCGCGCGCATCAATTTCATTTGGTGCGCAGCGCCACAGAACTGAAATTGGCAGCCCCCGTTCGGGCCCGGCGCGACGAATTGGAAGTCGCCATCGCCAAGCTGAGCGACGCGAAAAAAGATTTGGCGGCGACTGAATATTACCGCCGGCTGGAAGTTCTGTTGCTGGAGTTGGCCCGGTTGTACGAGCAGAAGAATCCTGCTCCGTAAACAATTGAATTATTTCGCTGCTGTGGGCAGGGGCACTTGGTTTCGGAGCATCAGATACGCGATGAGATCGCGCGCCTGTGTTTGCGTCAACGACTCGAACAAGCCTTCGGGCATGATCGAAAGAGCCGATACCTTCAGATCTTTCATTTCGTTGCGCTCGATCGTAAACACTTCCGTCATCGTCTTGAAAGTCACGGTGCGCTCCGTCTTGGCTGTCAGCAGCCCGTTGATCACCCGGCCGTCCTTCAGATTCGCGATCCACATCCGGAAATCGGCGTTCACCACCGCGCTGGGATCGATAATGTTATCGAGGAGATAATCCAAATTATCCCTCCCGGAGCCCGTCAGATCGGGACCGACCGCACCGCCATGTCCATAAAGCGTGTGACACGCCGCACAGGCGAGGTTGAACACGCCGCGGCCCGCCGCAGGGTCGGCCTTCGCTAGAACCGCCGGTGTCAATTGCCCTTTGATTTTGGCGATGAATTCCCGCTTGTCCGCAGCGCTTTCGCGGATCTCGCCCCACGTTTCCCCCAGCAATTTCGTCAGTGCGGGTTCGTTGAAGCTACGGATTTGTCGTGCATGAAAGGGAGTCAGTTCCGAACGCGGGATTTTCCCTGACGCGATTTCGCCCAGTAAAGCCCTCGCAAATAAGGGGCGCGCGGTCAACGTATCGATAACCGCGGCGCGCTCGGAAGGATGGAAACTGCGATAGTTTTTGGCCAGTTTTTCACCAATAGCAGGGTCGTTAAATTGCGCCAAACCGCGCACCGCCGTCGTGTTGAGGAAACGCACGGTGAGCAATTGCTCGCAAATCGATCGCAAATCAGACGGTCGGCTCTCGATCAGCGTCTGCAGCGCCGCGCGGCGCGTGGCAAGCTCAGCCTTGACGTCGAGGGCCATGCGCTTGACCTCGTCAAGCGCACGGCCATCACCAAACAGCACGCTCAATTCGCGCACCCGTTCGCGCGTGCCCGGATTGGCGGTATCGCTGAGTTTCGCGGCCAGCGCATCCCACGCCGCCGGCTTCCGCGCCTGGCGCCAACCGGCCAGGCCATCGGCCAATCCGATCAGCAGGTCGGCCTGAAACGCCTCCGATTTGCTGGTGGTGCTGAATTGAAGAAGTTCATTGAGCGGCGCGGGATTTTTCTCAATGTCTTCGGCCAGACGCCGGGCGATCAGCTGCCGCGTGCGCGGTAATTCGCATTTCGCCGCCAGCTTCGCCAGCGCGAGCGGATCACTCTCAGCCACCGGGATCAGGCCATACCAAATCATCAACGGCAGATTATGATCCCGGGCATCTTCAGCATGGGCGACGAGGGGCGCGGCCAGCACCGGTCGTTGCCCCGCGGGCAATCGTTGGAGCGTGGCCGCGAGCGTAAGCCGGACGAGCGCGGAGGAATCGGTTTTGGCCATTTGTGCCAACCCCGCCAGCAGCTGCGAAGTCATCCCCACTCCCCTGCCCTCCGCCCCGGCGGGTCGCTGACTCAAAACCGTATCCAACGGCCAGGCATCCGCCAGCAGCCGAATGGCCCACACCCGGATATGCTCGTTCTCGTGACGCAGCTGCGCGAACAGAAATTTCTCATCCGCCGCTCCGATGCCATAAAGCGTCCACAACGCGCGGAGTTTATGAACCCGGTCCCCGTCGCGCTCAAAGAGCTGCCGTAATTCTTCCGCCGCTCCTTGGACGTTTTCTCCCAGCGCGGCGCGTGCGATCAGTTGCTGCCGGGCTTGCCGCGCGAACCATTCGTTTGGATGCCCGTGCAGTTTCACCAACTCACGGGTGCCGAGCCTCGTAAGATCGCGAACGGCAGGCCGCTTCGGTTCGCCATGCGTGACTTTGAAAACCCGCCCGCTCGTGCGGTGAACGCCGGTGGAATCGTGGCACTCTCCAGTGTCGCTCCAATCCAGCGCGAACACGCCACCGTCCGGGCCATAGCTCAGTTCCATGCCGCGAAACCAGGTATCCTCAGCCAACAGGATGTCGGCACCGTGGCGTCCGACGTAGCCGGAACCTTCGCGGACCAGAATTTCCTGGTTCGCTCGGCGGCCGTGCAGGTTCCACGTGAAGAGCTGGCCGCGATAGTCCGCCGGCCAGTTGTCACCCAGATAAATCATGGCGCCCACATGCGCGTGGCCACCGCCATAAGCATTCGCCGCCCCATCCCGGGATTTGCTCCACTCTTTCGCGGTGTCGAAGTGCCAATGATCGGCATGCTGATCGATCATGGTATAGACCCGCGGATTCGGATCAATCGTGTGCGGGCGCATGAAATGCGCGCCCGGCGTGACATGCCAGAGGTGGCCATTGACGGTGTTGATAAAAAATAACTCGCCTTGCTCGTCCCAGTCGTGGCCCCAGGGATTCGTGGTCCCGTGCGCCACCGCCTCGAAGATCTTGCGCTGCGGATGGTACCTCCATATGCCCCCACGCAGGGGGACACGCTGCGCCGCCACCGTCCCGGGAGCGCCAATCTCGCCCGGGGCCGACGCGCCACAACGTCCATAAAGCCAGCCGTCCGGCCCCCAGTGCAGGCCGTTGGCGAAATTGTGATGACTCTCCGGCGGCACCGTAAAACCATCCAGGACCACCTCGGGCGCCCCATCCGGAATATCGTCACCGTTTTTGTCCGGAATGAACAACAATTGCGGCGGACACATCAACCACACCCCACCCCGTCCCACCTCAACGCTCGTGACCATCTGCACCTCATCCGTGAACACCTTGCGCGAACTGAAATGACCGTCACCCTGCTGATCTTCAAAGATGAGGATGCGGTCGCGCAGGTGCAGGTCAAACTTGAGCGCCCGCTCGGCGTAGGTGAAATTTTCTGCAACCCACAATCGGCCGCGCGCATCCCATGTCATCGCGATGGGATTCTGCACCTCAGGCTCAGCCGCAAACACGCTGACCTTGAAGCCGGAAGGCGCTTTGAACTTAGCCGCAGCCTCGTTGGCTGGCATGGGGGCGGCCTTAGTGTCAGGTTCGGAGTTGTAGGGAACGGGAAAGTCTGCGGCCAGCGCGGACCCGGCGACCAGTGCGAGTGCGAGGCCAAACAAGAATCGAGGCGTTGCCTTCATGCGGTTTCTGCGATGGGACAGAGGATCAGCTTAAGACGCCCGGCTGACAAGAGCCAATCATCAGGAGACTGGCGTTCGATGGTCCCGACCTTTCAGGTCGAAAGGAATTTCTGAAATACATTCCCAGGATAGTCGCTGCGCTCCAACCCTGGGCTGATTTCTGTTGCGCCTTCAGGGCAGTTCAATTGGTGTCAATCCGTGGAATTCGTGTCAACTCAGGGCCGGTTCGGTTCAACATCCGTGGCCATCCGTGTTCATCCGTGGTTAAAAATTCTTTGCGTCTCAACGTCTTTCAGTTGGAGAACTCATTCCTCAAACAACGCCTTCGAAAATTCCTGCGCGTCGAAGGGCTGCAGATCGTCGGGCTGCTCCCCCAGTCCGATGAATTTGATGGGCAATCCCAGTTCCCGCTGAATCGCCACGACCATGCCTCCTTTGCTCGTCCCATCGAGCTTCGTCACCACCAGGCCGGTGAGCGGCACGGCCTTGTGGAATTCGCGCGCCTGATTGAGCGCGTTCATGCCGGTGGTGGCGTCCAGCACCAGCAGCACTTCATGCGGCGCGCCCGGCAGTTGCTTGCCAATTACCCGATGCAATTTCTGCAGTTCCTGCATGAGGTTGTGCTTCGTATGCAGGCGGCCCGCAGTGTCCACCAGCAAATACTGCGTCTTCCGCGCCAGCGCCGCCGTGACCGCGTCATGCGCCACCGACGCCGGATCGGCACCATAAGCGCCGGCCACCACCTCCACCTTGAGACGCGCGCCCCACAGTTTGATCTGCTCGATGGCGGCGGCGCGAAACGTATCGCACGCGGCCAGCACCACGGTTTCGCCCCGTGACTGAATCAGGTGTGCCAGCTTGGCGGAAGTCGTGGTCTTACCCGTGCCATTCACGCCGACGAGAGAGACGACGGTCAAACCAGGCGCTGCGTTCTTCAACGGCGTTTTTTCGGATGTGAGGCTTTTCACCACCTCGGCGCGCGCGATGGCGAAAACGTCCAGACCGGCGCCGCCTTGCGTCTCGTACGCCTGTTTCACGGCCGCAACGATCTGGGTGGTCATGGCATGGCCGAAGTCGGCACCAATGAGCGCCTGCTCCAGTTCAAGCAGCGTCTGGCCCGTGAGCTTGGGCGACAGAGTGACGATGCGCTTGAGCTCGTGAACGAGTTTGGCGTGCGTTTTTTGCAGGCCCGCTTTGAATTTTTGAAAGAGTCCCACGGTGGTTGACGATTGGTTGCCCGCGGATCACGCGGATAAAGGCGAAGACAGGATTGAATCAGAAAATCGAAATAATGAGCCGTGGAAAAAGCGGTTGTCGGACTTGAACAATGCAGCGGACATGCGGGTCAATTCGCACGCTGCGCGGGGAGCAATGCCGGGGTTCGCGCGGCGATTTTGGCTTTCATCTTGGCCACGTAATCCAGCGGCAGTTTCATGGAGCCGATGAGCGGTTTGCCTTTGTTCATGCCGTGACAGTCCGAGCCGCCCGTGATCAACAACCCCTGCTGCTCCGCCAAGAGCGAATAATGCTGGCCTTGCGATGTGGAATGGCGGGTATGAAAACATTCGAGGCCGTCCATCCCCATCGCCACCAAATAAGGGATCACCTCATCGGTCCGGTTCAAACCCGGATGCGCCATTACCGCGAGGCCGCCGGCCTGATGGATCAGCTCAATGGCTTCTGCGGCGGACATTTTGAACTTCGGTACCCAGGCTGGCTTACCCCGCTTCAGGAAACGCTCAAAGGCCTCGTCCTGAGTGGCACACAGGCCGGCCTGGACGAGCGCCCGGCCCACGTGCGGGCGGCCGGGGGAACGGCAGTTAGCGATCTTAAAGACGGCTTCCGCCGGCAACGCGAGACCCAGACTGTTCAGCCGGGCGCACATTTCGCGGATCCGGTTCTGCCGCACCTCTTGAAACTTGGCGAGTTCGGTCAGCAAACGGGGATGCTCCGTGTCGAGAAAATAGCCCAGGAGATGAATTTCATTGCCGTCCAACTCGGCGGTCAGTTCGGAGGCCGGGATAAATTCAAGGCCGAGCTGCTCGCACGCCGTGGCCATCCGCGGACAGCCATCCACCGTGTCGTGATCGGTCAGCGCCACCACCGTCAACCCGTGCCGATGGGCATGCCCAGCCAGTTCCTCCGGCGTATAGGTACCGTCGGAAAAATTCGTGTGGAGATGAAGATCGGCGAACATCTTAAGCGAAAGCATCCAGGATCCAGAATCCAGAATCCAAAAGCAGAATTGGTGCAGAATTTGCGCGGATATTCAACCCGGCCCAGCGACCGGCAACGGTCGTCCTGACTTCTGACTGCTGACCTCTGCCTTCTGTCTTCATTTCACGGTCCTCGCTGGACGCATCAGTTCGGCCCTTACCTTGTCCAGGATGCCATTGACAAATTTGCCGCTGTCGTCGGTCGAAAACTTTTTGGCGATATCCACTGCCTCATTGATGCTGACCACCGGCGGAATGTCATCACGGTGGAGCATCTCGAAAATCGCCAGTCGCAGGATGTTCCGGTCCACGACCGCCATGCGATGCAGGTCCCAGTTCTTGGCATGCTTCATGATTTCCGCGTCCAACAGGTCACGGTGCTCCAGAGTGCCGCGAATCAATGGATCAGCAAACAACCGCAAGGCGGCCTCCGCGGTGCTCAAGGGTGGTAGGTCGGTGGTTTGTCCCCACTTGGCGTCGCCTTTTTCATCGGCGATGGCCGACAGGCGTTGCGAATTCCAAAAATGGTCGAGCGCCGCCTGTAAATTCTCCGGTGGATTCAAATCATACTGGAACAAAAACTGAACGGCGTGTTCCCGCGCCTCGCGTCGCATACCCATGGACCAACCATGCCGGAGAATGCAGACAGGGTGAAGGCAAATCTTCGACCACCGCGTCGCGCGCCGGGATAACATTTAGCCGAGCCAACAGTGGACCAAAGCGTACAGGCAAGGCCAGGTTTCACCGACCCGTCTAACGGCCAAGAGAAAGGCCTAAATAGATATTCGTTTTCACTTGCAGCGAGCAAGTATACCAACCGCCATGTGTCTCCCTGATGACGCCTTGAAAATGCCACCTCATGTGACTTCGCTCCCAACTTCCAGGCGGTCTGCTAATCGGCAGAACCTGCGTGAAATGGACTTCGATTGAGTTGGGGAGATATGGACGATATTATAGGTGTTCGTGTCGGCTGCAAGAGCGGGACCAAGACCGCCGACCAATAAAAGCAAGGCCGTGCCAATCCTAGGGAGCACAGAGTTGGACTGTGGCCACATTCATCAATACTTCGGCACGTGGTGATCGATTTCGTCCGCCCACGCGCCGATGCCCCCTTTGACACTCTTCACGTACTTGAACCCTTGCTCCCGCAAAAAGCTTAATGCTTTCAAGGAGCGCACCCCGCTTTTGCAGTGAAGATAATACTGGGTATTTGGATCAAGTTCGGTAAAGCGCTGGGCCAACTGGCTCAGGGGCAGCAATGGAACGCCGCCAATCCGGGCGATCTCCTGCTCGTCGGGTTCGCGCACGTCCAGGACCTTGATGCCGAGCTTCGGGTCGTCCAGCGCGCGTTTCATCTCCTGAACCGTGACCTCATCCGGGTTGGCCGTCGGATGCAGAGGCTCAGTCGGGATGCCACAAAACACCTCGTAGTCGATCAGTTTCGTAATGGTGGGGTGGTCACCGCACAGCGGGCACTGTGGGTCGCGCCGTAATTTCAATTCGCGAAACTTCATGTCAAGCGCATTGAAGAGCAGCAGCCGGCCAATCAGCGAATTGCCCTTGCCGAGCGCGAGCTTCAAAATTTCCGTCGCCTGGATGCAACCGACAATGCCAGGCAGCACGCCCAGCACCCCACCCTCGGCGCAGCTGGGCACCATGCCGGGCGGGGGTGGCTCCGGATAAAGACAGCGATAACAGGGCCCGCCCAGGTGGGGTGCAAAGACGCTGGCCTGGCCCTCAAAACGAAAGATCGAACCATAAACATTGGGCTTCTTGAGCAGCACACAGGCGTCATTGGTGAGGTAACGGGTCGGAAAATTATCTGTGCCGTCCACTACAATGTCGTATTTCCCGATGATCTCCAACGCGTTTTCACTGCTCAGCCGCGTGTTGTGCAGCACCACTTCAACCCCCGGGTTGATCCGGTTAATGGTGTCCCGGGCCGATTCCGCCTTGGGCCGGCCCACATCGGCGGTGCCGTGGATGATCTGGCGCTGCAAGTTGGAAAAATCCACGGTGTCGAAATCGACCAAGCCGATCTTCCCCACGCCGGCGGCGGCGAGATACATCGCGATGGGCGAACCCAACCCGCCCGCCCCGATGCAAAGAACGCTCGTGGAACAGATTTTCTTTTGGCCAGCCAGCCCCACTTCGGGCAGGATCAAGTGGCGCGAATAGCGGCGGATTTCGTCGTTGTCTAAATGCATAATTCAAATTGAACTCAATCGAGCGGGTCAGCGTAATGCGAACGGGAAATAAATCAAGCCAGGCAATTTGAATGAATGGCCTGGCCCTCGTTCAGAGCCTCAACCAGAACCCCGCGGTGGACAACTTCACTTTGGCCCGGAGACGCCCCCCCACTGCACCTCCGGCTGGGTTAATGAGTCTCTATCGCCCGTGCCGGAGGTGGTTACCGGGGATCTCGTTCGTGGTCTCGCTCCATTTCCGGCTAGTGGCTGGCAAGCCTCCAGCTTGCCCAATTCTGAATCACCCCGGCATGAAACTCAGCAGATCCCATCCGTCTGAAAACCCTCGCTCAACGATCGGCCTTCGGCTTAAAGTAACGAACGCATGAAACCGTTTCGATTCTTCGTCAGCTTGGCTTTGCTGAGCCTCCTGGGTGAGCCGCTCTCCGCTGCGACACGCCCCCCGAACATCATCATCATTTTCACCGATGATCAGGGTTACGCCGACGTCGGCGTGTTCGGCGCTAAAGGATTCACCACGCCGAACCTGGATCGCATGGCGGCCGAGGGGCGCAAGTTCACAAACTTTCACGTCCCGCAGCCCGTGTGTTCGGCGTCGCGCGCGGGATTGCTAACCGGTTGTTATCCGAATCGAATCGGCATCCACGGCGCGCTCGGCCCGAATGCGCGTCACGGCATTGCCGACTCGGAGATGACCCTCGCGCAACTCGTGAAACAAAAGGGTTACGCGACCGGCATGGCGGGCAAGTGGCACCTGGGGCATCACTCAACATTTCTTCCCACGCATCATGGCTTTGACGAATACTTCGGCCTGCCATACTCGAACGACATGTGGCCGCTGCATCCCGAGGTGAAACCCGGTGCCTACCCACCCCTTCCGCTCATCGAGGGCGACCAGGTTCTCAAGCTCGGATTAGACCACGATGATCAAGCCCAATTGACCACGCAATACACCGAACGCGCCGTGAGGTTCATCGAGAAAAACAAGGATCGACCGTTCTTCTTCTACCTCGCGCACAACATGCCCCACGTCCCGTTGCATGTGAGCAGCAAGTTCAAGGGTAAATCAGCGCAAGGCCTCTATGGCGACGTCATCATGGAAATCGACTGGAGCGTCGGCGAAATTCTCAAGGCGCTCAGGCAGCACCAGCTTGACGACAACACGCTGGTCATCTTCACCAGCGACAATGGCCCGTGGCTTTCCTACGGCAATCACGCCGGCTCGGCTGGCCCGTTGCGCGAAGGCAAGGGAACGCATTGGGAAGGCGGCACGCGCGAGCCGTGCATCATGCGCTGGCCCGGAAAAATTCCCGCCGGCACCACGAGCGGCGACATGCTGATGACCATCGACCTCCTCCCGACCATTGCCAAACTTATCGGCGCAGAGTTGCCGAAGCACCCGATTGATGGCCTCGATGTCTGGCCGCTCATTGCAGGCACGCCCGGCGCCAAAAACCCGCACGCGGGCTATTACGGTTATTACGAAAACAACCAACTGCAATCCGTGACCAGCGGTGAAGGTCAATGGAAACTGCAAATCCCTCACACTTATCGGACGCTGGCCGGCCGCCCCGGCGGCACGAACGGTGTGCCGGCGAAATATGAGCAGCGCAAGCTTGAGCAACCAGAACTTTACGATCTGAAAAATGATCTCAGCGAAGCGAGCAACGTCGCGGACCAGCATCCCGGGATCGTCCAGCGCCTGCTGGCCCTCGCCGAACAGGCGCGCGTGGAACTGGGCGACTCCCTCACGCAACGCACCGGCCAGGGCGTGCGCGAACCAGGCCGCCTGCCCGAGCCAGCGCCCGCCGCAACGCCCCCGGCCGCCTTGCGACTAGCCACCTTTGACCTCGAGGTCACGCCGCCCTTGGGCTCGATCATGGCCTATGACCCGGTGGTCCGCATCGCGGAACTGGGCCTGCGCTGCCGGGGAATCACGATCCTGGGCGCAGGGGATCCAATTGTGCTGTGTGCCGTGGACTGGATCGGGATCGGCAATGAAGCGAGCGATGCTTTTCGCACAGCGCTGGCGCAGGCGGCCGGAACCAAAATGAATCGCGTCGCCGTGCACACGTTGCACCAGCACGACGCGCCCGCCTTCGATCTGGGCGCCGAACGCATTCTCAAGGAAGCCGGTTTGCCGACGGGGCGCTGGGACAGCTCCTTCGCCCGCGACGCCATGCACCGCGCGGCCGCCGCACTGCACAACTCGCTCGGCAGCGCCCAGCCGGTGACACAGGTCGGCTTTGGTTCGGCGAAAGTGGACCAGGTCGCCTCCAACCGCCGGATCATGGGACCGGACGGACGTGTGCGCGCGGTGCGTTACACCGCCACGAAAGATCCTGTCTTGCGGGCCGAACCCGAAGGCGTGATCGACCCGAACGTGGATCTCATCAGCTTTTGGAACGGCGAACAGCCGGTCGCGGTATTAAGCTATTATGCCTGCCATCCCCAGAGCTACTACCGCACTGGCGTGCCGAGCCCGGACTTTCCCGGCATTGCGCGATTCATTCGCGGACAGGCCGTGCCCGAGGCCTTGCATGTCCACTTCAACGGAGCCGGTGGCAATATCGGGGCGGGAAAATACAATGACGGTAGCAAGGAGAACCGGCTGATGCTCGCGCAGCGACTTGCGGACGGCATGAAGCGCGCTTGGGAAACAACCCACAAATCACCCCTCACGCCCGCCGATGTCAGCTGGCGTTTTGAGGGAGTGAAGCTGCCGGTGGGAAAACATCTCGACGACGCGAAGCTGAGCGCGGAGCTGGTGAAAGTGAAAAGTGTTCCGTTCCTTGGCCCGGCGGATGTCCTCTCGTTTTTGCGCCGGTCCCAGTCCGGGCACCAAACGGAAATCAGCTGCCTCTCGCTCGGGGCCGGGCGCGTGCTGCATCTGCCCGGTGAACTTTTTGTGGAGTATCAATTGGCCGCCAAAGCCCTGCATCCTGACCTGCACGTGTCCATGGCCGCCTACGGCGACTACGGTCCCGCCTATGTCGGCACGGCCCGCGCGTATGAGGAAGGTGGCTACGAAACGGAACCCAGATCCAGCAACGTGTCCCCCGAGGTGGAAGGTGTGCTGATGGGGGCGATCAAACGACTTCTAACAACCCCATGAACCGGCCTCACTGGTTTATCTTTCTCCTCGTCTGCGCGGCTGGCCTGCCGGGCATGGGCCAACTCGACGCCCAAACAGCCCCACCCGCCAAGCCGGTGGTGGTAGTTCCCGAAAAGAAGCTGCCGATCGATGGCGAAGTTTTTCAGGTCGAAGGCCGGACGGCGTTCCTTATTCGGCCAGCGAAATCAGCGGATCGACGGCCGACCCCCTGGGTTTGGTACGCACCTACGCTACACGGACTGCCTGCGGTCGAGGAGAAATGGATGTTTGAACAATTTCTCGCGGCCGGCATTGCCATTGCCGGCATTGATGTCGGTGAGTCCTACGGCAGTCCGGCTGGAAGAGCGCTGTATTCAGCATTGCACCGGGAATTGACCGAGAAACGCGGCCTATCGAAAAAGGCGTGTCTGCTGGCGCGCAGTCGGGGCGGACTGATGCTCTACAGTTGGGCCTGTGCCAACGTGACGAAGGTCGCGTGTATCGCCGGCATCTATCCCGTATGTAATCCCGCCAGCTATCCCGGCATCGACAACGCTGCCAGCGCCTACGGCCTCACCCCGGCGCTCCTGCGGGAACAGCTTGCCCAGCACAACCCCATCGAGCTGCTCACGCCGCTGGCCAAGGCGGGCGTGCCCATTTTCCACATCCACGGGGATGTGGATAAAGTCGTTCCACTGGAAGCCAACTCCGGTGCGGTCGCCGCGCGCTACAAAGAACTTGGCGGCAAAATGCAGCTGGTGATTCCACCAGGCCAGGGACACAACATGTGGCCCGGTTTTTTCCAATGTCAGAAACTCGTGGATTTCATAATCAACCACGCGCGGGACTAGTTTGAACATAACACCCACCACAGAGCACATTAAACCCGGATTCCGAAACCGATTTTGAACAGGAAACAACAGAGGAAACAGAGCCGGGGACTTGGGCTGATGAGATTGGGAAAAAAGTTCCCCACTGCAACCAGCCCCGGTAGCTTCTCTCTCCGTTGGCTCCGCCCTCGGCTATTCAATCAACTTCGGAGTTCGGGTTAAACGCAGACCGGCAATTTTTCCCACCCTCATAATCATGGATCGTTTCAATTTTGCCCTCACCTCGACACTCCTCTCGCTGACCTTGATGATGGGTGGCGCTGCCCAGGCGGCCCCCCCTGCCGGCCAGCGGCCCAATGTTCTATTCGTAATCGCTGACCAATGGCGGGCGCAAGCATTCGGTTTCGCGGGGGACCCGAACGTCAAGACCCCCCATCTGGATCGGTTTGAACGCGAGTGCGTGAATTTCACCCAAGCCGTCTCGGGCATGCCGGTCTGCTCTCCCACGCGC
>JAYTXL010000076.1:0-15792 GCA_043742955.1 Verrucomicrobiota bacterium | reverse complement strand
TGATTCGGTGCCTGATGGCCGAGGCGGTGGCGCAGGCCGGAGTCGAGATGGAACGGGTGAGCTTTCGTGGGACGGTGGACGCCGTGAGGAACTACGCGGCGGAAATGCGCGCGGCCCGGAGCCAGCGCCAACGGGAGCGATTATGGGAAGAGTTGGTCGCCGTGATTGCAGCTGATTTGGTGCCCAAACGACCGGGAAGAACCGAGCCACGCGCGGTCAAGCATCGACCCAAGGCGTATCCGTTATTGAATAAACCCAGGCGCAAGTTCAAAGAAATCCCGCACCGTTACCGCCAACGCAAAAACAAAACAGTCAATAAATCGAGGGCTTAACTTAGCGCCATTCGTGTCGGTTCTCACTAGTGACACTCTATGTTTCCACCGGGCGATACCCCGGACCAGCAGTGTCAATAGTGAGGACTGACACCTGGGCTACGGCTGCGGCCTTCAGAGTCGACGCAGGCGGATGTCGCGCACGGCGGTGCGGGTTTGATAGGCGGCGATGCCAAAGGGAAGCGAGTTTTCGATCTCGCCAAAGCGCAAACTGATTTTGCGACCGGCGATTTCCACATCCACCATTTTGTCCTCATCGATCCAGGCCTCGATTTTGCCCGCGGTCACGCGGACGCGGATGCGATACCATTTGTGGCGCTCGAATTTCATGAATTTGGTGGTTTCATTCTCCGAGGCATCGGAGCCGTCAATGCTGGAAATGCCCACCACCGCCCCGCCCCAGCCGCCCGCGATGAAGCTGGCGGACGAGGAGCCCACGGGGAAGGTCAGGCCGCAGAAGAAATCGCTGCCGTCCAGTTTCATCGCCTCCAGTACGACCTCATAATTTACCTTGGGCAGATCGGCAATGTTGGTCAGGGTGATCCCCGACAAGTTATCGCTCATCTCCAGCAGGATGGCGCTCGGGCCGTCTTTGAAAGGGGCCTCGACCTTGACCTGGCCTTGCGAGGCAAACGTGGACGGTTTCCATCCGGCGAGCGTCTTGCCGTCGAACAGGACTTTCCAATCATTCGTGGCGGCCGCCTTCGCCGGGCTGGTCTTGGCCGCCGGTTTGTCCTGCGCCCGAATTCGTTCACCAAAGAACAAGGTGAGCAAGAAGCCGGGCAGCACCAGCAGAAGGAGGAGGGGCGGCAACAGTTGACGGGCGGGATGCGGAGATTTCATGACTTTAAAAATATTTTCGCGTGACTGAGTTGTTGTAACATTTGCCAAAGCGGCTGGTCGCGCCAGAAATATTTTACGCCGCGCAGCTCAACGGCTGACCGCCAGGGTCACCGCGCCGACCACCGCGACCAGGCCGCCGAGGACCGACCGGGCGCTGGGCCGCTCGCCTTCCATCCGTTGTGCAAACGGAATGATCACCAGCGGCGTGATCGCTACGATCGGCAGCACGATGCCGGTGGACGTGGACATCAGCGCCCATTGGAAACAGCTGACGCCGAGCGCGGGTCCGACCAGGCCATTCAGTAAAACCCAGGGCCAGGCGCGTCGCCATTTTTCCCGGCGCTGGGCCGGTGCCGCACAAAGGTCGGGCGCGCCTGGCCGGCGCGCGTGTATTTTCACCGCCAGGAGGAACAGTCCGGCGACGATCACGCCGCCGATGATGCGCTGATAGGCAGCGTTGATGCCATTGATCGGCTCGCCCGCAAGTTGGGCGACCGCATTGGCCTTGCGGCTAATGACGGCGCCCCCGCCTTGACCGAGCGCGGCCAGGACGCCGAAGAAAATGCCGGGCACCAATTCCTTGCGCGAAAGGTTCAGATGCTCACTGGGCGCCAGCGCGATCGCGACGCCGACCAAAATGGTTGCCGCCCCCATGATTTGCAGAGGCGTGAGCGTGGTGTCGAGCCAGAGCCACTCCGTCATGGCGGCGATGGGGGCGGCCAGACATTGCACGAGCAAAATGCTCAGGCGCGAGCCGAGGCGCGGTAGCGTCTGAAATAGCGCCACGTCACCTCCGAAACCGATACAGCCGCTCAACAGGAAAATCGGAAACGCCGTCCCCGCCAGGCCCACGCCCCACAGATGCGAGTAGGTTCCCAGCAGGAGCGTGGCGAACAGGAGCCGCCAGAAGTTGGCCTCGGTGCCGCCCAGCAACTTGGCGGTGCGATTGCCGGTCACCGCGGAAATGGAAAATAGAACCGTCGTCAAAAACGCCCAAAACATGCGGCGGTAGTGTGTCGTTGTCGGCGTGCTTGTCACGTCCGGAGTGCGCCCGGCGCCGGGCGATCAAACAAAGTTTGAAATTTGCGACCAAACCTGCGACCTTGCCACCAATGAACTTGGAAACCCCAGCCCGTGCCGGGCAAGGCTCGGCGTTGTCCGCAGCGATGTCGGCCGCGAATTTCGTGCTGTATGACGACCATTGCCCGCTCTGCACGTTCCAGATGAAGCTACTGACGTGGCTGGACTGGTTCAACGTGATCACATTGCTCCCCATATCCCAACCGCGCGCCGCGCAAGTGGCTCCGCAGTTGACGCGGGAGGATTTGTTGGAAGCGATTCATTGCGTGGCGAAGGACGGTCGGATTTATCGGGGGGCACGCTGCATCCGCTACGCCGGGATGCGCCTCCCGCTGCTGGTGCCCGTCGCGTTGGTGCTCTGGTTTCCCGGCGTGATTTGGGTCGCGGAAAAGTTTTATATGTGGGTGGCCCGAAACCGGCTGGTGTTGAGCCGGCTCTTTGGCTGCCAGGAAGCTTGCGCGATCATGCCGGTCCGGAAGCGGGCGGGCGAAACAGCTCCCGCGCTGGATTCGGTCAAATAGACCCGGGTGCGTTTTTTCAAGCAGCAGCCACCATGCGCGCGCTTTTCAAGCAGCCTTTCATGCTCCAAGTGGAACTGCCGGGTCAACGGATGGTCGCGGGTGTTTGGGTCGCGGCTCAGCGATTCAACGGATGAACGGGCAATGGAACGGCCCGCCAGCAGTATGGAATTCCGAGCTCACCTGGAAAGAAAAACACGCTGGAGCCAGGTCCGGCCCCGGTGCCTGCTGCCGTTGACTGCGGTTTTCATGATGGCACAGGCAGCTCCTGTCCGCGCGGCCGATGCAAAAAATAGCACCCCTTCCCAACTCCCGCCGGCGGCCACCGCGCCGGTCGATTTTGCCCGTGACATCGAGCCGCTTCTGGCCAGTCGCTGTTTCAAATGTCACGGGCCGGAAAAACAGAAGGCGGACCTGCGGCTCGATGGGCCGGCCCTGGCGCTGCGCGGCGGCGATTCCGGCAAGGTCATTGTGCCCGGGAAAAGCGCGGAGAGCAAACTGATCCAGCTCGTGGCCGGACTGGATCCCGAGGCCGTCATGCCGCCGAAGGGCGAGCGCCTCACCGCGCGGGAGGTGGGTTTACTGCGCGCCTGGATTGATCAGGGTGCCCAGTGGCCGGCGGACGCCCGGTCAGCCCGCGTGCGGAGCAAGCATTGGTCGCTGCAGCCGCTTAAAGCGCCGCCGGTGCCGACCCAGGTACCGTCGAATGGCAGGCACCCGAACCCCATTGATGCCTTTATTACGGCCCGTCTGGCCACGAACGGTCTGGCGCTCTCGCCAGCGGCAGACCGCGCCACGCTGATCCGGCGACTCAGTTTAGATCTAATCGGGCTGCCGCCGACACCGCAGGAGATTGACGAGTTTGTCCAGAGCAAGTCACCGAAGGCCTACGAGGAACTGGTCGATCGATTGCTGGCGTCGCCGCGCTATGGTGAACGGTGGGGCCGGCATTGGCTGGACATTGCGCGATACACCGAGAGCCAGGGTTTCGAATACGACAAGCTGCGCAATAATGCGTGGCATTATCGGGATTACGTCATTAAGAGTTTCAACGACGACAAGCCCTACGACCGGTTCATGCAGGAGCAGATCGCGGGCGACGTGTTGGAGCCGGTGACGAGCGACGGGATTGTGGGTACGAGTCTGCTGGTGTGCGGGCCCTGGGACGAGGCGGGGAATGCGCAGGCTAATGCGACCCAGAAAGCCATCACGCGCGAGGACGAATTGGAGGACCTGCTGGGGGTCGTGGGGCAATCGTTTCTCGGCCTCACCCTGAACTGCGCCCGGTGTCACACGCACAAGTTCGATCCGATTCCGCACGAGGAATATTACCGCGTCAAATCGGTTTTTGAGGGAGTGAAGCATGGCGAGCGACCCATAAATAATCCGTTGGAATCGAAATCGAGAGCGGAACGCCTCGCGGCTCTCACCAAGGAAATCGTGGCGGCGCAGCAGCAGGTGACGCGTCTTGAAGCCGGGGGCCGGAAGCTGGCGGTGGCGAAGCGGGCCGTGGGACAGCCACCACCGGGGCCGACGGCTTTCGCGCGCTGGACATTTGAGGGCGGGAACGATGCACTCCTGCCCGGCACCTTGCAGGGCGGCGCGACGGTGGCCAATGGCCGTCTGCAACTGAAGCAGGAAGGCGCATTTTATCAAACGGTTCCACTCACCCGCGACCTCCGCGAGAAGACGCTCGAGGCGTGGGTGTCGCTCGCCGACTTGAAGCAGGGAGGCGGCGCGCCGATTTCCATCGAGAACGGGGACGGCACCCAGTTCGACGCCATCGTGTTTGGTGAACGACAGCCGAAGAAGTGGATGGCCGGCAGTGCCGGCTTCGCGCGCACCAAGGATCTGGATGCGCCGGAGGAAACGGCCACCCCGGAAACCCTGGTTCAGGTCGCCATCGTGTATCGCGCCGACAATAGCATTGCGGTCTTTCGCAACGGCGAACCCTACGGCGCGGCCTACACGCCGGGCAGTCCACTGCAGACTTTTTCAGCGGGCAACGCGCACGTCGTGCTCGGGATGCGGCACAAGGGCGGTGGTCGACCCTGGCTCACGGGCGGGATCATGCAGGCGGCACTCTACGACCGGGCGCTGAGCGCGGCGGAGGTCGCGGCGTCCTTCCGGGCTGCGGGTTTTTCGCTGACTCAATCGGAAATCCTCGCCGGTCTCAGTCCGGAGCAACGCGCCGCGCGCGATGCCGCCGTGAAGAGCCTGCAGCGTTCCCAGGAAATGCTGGCCGCGCTCAAGCCGTTGCCGGTGGCGGTTTCCTACGCGGGTACGCGCGTGCAGCCGGCGCCGACGAGACGGCTCAAGCGCGGGGATGTGAAATCGCCGGACGAAATCGTGACCCCCGGGGCGCTGTCCGCGATTGTGGATTTGGATCCGGATTTTGGTCTGGCGGCGGATGCGCCCGAGGCGCAGCGGCGGTTGAAGTTTGCCGCCTGGGTGGCCGACCCGCGCAATCCGCTCCCGGCCCGCGTGATGGCGAATCGCGTCTGGCAGTTTCATTTTGGACAGGGCTTGGTGGCGACGCCGAATGATTTCGGCGTGAGCGGTGCGCGGCCGAGCCATCCCGAGTTGCTCGACTGGCTCGCGGCGAAATTCATTGCGAGTGGCTGGAGCGTGAAGGAGCTGCACCGGTTGATCGTGAATTCAGCGACCTACCGGCAAAGTTCCAGTGAAACCGCAATGAGCAATCTGTCGGCGGGCAAGGCGAAGGTCGCCTCGCTAAAGAAGGGTGAATCGGCCGCGGGCTATTTCCGGCGCGCTGCCGCCCTCGACGCCGACAACCAGCTGCTCTGGCGTTTTCCAGCACGTCGGCTGGAGGCGGAGGTGTTGCGCGACGCGATGCTGGCCGTGAGTGGGCAGATCAATTTGCAGTTGGGCGGACCGAGCTATCGGCCGTTCGACGTGCTGGGGTTTCCGGCGAATGTGGTCGCACCGATGGATAAGGTGGGGCCGGAGTTTAACCGCCGGACGGTTTATCGCATGAACGTCAATTCCGGCAAGGAACCGCTGCTGGACGCTTTCGATTGTCCGGATCCCTCCGTGAAAACGCCGCGGCGCAGCGTCACGACCACGCCCTTGCAGGCGCTCGGCTTGATGAATAACACCTTCGTTCAACGGCAGGCCGCCCAATTGGCCGAGCGAGCGATGAAGGAGGCGAATAACGAGGTTCCCGGGGCGATTCAATCCGCGTATCGTCTGGCGCTCGGGCGGGCGGCGACCCCCGCCGAAGCCACCCGGGCCACCGCCGCCGCGCAGGAACGCGGTCTGGTCAGCGTCTGCTGGGCGCTGCTCAATTCAACCGAGTTCGTTTATGTCCAATAGCTGGAACCACCCGCCAACCGCCCCGCCGCTCCTTTCGCGCCGTCATTTTCTGGGGAACACTGCCGGCGGCATCGGCGGAGTGGCGCTCGCGTGGCTGCTTCATCGAGAGCAGGCCCGGGGGGCGGCGCCGGGCCCGGTCACCGCAGCGCGCGCGACGCATTTTCCGGCGAAGGCGAAACGCATTGTCCAAATTTTTTGCTGCGGGGGCGTCAGTCATCTGGACACCTTTGATTACAAGCCAGAGTTGGAGAAAATGAACGGCCAGACACTCGCGGGCAAAGGCGAGAACCTCGGCTTCTTTGGTCAGCCCGGGAAGCTGATGAAAAGCGGGTATGAGTTTCGTCAGCATGGCCGGAGCGGCGCGTGGGTCAGCAGCCTGCTGCCCCATCTCGCGGGCTGTGCGGACGACGTGTGCTTCATCCATTCGATGTTCGCGAAGAGCAACAATCACACCCCGGCGACGTTTCAGATGAACAGCGGGTTCACCCTGAATGGATTTCCCAGCATGGGCGCATGGCTCAGCTACGGGCTGGGCACCGAGAATGAAAATCTCCCGTCGTTCGTGGTGCTGCCGGATCCACGCGGCCTCATTGCCGGCGGTTCCATCAACTGGACAGCTGGCTTCCTGCCCGCGAATCATCAGGGCGTGCCGTTTCGCACGCAGTCGCACGAACTCGTCGCGGACTTGAATACACCCGCAGGAATTCCCGCCAATGCCCGCAAGGCGGATATGGAATTGCTGGCGGCGATGAATCGCGAGTTCGCAGGCGCGAATCCCGGCGAGGGCGCCTTCGCCGCGCGTGTCCGTTCCTACGAACTTGCCGCGCGCATGCAGGTGAGCATTCCCGAGGCCACCAGCCTCGCGAGCGAAACGGAGGCCACGAAAAAGCTCTACGGGATCGGCGAGGAGGCGAACAAGGGATTCGCGCAGAATTGTCTGATGGCGCGCCGGCTGCTCGAACGCGGCGTGCGGTTCGTGCAGATTTTCAACGGCGGCGCCTTCGGCAGTCCGCGCATCAATTGGGATGGACACGAAAACCTGAAGGAGAACCACAACACCCAGGCGGCTACGATGGACAAGCCCGTCGCCGCGCTCATCCAGGATCTGAAACAGCGCGGGATGCTGGAGGACACGCTCGTCGTCTGGAGCACGGAATTCGGCCGCAGCCCCTCGACCCAAGGCATTGATGCCCCCGGACGCGATCATCATCCCACCGCATTCACGTGTTTTCTCGCGGGCGCGGGCGTGAAGCCTGGTTATCGCTACGGCGCCTCAGATGAGGTGGGGTATTTCGTCGGTGAGAACAAGGTCATCATTCCGGACTTTCACGCGACGATCCTGCACCTGCTCGGCCTCGACCATGAGAAGTTGACCTTTTATCACAACGGGATCAACCGCCGGCTGACCGATGTGCACGGCAAGGTGATCAGGGACATCCTGACTTGAAATTTCACGAGCTGGGGGAGGAGTGCAGATCTTCGTCTGGTGGAAACGATGTTGAACGAAACACAACCGGCGGCGGTGGCGGTCGCAACGCTGCTGAACAAGTGGGAGAAAACCCCCGTCGCGCGCCGCTTGGTGGACGCGCCGTAGCGATGTCTCGGCAGCGGCCGAGGTTCCCCCCCCAGCTTGAACCAATCCAGCTTTCAGCCGAAAGCGGACGCCGACTATTTGCTCTTTGCCTTAAACTCGAACACCGGCTCGCGGGAAAAGTCCTCCCAACGTTTTTGCAGTTGCTCGACCGCTGGCTTGCCGGCGTGGACGTAAAGGCCGTAGCGCAGTTGTAGCGACTGGCCGGGTTCGATGACGCGCGGGCCGGTGAAGGTCAACGACGCGCCCATCCAGCCGTCGTCGTGCACGTGAAAGACGGACGGATGATTCGGATTCGCCGGGTGATCGAACAGCGTCACGCCCTCGGTCGCGGTGGCGGTGATGGGGCCGGAGTAATCCATCCATTTGGCAGGTTTCCAGAAAACCTCCTGCTCGTTCACGCCGCCTGCGGAGTTGCGGATTGTGCCGCCGCCGTCATTGACACCCATCGTCTTGGCCACGCGCACGGCGACCATGCCGAACGCGGATTTGCCGAGCGTCACCGCCTCGCCTTTCGCTTCGAGTTGCAGATCGAGGATCAGCAGCCATTCGTTGTTGGGCAGCCATTGCACCGTGGTGCGACGACGTTCGCTCAACAGCACCTTGCCCGTTTTGTCCGTCCACGCATTGACGGTTTGAATCGCGGCGGCCTCGGGACCATCGGCGAGCTGTTGAATTTGTTGATGCACGATGCGGCCCACATTCGTGCCCGTGTCGCCCCAGAAATTGACGCCGTTGACGTCGTTGTGGGAAATCCAAAACGAGTTGTGATGGCTATGGCCTTCCGGATCGCGCGGATGGCCGAGGCGCGTGACCGAACGGCCGGCGGGACCGATCAGCGGAAAAACAAACGGACGATTCAGCGTCGGCCCGAAGTGGTAACGGGCGATCTCCACGCCGTCGCGCTGAAAGGAAATCTGGTGGTCCGGCTGCGGCACGGCTTGCATGCGCGGCACGGGCTTCGGTTCGGGCCGGGCGGTTTCGGCCGCGAACAAGGGAGTCGCGAACAGGCAGATGGAGAGATGCAGCCACAGGAAAGGCCAATTGGATAAATGAGGAACGTGCATGATTTGAACAAACACAAATCCGGTTGCGCCGTCGAGCCCTGAAAAGCGGTCCCGAAAAGTGGGTCAGGCTTTTGCTTGCAGCAATGTTTTCGGTTTGCTGGGGTGCTCGCTCATACGGTTATTTCTCCGCTGATCCACCCCCTGATCAACTCCGTAACCGATGCCGCCTTCTCCACATACTGGTGATGGGATAATAGGCAAAGACACCTTTCCGCCCCCGCAACAGACCAAACTCGATCCCATCGACACCCGGCCCTCCCACACAAAGCCAGCCCCGCTGAGCGTCGTGTCTATACTCAGCACGTGGTTGGATAGTCCAATAGTGCTCTTTATGGGAATAACATCCTGCTGGCGGTGCATCGCAGTCGAATCCGAGCAGGAGCTCAATCATTTCGCCGGACATCGTTATGAGGCCGCACTGCCTGAACGAGAACATGCACTACAGATTCTTGGAAGCGCAGGCTTGATCACGCCCTTATGAAACCAAACCGGTGAACTGCTTGGAAGGAATATCCACCGGGCGGCTTCCCGGGCGGAACCCTCCTGGCGTAAACCGCAATACCGGTGCGAACCCTACCGGAGAAAGTCTCTTGAGGTTTCGGGTGAAGTGAACTTGATCACCTTCCGTTTGGACGTCCGGTATTTCGAGAAGTCGCGCGTGTCCAGTGTTACCACGATGGCATCGGCTTGTTTTTCATAAAGCGCCACGATGGCTGCATCCGCGAGGTCCGCATCCGGAAAACTCTCCGCCAATCGTATCGCCGCAGCGCTCAAATCCGCCAAGGATGTAGGCACCACTATTTTCCCCTTGTTCAATCGATCCAGGAACGCAATCCAAGGCTGCCCTGAAGCCTGCAGAAAATAGGCTACTTCGGTTATGACCGGCTCCACGGTGTAGATCGGCGCGGCCAGACGGCGCAACATTTCTGTCGCCCATGCCTTGTCTGGGTCAGACTTCTTGAAAATCGCAATCAACGGCCCGGCATCCACGATGGTCTTACGCATGGCGTTTAAGCATCGCCGACTTGAAGGCGCGTTTGTGGTCCCGGGCGTCAAACGGAAGGTCCACCGTTGATTCCAGCCCCACCAGTCCGTCATAGGCGGAAACAAATTGGCTTTCGAGCAGGTTTTCCAAGGCGACGCGCTGCCATTCCACCTTGCTGCGTTTGGTCCTTCGGCAAAGCTCTTCCAACCGCCCGTTCAGCTCGTCATTTAGCTGGATGGTCATCGTGTGCATGTGCAGGGGTAATGGCTACATCGATTTCTGGCAGAATTCAATACAATAATGCCTGCCAAGTACTCCGGCTGGCGCAACTCAGTGACCGGCTGGCGAACGAAGGTGGGGATCCAATTGCGGGAGATTGAATTGCGCGGCGCGCTCGCCTGCCACGCGGATTTTCATCTTGAAGGGGTGCGGGGCCGGCTCTAGTTTGTGGTTCGATTCATTTCATGCTGTCGGCCCAAAATCATTGTCTCCTTGCAGCCGCGCTCGGCGGGCTCCTGGTCGTGAACGCGGCCGCGCAGAGCCTGCCAGCGGATCAAGTGGATTTCTTTGAAAAGAAAATCCGGCCGTTGCTGGCGCAGAACTGCTTCGAATGTCACAGCGCGGAGAAAAAGACCAAGGGCGGCTTGCGACTCGACACGCGCGCGGGCTGGGCCAAGGGCGGCGACAGCGGCCCCGCGCTTGTGCCGGGCGACGTGGAAGCGAGCCGGCTCATCACCGCCGTGCGCTATCGCGACAAGGAATTTCAAATGCCGCCGAAGAAAAAACTCTCCACCGAGCAGGTGACCGACCTGGAAAAATGGGTGAAGCTCGGCGCGCCCGATCCACGCACGGGCAGCGCCGTCGCGACCACGAAGAAAACCGGACTGAGCATCGAGGAAGGACGCAAGCATTGGGCGTATCAGCCACCCAAGAAAACCGCGCCGCCGCCGGTGAAAAACAAAAACTGGGCGCACAATGACATTGACCGTTTCATTCTCGCCAAGCTGGAAGCGAAAAGCATGAAGCCTGCCCCCGACGCGGACAAAGCCACGCTCGCGCGCCGCATCTACTTCGATCTGGCAGGCCTGCCGCCGACCCCGGCGCAGGTGGACGAATTCTTAAAGGACAAGTCGTCCGATGCCGTGGCCCACTTGGTCGACCGACTGCTGGCCGCGCCGCAATTTGGAGAGCGTTGGGGAAGGCATTGGCTCGACGTGGTGCGTTACGCCGAATCGCTGACCTTGCGCGGATTTGTTTTTCCGGAGGCCTGGCGCTATCGCGATTATGTCGTCGAGTCGTTCAACCGGGATTATCCCTACGACCGCTTCGTGCAGGAACAAGTCGCTGGCGATTTGTTGACCGCCGATTCATTGGCGCAACGCCGTCGTCAGCTCACGGCCACCACGTTTCTCACGCTGGGCAATTCCAACCTCGAAGAGCAGGACAAGGCGCAGCTCCGCATGGATGTGGTGGATGAGCAGCTCGATACCATTGGCAAGGCATTCCTGGCGCAAACCATCGGGTGCGCACGCTGCCACGATCACAAATTCGATCCCATTCCGACGCGTGATTATTACGCGCTGGCCGGCATTTTGCGCAGCGCGACCACCCTTACGAATGCGAATGTGTCGGGCTGGCTGGAGTTTCCATTGCCGCTGGATCCGGAGCCGGAGCAGGTTTTCAAAAACCACGAAAGGCAGGTCGCCGCCTTGCAGACGAGGATTAAAGCGGCAAAGGATGCGGCGGCAAAGTTCGCGGCGGCCACGGGCAGCTCGAGCCTGAAACCCGGGGCGCTGGCGGCGAAGGATCTGCCCGGGGTGGTGGTGGACGACACGCAGGCCAAGGTGGTGGGCGAATGGAAGAAATCGCAATTCACCGGTAACTTCATCGGCGCTGGCTATGTTTACGACGGTGACAACGGGAAGGGGACAAAGACGCTCACGTTTCTTCCGGAGTTCCCGCACGCGGGCCAATACGAGGTGCGGCTCGCCTACGTGGCGTACACGAACCGCGCGACCGACGTCCCGGTCACCGTCTTCAGTGCGGATGGCGAAAAGACCCTGCACATCAACCAGCGCGAGACCCCGCCGATTGAAGGGCGTTTTCGGTCCCTCGGCCGGCATCGTTTCGAACTCAATGGACAAGGGTTTGTCATCGTGGCGAACGAAGGCACCCAGGGCCACGTCGTGGCGGACGCCGTGCAGTTCATTCCAGTGGAGTTGCTGGATGGGCAGGCTGAGCCGGTGAAATCCGCCAAAGAAAAAGTCCAGGGCTCCCCCGAGGATCTGAAGCAGCTTGAAAGCGAGTTGAAGCGCCTCACCGAATCCGGCCCGAAGCGCCCGCGCGTCATGTCGGTGAAGGAAGCCGACGACGTGGAGGATACCCGGATCCATATCCGGGGCAGCGTCCACAACCTGGGCGACAAAGCACCGCGCGGATTTCTGCAAGTGGCGACTTTCGGCACGCCGCCGGTGATTCCGGCAAAACAAAGCGGGCGACTCGAATTGGGCGAATGGCTGGTTCGCCGTGACAATCCTCTCCCGGCGCGCGTGATGGCCAACCGCGTCTGGCACTGGCTGCTGGGCGTCGGGTTGGTGCGCACGATGGACAACTTCGGCACCACGGGCGAAGCGCCGTCGCACGCGGAGTTATTGGATTATCTGGCGACCCGTTTCGTGGACGAAGGGTGGTCGGTGAAGAAATTGGTGCGGGAAATCATGTTGAGCCGGACGTATCGGCTCGCTTCCAATCCGAAATCCGTTGATCCGGAAAATCGTCTGTTCGGGCGCGCGAACCGCCGCCGCTTGGACGCCGAGTGCATTCGCGACACGATGTTGTTTGTCAGCGGCCAGCTTCAACTCGACCTGGGCGGGCCGACCATCAAGCCCGGCACCGCCGCCGACTACGGCTACAAACACACGGACACGCGCCGCAGTCTTTACGCGCCGGTTTTCCGCAACGCATTGCCGGAATTGTTCGAGGCGTTTGATTTCGCCGACCCCAGCATGGTTACCGGACGGCGCAACACCAGCACCGTCGCGCCGCAGGCATTGTTCATGATGAACCACCCGTTTGTGCTGGAGCAGGCGACGGCTGCCGCGAAGAAGGCGCTGGGACAAACCCGGCTCGAAGATCCGGCCCGCATCGAGCACGCCTACCGGATGGCGCTGGGCCGGTTGCCGACTGCGGCGGAGAAGAAGCTCGCTCTTGGCTACGTGAGCGTGGCGGGGGAAGGAACGGAAGTGGAAGCCCGGAGGCTGGCGGTGTGGTCTCAGTTTTACCAGGTGCTATTCGCCTCAATGGATTTCCGTCACGTGAATTAGCCGGTCGAACCGAGTTTGCCATGCCGCTGAATTTTGAATGGGACGAGGACAAGGCCAGGTCGAACTTGCGGAAGCACGGAGTGAGCTTCGAAGAGGCGGCGACAGTCTTTGGCGACGCGTTGTCGTTGACGATTCCGGACGAAGCGCACTCACAGGCCGAAGAGCGGCGCATCATTTTGGGCGGTTCATATCGGGATAAATTGCTGGTTGTCGTTCACACGGAACGTGGCGATAGTGTCCGCATCATCAGTGCCAGACCCGCGAGCAGAAATGAAAGGCGACAATCTGAAGAAAATGCTTAGACCGGAACCGGAGTTGAAGCCGGAATATGATTTCAGTGCCGGAGTCCGCGGCCAATACGCGAAGCGTTACCACGCTGGCAGCAACGTCGTGGTGCTCGACCCGGACGTTGCCAGGGCGTTTCCGAGCGAAAGGAAAGTGAACCGTTCGTTGCGCGCCCTCGCCGGCCGGCAAGGGAAGTGAACATGACTGCGGACCACAGATCGAACACTGGTTCCGCCCTTTTGACCCGCCGCCACGCGCTGAAATCCGCCGCGTGCGGCTTCGGCTACCTCGCCCTCGCCGGTCTCGCCGCGCGGCGCGCCGGGGCCGCCATGAATCCGCTCGCGCCGAAAGCTCCGCACTTCAAGGCGCGCGCCCAACGCGTCATTTTTCTGTTCATGCAGGGGGGGGTCAGCCATGTGGATTCCTTCGATCACAAGCCGTTGCTGGAGGCGAAGGATGGCCAGAAGATCGACTTCGACGACGCGCGGCTCATCGCGAACACCGGCAAGCGCGAAGGCTCGTCGCAGCGCGTCATGAAGCCGCTCTGGAAATTCGCGCAGCACGGCCAGACGGGCCGCTGGGCGAGCGACTTGTTCCCCGAAATGGCGAAGCACGTGGACGATCTTTGCTTCATCCATTCCCTCAGCACCGAAGGCATCGCGCACGGGCCGGCCACGCTGTTCCTGCACTGCGGTTCGACGACCTTCATCCGCCCCTCCATGGGCGCGTGGATTAATTACGGTCTCGGCACCGAGAACGAAAACCTGCCGGGCTTCGTCACTATTTCACCCTCCGCCGGCAATGGCGGCGCGCGCAATTACGGCAACGCCTTTCTGCCGGCGGTGTATCAAGGCACCGCTTTGGGAAAGGCCGGCGCGCCGGCGAGCGAGGCGACCATCCGCAACCTGGCCAACCCGCAGTTGAAAACCGCCGAGCAACGCCGGCAGGTTGATTTCTTGCAGGCATTGAACGCGGAACAATTGAAGCGAACTCCCGGCGACAGCGAATTGGAAGCCGTCATCAACTCCTACGAACTTGCCTGGCGCATGCAGAACAACGCGCCCACCGTGCTCGACCTCGCCCAGGAAACACCCGCCACGCTCGCGCTCTACGGCATCGGCGAAAAGACGACGGATAATTTCGGCCGCCAATGTCTCATGGCCCGCCGCCTGTGCGAATCCGGCGTCCGCTATCTTCAGGTCACCTACGGCGACAATACTGCGAATCCCGCGTGGGATCAGCATTCGAATCTGCCCAAGCACAAGGACCACGCGCTCGCCGTGGACAAACCGATTGCCGGCCTGCTCACCGACCTCAAGCAGCGCGGGCTGTTGGAGGACACGATTGTCTGGTGGGGCGGCGAGTTTGGCCGCACGCCGTACGCGGAGAAGAACGGGACGGGCCGCGACCACAACCCGGGCGGCTTCACCGTGTGGCTTGCGGGCGGTGGCGTGAAGCCCGGCTTCGCTTTCGGCCAGACCGATGAATGGGGCCATCTCGCCGTGCAGGACAAGGTCCACATGCACGACCTGCACGCGACGATTCTTCACCAGCTCGGCCTCGACCACGAAAAACTCACCTACACCTTCGATGGCCGGCCCTTCCGCCTCACCGATGTGCATGGACATGTGGTGAAGGAAATTATCGCGTGAGCGCGGGGAAGAGAGGCTGGGTGCGAAATTCAGTGGAAAGACAGGTTCGCACCAAGTCGTATATGAGTGGCCACGCACGCGCATGAAGCAGAAAACCGTTTGGCTGGGTTAGCGAGATTTGCCGTGGCTCAGTTTCTTGCAGGTTGAAAACGGATTTGAGCAAGCTGGAGGCTTGCCAGCCATTAGCCGGGGGTGGAGCGAGTCCGCGAGCAACACCCCCGGTCAGAACGCAGATTCATGCACCCTGAAAGGAGTGCCAGAGATCGCCCACGGCCTGCGCGATCCCTCATTCCGCGCAACTCTGGCACCCATTCAGGGTGCGATCCAACGGCAATTCGGTCCGGGGGTATCGCTACCCTCAACCCCCGGCTAATGGCTGGCAACCTTTCAGGTTAGAGTCACAATTCGCCGGCGACAAACCGGGAACAGTGATTCGCCCAGCAAGGTAAAGTGCTGCGAGGAAATTCTCGCCTGAATAGGGCTATCGGTATTACGGTCGAACTGTTTCGCTGATAATATGAAACTGAATCGTTTCGACTCGATGCGGCGGCTGGTGGCTGCTGTCATGCTTTTGCTGGTTTCTCGTACCATCGTCCACGCGGCTTCCAGCAGCAGGGGCGGGGGCTACGGGAGGGTGAACGGGGCCACGATGATCGATTTCTGCTGGGCATTGGTGCGGGTGACGAGGAGGGTATAGTCCGACCATCCGGGGCCAATCCCGTCATACAATACCATCGACACCAGCGAATCCTCAAAACCGTCGCCGTCAAAATCTCCGCG
>JAYTXL010000075.1:0-1612 GCA_043742955.1 Verrucomicrobiota bacterium | reverse complement strand
TTTTCCCCGCAGCAATCCGGCTTTGCCCAACAGAAAGGCGCCGGTGCAGACGGAAGCGGTGATGCGGGCCGTGGCCGCCGTGCGCGCAATCCATTCGATGATGGAAGCGCGTTGCAACTCCGCCGTCACCACGCCACCGGGCACGATGAACACATCAATGGTCGGATGATCGGTGACGTCGAAAGTCGGTTGCACCATCAACCCGCCCCGCGCCCGCACCGGACGCAAAATTTCTGCAAGAGTGAAGACTTCGAACGGCTTGCCCGCGTCCGGCGCAAGACGGGCCTTCATGCGGGATGCAGTGGAGAACACCTCGAACGGCCCGCCGAGATCGAGAACTTCAACCTCGTCGAAAATGTAGATGCCGACATTGCGGGTCATGGTGCGGACACTCGTTACGTTTTTCATTTGCCCGGCTGCTCGGCCGCAAGCTGTTTCAGAAAGTCGCTCTCGGCGTTGCCAATCAGGCGGCGCCAGCCGTCCGGATCAATGAAAGGATTGGAACCTGGGCCCTGTTTCAGCAGTTGGATTTTCCGCGCCAGACCGAACTGATCGCCGTGAGGAGCGAGGAAAATGTCACACGGCAGCGCCTTCAGCTTTTTGAACGTCGCCCGGTAATCGTCCACGATATTCGGGTACTCGGAATTGTTCACGAGCCGCGTGGGGGCAACGAGGCTCAGGCTGCTGAAGAATACCACCTGGCGAGTGTGCTCCCCATCCTTCGCGTCCGTGGTCCAGGTTGTTGCGCCCTTGGTGTGGCCGGGAGTGAGATGCGCCCTCAACGTCACGCCGCCCAGCGACACCGCTTCGCCGTCCTTGACGATGCGGTCCGCCTTCACCGGCGTGTAGGCCAGCAGCTCCTTTGGGAACGGGCTGAAATCATCCGTGCCACCCATCGCCATGATGTGGGCATCCGCCGCGCCGGCGATTATGCGCGCGCCGGTGAGACGCTTCATCGCCGCGTGTCCGCCGACGTGATCCACATGCGCGTGACTGCTCAAGATCAACTTGATGTCTGTCGGCCTGAATCCGAGCTGTTCGATGTTACGGGCAATTTGCGGAACGGAATCTTCGAACGTGGTGTCGATCAGGATGTGTCCTTCCGGCGTCGTGATGAGCCAGGAACAAACCCCGATCGAGCCCACGTAGTAAATATTCCCGACGACACGGAACGGCGGCAGGGGCGTTTTCCAGGAATCAAACAACGCCTGGGCGGCCACTTTGTTTTGGGAGATTGGCAACCCGGCCGGTCCCGGGCAGACCAATGGTTTGGTCGGCTGCGCTTGGGCGGGGCAACTCACGCACCATGCGCCACCGAGCAACGCAATCCAAACGATGATGGTCCTATTCATGGGTATCTCCGACGTGCTGCATCAGGTGTTCCCGTCAAACGCGGCCAGACCGGCGATGCTCCTTTGATTTCTTGTGAGCCGACGGACTGGAAGATTGTCAGATACGAGTTCACTGGCGCGTTTATCATGAAACCCATCGCCGCCTTTGGGCGAGGCGTTGAGGTGACCATCCGCACCCAGCGGAGCTTCGGCCACGAAGAACACCTGTTGCTTCGCAAGCCGGGCCGCGAGTTCAGCATCGATCCCATCCAGGTGGGTGC
>JAYTXL010000074.1:0-7418 GCA_043742955.1 Verrucomicrobiota bacterium | reverse complement strand
CCGAAACCGCATTGGCACCGCAATACTCATACACGTAACGGTTGCGGTGGCAAAAATGAGGTAATCGTGTTCACCAACAAAAGCAGATCAGGACGTTTGAAGCAGCATTTGGATATCGGGACATACAAGAATAGTGCTTGGCGCATTCGCGAAAACATATTGAAGGACTGGGGAGGTGTTGACGTTAAGGGAGGTTATCTGCAACGAGGAGCCTGTCCGCCAGAGTTTAAGGACCCCGCCCGATTTCTGCGTTGGTTCTATCGACAAAAGCCGCGTTTGATCCAGGAAAACAACGTTTTTTACTAAACCCCCCTTAATTTCCTCTGCACCACGTTCCGCGCCTTGGTCGCCACCAGGTAGCGCAGCGCATCCGCCGTGTCGTCGCCCCCAACGCCGTCCTCGTCCGCGTCCACCTTCAACACATCCTCGGGCCGGTTCGGATCGTGTTGCAACGCCGGCAGACATTCCAGCAGCCGCCCGCAGCGCCGGTGAATGAACAGCGTCGGCGCGCTCCCGCCTTCCGCTAGGCCGACGTCCGGCTCGCCAAACCGATGCAGGATTTCCGCCCAGCCGTTCACCCGTTCCGTGTTCGCGCACTTTAACGCAAGGCCCCGCTTCGCTTATTGCACCGCGAGAACCCGTCCGCGCCGGCCACGAAATGGCTGATCGTTGAAGGTTGATGGTTGATCCAGCCATGCAGCCAGCTCCGGCCATCAACCATCAACACACGACCATCAACCGACACGTGCGCTACAAGGCAGGCCCAATCCCGACGGCAGGCGAAGGGGGGGCGAGTTGACGAGCGCTGCCCCCGGGTTGCTTCCCGGACCATGGCGAAACCGTGGTGAAAAGAATTGCGCCCGCCGCTGATTTGCTGATGCTTGAATCCACATGCGACTGATCGGCCATCTCGATAACGCAACCCAAGCCCGCGACCTGGGTGATTTCCTGCTGGTGCGCGGTATCGCCAACCAACTGGAGACGGAGCGCGACGGAACCTATTCCCTTTGGATTGTGGATGAAGACCACCTCGATCCAGCCCGGAAACATCTGGCGCGCTTTCGGCAAAATCCCAACGCGCCCGAGTTCCAGGGCCTGGAACCGCAAGCCAACGAAATCCGGCGCGCCGAAAAAGCAGCGAACACGCAAGCGAAACAGCGCCCATATAGCCGACGAAAGCTGTTCGCCAATTTGAGCAGCTACGGCATCGGGCCACTGACCTTCCTATTAATCGCCCTCTCGATTGCCGTGGCGATCCTTTCCAAAATGGGGCGGGAATTGGAGCCAATCCAAGCGCTGTTCATCACCAGTTTCGAGACGTCCGGCGGATATGTCCGGTGGCTGCGGGGTCTCCCCGAAATCCGTCACGGTGAAATCTGGCGGTTGCTCACCCCGATGTTCATTCACTTCGGCGAAATGCATATTCTCGGCAACCTGCTTTGGCTTTTCAGCCTGGGCAGCCTCATCGAGGCCCGGCAAAGTTCCGGTCGCCTGGCGCTGCTGGTGGTGGTCATCGCCGCCGTCTCCAATTTCGGCCAATACGTTTTTTCAGGCAGCCCCAGCTTTGGTGGCATGTCAGGCGTGGTCTACGGCTTGTTCGGTTACGTTTGGATGAAGGCCAAATTTGACCCGGGCTCCGGACTCTTCATGGACCAGCAAAATGTCATCCTGATGATCGTCTGGTTCGGCCTTTGCTTCACTGGCTTGCTGGGGCCCATTGCGAACACCGCGCACACCATCGGCCTGGTGCTGGGCGTGGCTTGGGGCTGGGCGTCGAGTTGGTGGAGCCATAGAAAGCCTTAGCGCCTGGCCCATTTGATGACGAAGAGCGCAGCCTGGATGGAACATCATCCCCCGTTTAATTTCTCCTCCGTTCGGCGTCCTGACACCTGCGATCCGCGTTAATTCAAACTCAGATCTTCCGGACCGTCGGCGATTAACCGGTATTGCCAGCCTTTGTGGCGCAGGATTTCCTGCCACAGTTTTTCCGGTTCGAGATCGAAGATCAATTCAACGGTCGCGGGGTGCGTCACCCAAGCCTCCCGTTTCATTTCCGCCTCGAGCTGCCCCGGACTCCACCCGGAATAACCCGCGAAAACCCGCATCCGATTGTCGGGGGCGAGCAACGACTCTCCCAGCTCCACCAGGGCGTCGAGGGAATGACCCAGATTCAAGTTCGGCAGCACGTTAGCGTCGGGCATGAACACCGACGCATGCAGAAAACTCAGCGCCGTCGGCTGCACGGGCCCGCCCAGATGCAACGGCAGATTTTTGAGGGAGTCCGGCAAATCCGCCACCACCATCTCGCCGACCTTGTTGCCACTGGCCTGATTCAATACCAGCCCAAAAGCGCCCTCCGGATCATGCTGGCAGATGAGCACGACCGAGCGGTTGAAGCAAGAACCGCGCAGTTTCCCGCCGTCCAGCAGGAATTGTCCTTTCAATGATTTGAATGTCCCAGCCATGCCCGCGTCGTTCCAGGCAATCTGCTACAAACTTGCGCCACTGACAATCTCGATTGCGCTGACTGCGTTGACATTGATCGGGGAATCGACCCGTCGGGCTGGCTATCCCCGGCTGGCCGCTCATTCCTTATGCTGAAACATCCAAATCATTTCCCGATCCGGATTGGGTCAGGGCTTCCTCGATGCGCTGACAAGATCTTCCTCTGGGGGATGGGCGTTAATTATCGGGGTTTTCAGCAGGCCGGTCGCGGGCCGGTCTCGGACGTTGACTCAGCGGCACGGTAAGCAAAGTGAGCCAGGTGGCATGGCGCAAATTGCGCGGTTGCGCCGCCAGATCGACGTCGGGATCGACGAGCAGTTGAGGGTTGCGTCCATTAAGCGAGACCAAGGCCCGGGCACGCACCTGAATGTGGGGGTGCCCGCCGCGGCGGTAATCTGCCGCCACGTGGTGCGCCAGTTGCAAGATCATGTCGGGCCGGGCACCCGCCTCCTGAATTTGTGACCGGTTGACGTAATGGGTCAGTACGACCGGCCATGTCTGACCCCCATCTGGATCATGCGCGTAAAGCTTGAGGCTGGCGGTCTTCGAGCGAAGCTTCATGCGCCACGAGAACCGGTGCCCCTCTTCCGTCCATTGCACATCGCCAACATAGAGCCAGTGACGCAGCGGAAGAAACACTTGTCCGGCAAAGTATAGTCCAGCGAGCGCGAGCGGGAGCCACGGGCGCGCCGCTGGAATGGGATCAAGCCTGGCCCACAGCGACGGAAACGGCTTCGGCAACCAAGGGCTGAAGAGCAGCACCGTGGCGCCAAACGTCAGCCACGGAAAAATCCCGATGCTAAAAATCCACGCGTTGGTGAGGTTGAAAAGCGCCGCTGCGCCAAACGCGAACCAGCGGGTGCGCCGCCAGAGCAGCAACGGCACGATGCCGAGGTCGAACAACAGGCCTCCATAGCTGAAACAATAGGCTGCCGACTCCTGCGTGAACCACTCACCCAGCACAGGATACTCCGACCGGCGCGCGAGCCACATGCGAATGGGCTCACCGTGGAGCCAGTCAGAGTTGAGCTTGGCGACGCCGCCGAAAAAATAGACCGTGCAAATTTGCGCGCGCAGCACCCAGAGCGTCCACGCCGGTGCCGTCCCGCTGCGCCATGCCGGACGGCGCCAGGCGTCCCAGGAAAACGCCCGGTGCACGGGCAGCACCGCCAGGAGGAAAGCGTAGAGGCAGACGAGGTAGAAATGATTCAGATACCTCGCCTGATCCAAGAGGAAGACGTAAGTGAATCCCACGAAGAACAGCGCCGACGCCAGACGATAAAAAAGCCCGACCGTCAGGCAGAAGGCGAGCAATCCCAGGACCAGGAAGTGGAGCTTCATCCCGTCGCCCGGCCAGGGCTGCACCCAGCCAAACCCGTAGAACTTGAACAGGAAGGCCGGCTTCATGAAATAGCGCTCGATCCAGCCATGGGAAAAATACCGGCCGACCTCAACCAGCATGAGCAAACCGAACACCACCCGAAACCACACCAAGGGGGCAATATCCACGGGCGCGTAGGCCCGCGCGCGCGCGCCGTCGAGGCTCGCCGACAGCGCCGGGCCAGCGAGTGATCGGAATTTGTTTTTGAAGCTCTGCGCGAAGCCGGGGAATTGCTTTTGCGCTGCGGTCATCCAACACGAGTTACTTTCTCTGCATCGGGTTGTAAAGGACGGTTTTTCGAGGGAGTGCCAGCGGTGTGTGAGTAAGAGTGGGTGCAGCCGAAAAGCGATTCGAGAGGTCGCGAGGATATTTTCCCTGCGTGGAATAGCTCGCCGCATTCCCCTCACCCCGTCCTCCCCCGGGGCGAGGGAGTCACGCTCCCCACGTCCGTGTCTGGCCCAATCCCATCTCTGCACAAGTGACCAAACCAACCTGCTCCCGCCCATGGGGAAGTGGAAATCATGGCTTTCGTTGCCGCCTCCATCCCAGCGCCCGGATCCGCGCTGACGCGGGGTGAGAGGTCTCACTCGCCATGGGGGAGACGGCGGGGTGATTCGACAATAATCCGCCGGGCAAAAAAAACTCCCGCGAACTGGATGAGTTCGCGGGAGTGATTTGAAATTGCGCTCCGTTTATTTTCCGATCAATTCCATCGCCGCCTCGATCAACTTCGCCGTGGTCAGGCCGTGCTTCTGGTAGAGATCCTCCGCCAGGTAAGCCGACTGGCCGAATTCGCCCGCGATGCCCAGCGTCTTGACGCGATGGGCGATGCCGGCTTGGGAGAGCGCATGGGAAACCTGCGCCCCCATGCCGCCAACGATCTGATGATCTTCAATGGTCACCACGCGACCCCCGCAGGCTTTGACCGCCGGGCCAATGGTATCCAGATCGACGCGATTGATGAAGGGATTGTTAATGACCGTGGCCTTGATCCCCTGCTCCGCCAGCTTCTTTCCCGCCTCAACCGCCTTGATGAGCAATGGCCCGCAGCCAATCAGCACCACGTCGCCACCCGCCTGCAAAACCTGGGCCTTGTCCCACTCATAGCTCGCGTGTTCCACCCAGTAGATCGGATAATTTTCGCGGCCCACGAAAAAAATGTAGGACTCGCCGTCGCCGCCATTGGCCCGGGCATCGCCCATGCGTTTGATGGCTTGATACATCAACGACTCCGCTTCATCCGCACAGGAAGGCACGATGACCACCGTGTGCGGAATCGCGCTCGTCGCCGCGAGATACGTCGTGGCCTGATGCGAGGCCCCATCCGCGGCGTCCTGAAAGCCGATGTGCGAGAACATCGCGATCACCGGGGCCTGCGACAGCGCCGCCATCGTCAACGGCAGGTTGCCCTTGGTGACCCCGAACTGGCCGAACGTGTCCACGATCGGAATAAAGCCCGCCTTCGACAACCCGGCGCCCGTGCTGACCATGTTCGCCTCGGCAATCCCGACTTCTATAAAGCGATCTGGAAAACTTTTCTGGAAAAAGCTGATGCCCGTCGAGCCTTGCACGTCGCACGAGACCGAATAGACCGGATAGCCTTCGCGGGCGGCCTTCACCGCGCCTTTGGCCAACCCGGCCTGCACTTTGTCGGTCTTTACCGACGCTTTGGCGGGCGCGGGATTCGCCGCCGACGCCACTGCTTTGGCCTTCTTGTCGGCGTCCTTCTTTTCCCACTCGGCGCGCAGCGATTGCGCCCAGCGAGCCAGTTCGTCCGGCGTCTGCCCACTGTAGATTTCGTTGATGAATTCGACGATTTTCTCGCCGTTGGCCAGCGGAAAGCCATGGCCGCCGGCGCTGTTCTCCATGGTGGACTTTACCCCGTAACCCTTGATGGTCTTCACCCACAGGCAGACGGGTTGGTGAGAATTCAAATTTGCGTCCGCCACCGCTTTTTCGACGGCGAGATAAACGGCTTGCAAATCATGGCCGTGCTCTACTTTGCGCACGTCCCAGCCCAGGTCATCCATCGCCTCGAAGGTCGGCTCCATCGAAAACGCGTCCTTCGTAATGCGTCCGGAGAGCTTGGTATCGTTGTCGGAAATCACGAGCACGAAGGGATTCACCCGGCCTTTGGCCGCCAAACCGGGGATGGCGGCAAAGGCTTCCTTGGCTTCGCCTTCCATCGACGCCCCATCGCTAACCACGCACAGGGTGGTGCGGTCGCGGCGGGCAATCCGATCGCCAATCGCGAGGCCCTGCGCCTGCGGCAGGGCGGAACTGAGCGGACCATTGGAGAGCAGCACGCCCTCGGGGTTTAAATGCGATTCACCATGGCCAGTGAGCTTGCTCTGGATACCGCGAAATCCTTTCAGGCTGTCAAAGGTCTGGCCGTCAAAACCGTAATTGGCGCGCAATGCGTAGATGCCGTTTTCGGCGTGGCCGGCGTCATTCACAAAATTATAAGCCTCGTGCCACGGACGCGCTTTCTCCGCGAACATCACGC
This sequence comes from Verrucomicrobiota bacterium, assembly GCA_043742955.1. GTDB lineage: Bacteria > Verrucomicrobiota > Verrucomicrobiia > Limisphaerales > JAYTXL01 > JAYTXL01. Next base: position 1,026 of record JAYTXL010000074.1, on the reverse strand, counting down.
CATGAATGGCCGCCATGATCTCCGCAAACGCCGCCGGACCGCCCCAGTGGCAGGCCGCGCCGCCGTTGACCGCATGCACGTTCATCAGGGCAACCAGGGCCCGGGTGGCGCGCGGATCCCCGAGTGTCACCTTCTGCCCCGTCGCGCCTTCGACGGTAGTGGCGTATTTGAGTGAACCCAGCGGCGTTCCCGCCAGTTTGTTTTTAAGCCGCAACGGCGTCAGCGGCGGAGCGGAAACGGTTTCTACAACGGAGGTATCTACGGCCATAATCTTAAGTGTAGTTGAGCTTGAATAAAGGCGGCCAGTGTAAGCGTCGCCCCGGAAAAGGGAAGTTTGAATATTGTCTGCGCAGGGCACCTGCGACAGCGGCTTGGCGAACCCGGCGCCCCTCATCCCACTGGACTAGTTTTTCTTGATAATGGCCTCGATGGCCGCCTGTAAGTCATGTAGCTCGAACGGCTTCCACAGCATCAATCCACGCACCTTCCGGATGAAGGCGTCAATCTTCGGATCCCCCTTGTGACCCGTCATGAAGATAAAGCGCTTGCAAAGCTGGGGTTTGATTCGCTCCACCGCCAGGTAAAACATATCGCCGGAAAGATTCGGCATCATCATGTCGCACAAAACGACATCAAATTCGCCCATCATAATGAGCTTTAATCCTTCCACCCCGCTCTTCACATAGCTTACTAAGTAACCCTGCGATCCCAAATGAGCCTTCAGCAAGTCCGCTAATTCAACATCGTCTTCCAACATCAGGATCCGCTTTGCGGTGGGCGGCAGATCGGCTTCCGAAACCTCGTGCACTTTTTCTTCCTGCGGAATGTATGCCTTTTTATACATGAATAGCTCGCCGGACGCTGCCCGTCATCCCGGTCGCATCGGGTCTAGTTTTTTGTCTACCAACGCTTCCGCCTGACCCGTTGTGCCCGGCTGGTTTGAAATGGTGCGCGCGGCGGGAGTTGAACCCACAACCTGCGGCTTCGGAGGCCGACACTCTATCCAATTGAGCTACGCGCGCAAAA
>JAYTXL010000073.1:0-14762 GCA_043742955.1 Verrucomicrobiota bacterium | reverse complement strand
TGGATTCCAGAGCGCCACGGATTCCCGGTCCACCGGCGGAAACACGGCGGCGTTTTTCTTCGGCGCGACGGGCGTTTCCTCGTTGTGCCAGTTGAACGGCTGCTGGTCGCCGGGCGGATTCAGGATGAAGGCGACCAGGTTTCGAAAATCCTCGTCGGGCATCTGCTCCAACCCCTCGGGCATCACGGAGATTTCGCTGACCCGCAATTTCGCGATGTCGCTGCGCGCGATCACATCCTCCTTCGGACCGGCGGAGATGAGTTTCACGCGGACATTGGTGTCCTCGACCAGCCGGCCGCTGATGCTCCGGCCATCCTTGGTTTCCACCTCCACGTTCTCGTAGCCTTTGCCGATGATTTGATTTGGATCAATGACGTTGGCCAGCAACGCGTCAAGTGTGGAACGGCCCACGCCGGTCAAATCCGGGCCAACGTCCGCGCCTTCGCCGTGCAGCTTGTGGCAGTTGAAACAGGTTTTCCTGGCCAGTTCATAACCTGCCTTCAAATCCGGCTTTGCCCCGTTGAGAATCATCTGCTTCTTGACGGCCATGAGCTTGAGCTTGTCCGTGTCCGGCGGTCGGATGCGCCCGATGGCGCTGGCTGCGCGCTTCCGCACCACTTCGTCGCCCGACTGACCGAGCGTGCGGATGACGGTTGCGGGAATCTCGCTCGCGGAAACCGCCTTCCCCTCAATGGCGGCGAGCAGCGCCAGCGCCCAGCGGCGGCGCGACGCCAGCACCTCGGCGGCGGCGCGGCGCGTGGCGGGCGTAAACGCTTTCCAATGTTGGACAATTTCATCGCCCACGGTATCGCCGCCGATTTCGCCCAGCGCGCGCACCGCTTCGACGGCGAGGCTCTCGGGGTTGGGTTGCGTGAGAACTTTCACCATCGCGCTGCGGGCGGCGTCGTTTTTCAACTGGCGCACGGCTTGGACGGCTTTGATGCGTTCGGTCACGGGGGCCTGGGCGTCGTTGACCAGGTTAAGGCTGCTTTGCAGGGCGGTGGCATCGCCCCAGAGCGCCCCCAGACGCTGGGCATGGGCGACGATATCGGCTCGCGGACTCGCCAGCAGCTTGGTGAACAATTCCGCCGTCGATTTATTCGGGCGCAGCGCCTTGCCTTTCTGGCCATCCACCAATCCGTTCAGGGCGTAGGCCGCGAGCGCCTCGCCCGGCGGCAGGGCCAGCAGGAAATCCACCACCGCATCCAGGTGCGCGGGATTTTGCAGATCACAGACGCGCCGCATGGTTTTGTAGGCAAGTTGCCCGCTCAGGGGCATGGTGGCGGGGCCGCTCTGGGCGAGCCAGCCGAAGGCGCTCTGCGGATGGGCGGCAATTTTGGGCTCGGACGCCATCCAGATCATGAACGGAATCAGTGGGTCGTTTCCGGCCGCAGATTTTTCCACGAGCGTGGCCAGAACTTTGCCCACGTTGGCCTCCGCCCACTCGCTGATCACCGGGGTATTGACCGTCAGTGAACTCGACACAAACTGCCGGCAGGCCGTGGCCACCGCGAGCCGCACGGACGCATCGGAGTCCCGGGCCAGCTTGTCCAGCCGGGCCAGGACTTCTTCCGAAGCGAGACCGCGCTCGCCGGTGAGCCGGGCGATCCAGGTGCGAATGACCGGGTCTTTGTCATCGGTAAATTTTCCAAGGATCACGTCGTTCAAGATCATCGTGCCGTGCAACGTCCAGAGCGCCGCCAGCCGGGCCTCCAGCGTGGGCCCATCGGCGAGCAGTTTTTGCAACGCCACCGCCGTGGGTAAAACCTCCTTCGTCACCGGCCGGCCGGCGAACCGCTCGGTCAACAATCGCTGCGCCGTTTTTCGCTGCCAGACATTGGGATGCGCCAGCAGGGACACCAGCTGCGGGTTGCTGGATTTGCTCAAATTCATCTTTAGCTCCGGACGCGGCGGCACGGGTTTGCCCGGCTCTTGGCCGGTATAAACCACGCGCCAGATTCGGCCGTGCTCGCGGTCCACGCCGGCCGGGTCGGCGTTGGCGTTTTGGTAGCACGGATATTTATCATACCAATCCATGATCCAAAGGCAGCCATCGGGGCCGATCTGCTGGCTGACCGGCATGAACCAGCCGTCGTTGGCCCGGACAAAATCACGGATGAACGACGATTTAAAACTCGAGCCGTTGGGCGTGAGCCGGTCCTGGTGCACGGCGTTGTCGTGGATGTTTCCGCAGAAAATTGTGCCGCGATATTCCGCCGGATACTGGTCGCCCTGGTAAACCTGAACGCCAGCGTAGGCCGCCATGTGATGGCGATGATCCACGATGCTCGGCAACAGATCATAACCGTAGGGATTCGCCGGACTGCCGCCCTGCCGCACATAGATCCCGCCCGGGGCCATGTGGAACATATGGTCGATCACGCACGCGCTGAGGAACGCATTGCCCGCGCGGTCAAAGTCAACGCCCCACGGATTGCTGGTGCCGTCCGCGAACACTTCAAACTTGCGGGTCAGCGGATGAAAGCGCGCCACGGCGGCGTTGATGGTCACGCCGGTGTCGGCGGGATTGTTCGGATCCTTGACATTGGAAAGCGTGAAGACGCCATGCGTCATGTAGAGATAGCCGTCCGGACCCCAGGTGAAACCGTTGAGCAGCTCATGCCGGTCATGCAGGCCGAACCCGGTTTTCAATACCGTCCGCTTGTCCGCCTTGCCGGTGCCTTGGGTGTCTTCCAGAAATAAAAAGTCCGGGGCCTGCCCGACGTACGCCCCGCCGTTGCCCAGCAACAGGCCGGTGGCCAGCGACAATCCATCCGCGAAGACGGTCACTTTGTCGGCCTTGCCGTCGCCGTCCGTGTCTTCGAGAATTTTGATGCGATCGCGGCCTTTTTCGCCGGGCTTGGTACCGAGCGGGTAATCATAAAGTTCCACCACCCAGAGTCGGCCGCGCTCGTCCCAGGTCATCGCGACGGGGTTGACCACCTCCGGCTCGCTGGCAAAGAGGCGGATCTCGAAGCCGGGCGGGAGGGTGAACTTCTTCTGGGCCTCCGCGGGCGAAAGCGCCGGGGTGCTGGCCGGGGCGTGCTGGCCGGTGATCTGTTTGCCGGGCGGGTTGTTTGTATAAACGGGAAAACCGAGATCGCGGCGCGCCGGCGTGTAATTCGCGGCGGAAATGGTTTGAGCCACCAGCGCGGCACCGCCCACGGCAAACATCACAATGGATTTCATGGTGGGCTGAAGATAGCGCTTTCCGCTGCGGGTCGGCAACGCGATTCGCGGGCACGCGCTCCCCCTTCCATTTCAGAATTGGGTTTTAACTGACTGGCTTCGGCTTATGGCGCGACCGAAAAGTTGAAGTACCCGATGAACATTTCGTCGGTGGTTTGTTCGCCGAAAATGACCGTCTGGGCGGGATTGGGATTGTCGCGGTTCAGCACCGAGTTGTCAAAGGTGCCGGTGCAAACAATGGCGGTGCCCGCCGGGAGGAGTTTTGGTTGCGCCAAACGGTAGAGGGTCTGCCAGTGAAAATCGTACTTCGGCACCGACAGCAGCACCTCGCGCGCACCGCCGGGATACACCGCCTCATACTTGAATGAAGAACCGCGATAGTGCATGTGCGGACTCAGCTCATAAAGCCAGACCGCGGCCGGAAAATTGTATTGCGCGGTCGTCGCCGGGTAATTCGCCGCGCCCGCCGGAATCGAATAGAAAAATGAGGAGAGGAAGGACAGCGGATCGTACGCCGAGCGCGTCTGTAGTTCGGACGCCGGGGTGGTGGTGGCGAAGTAAAGGCCAATTTGCGTCGTGTCCGTCTCGGGCTGTCCGGTTGAGGTGTAATGCATTTGAAAGCGCAGGCTGGTGCCATGGGGAAGCAGTTTGCCGGTTCCCGATGGAAACGTCACCGGCTCCGCGCCTGGCACGTAGCCGGCAAAATAGCCATCCAACCCCATGAGCGAACTCGAGGTGCCCGTGTAGACGAGGCAATGATGCACCACGGCGGCGTTTCCTGGTTTCACAACGGCTGCCCGCAGCCAGACATTACTCCCCAACGACGATGGCACATCAAGGTAGCGGTAGGCAATCACGCCGGAGGCCGGCAGGCTCTGCGTCGGGATGGACAGGACGACGTCCGGCGTGCCCAGCGCCGCCGGCCAGGCAAAAGGAAATCCGCCCGCACTGGGGCTGTTGGTGAGGGGATCCAGCTCCGCGCCCTTGACCGCACCGTCGCTGATCCACTGGAGCAAGTCGGTCACTTCCGACGGTGTCAGCGCGGCGTTGTTGGTGAAGACCCCGAATTGCGGATCTGCGTGCCACGGCGGCATCTGTCTGGCCAGGACCTGATCGCGGATCAGTGGCGCAAAAAGTTGGACGACGCTGTGATTCGTCATGGCCCAATAGGCGATGTTGCCCGGGGCGTGGCAGCGCACGCACTTGTTCTGAAGCAAAGGTGCGATCCGCGCCGAGTAGGAGACCGTTGACGATGCCGGGAGGGAGAGGGAATCCCCGTGGGCCCGGGTATCTCGGATGGTAACCGCCCGCCCGGCCAGGTGCTCGGTCAAGGCGGCCGACAGGAAACTTTGGGTGGTGGCCACTCCGTCCGGCCCGCGGCGATCGTCAATTTCACCGCGGTAAATAACCGTCATCGTGCGTGGGTCAACCACCACGGTCTCCGTCGCGGTGGTAACCCCAAAGTCTTTGGCGACCATCCTCGCCCGGTCATGTAAAACGGGGAGGTCGTTGCCTTGGGCGATCGCTTCGCTGACGAGGGGGGAGCGATCCACGGAACCACTCTCATCCACCATCCAAAACTCCACCCCCTGCCCGCTGAACTGGTCGCGCAGCGCCTTGATGCTGGCGAGGCGCTGCTGGATGTTGGTGCTGCCGGTCGCACTGAAAATGAGCACAATGGCCTTCTTATTGGTGGGGTAGTGCAGCTCATGGACCTTCCCGGTCTGGTCGATCAGGCTAAAATTGCGTGCCCTTGGCGGCGCGGGCGGCGGGCCAATTTTGACAACCCGGTAGAAGCGCCGGCCCATCCAGGTTGAGTCGGCGTCGAACCAGGCGTGGGCGCCGTTGGTGAGCGTCAGCGACAGGAGCGGAACCCAGCCGTTCGTGCCGGTCAGCGCCGGGGCAGCCTGGAGCTGGTAAAACTGGCTCGCCTCGCCGCTCAAGCGCACCGACATTGGTCCGCCGTTGTTGGTGATGCTCAAGCTCGTTTCCTGCGCCTGGGCCAACTGAAGGGCCATGGCAGTGAAGAGGAATAATATTAATCGATAAGCGCTTATGGGGGGATCCTACGCAAGGTTGTTTTCACTGTCTACCGCGACTTTTGGTCGGGTGCCCGTTTGGGTGTGATTAAAAGTGGGTGCGGCTGAAAAGCGATTAATCAAGCACTTGCGTTTCCAGCTCTTCAGGAGGCCTTTGAAGTTTCCTAATCAGTTAAATCTAGAGCGCGCTCGTGAAATGATAATACCACCGGCCACAAAGATAACAATACTGCCGCCAACTACGCCGCCCCAAAAGGGCGCTCTCGGCAATCGAACGGCGAGTTCAGATGCGGCTGCCGCAAGGAGGCCAACATATGACCAAGCCATAAACTCCCAATGCAGTGGAAGCCATCGGTCACGTGGGCGTCGCAGGAATACTGGAATGAAGCCTGCCGCTAGTGTGGCTGAACTGATGATCGCCGCGATGTGAAAAGGCCCAAAGCGGTGATAAAGTCGGTAAATAAGGAATGCCGTCAGATTCATGACCACCATCGAAACAACGTAGCCGTAGCCAAGTTGTTTATGAAAGCGCGTGCCTTTACGTGCGAGGAAAACGCCAAGCCCAAGAAGCAGCGCCCCGGTAGCAGCAGTGACATGAACTAATCCAGTCGAGCTATGAACCAATTGCATGCGTGTGAACGGCCTAGACCCGATGGCTGAGTTTGGTTGAGCGTGGGTGACGGGCCGTTGGAACGTGGGTTAGAATCCGCCGCAGCGGAGCCCAGAGCCACCAGATAGTGGTTCGCCGGATCACTCCGCCCAACCCACTGCCTCAATGCCGTAATGAACCCATCGTCCACACCATCGAGTATCAAATATGTCGGCCTGGCTGTCCACGCCAAACCGTTGCTGTCGCCCTCGCCCCGGAGCGGGGTGAGGTGTTGTCCTATGGGCACGTGTCAGTCCTCCTGTTGGCACAAAAGCCGTTGGGCAAGTGTCGGTAGTGAGGCCTGACACGTGAACACTTGAACCCGAACTCCGAAATCGAATGGGGAGCGCGCCCGCGCGGAAAAAGCCCAGACGACCGGAACAGAGCCCCACTCCGATGAATGGAAGAGCCTCCCGACGCTGCTCGCGAGGGCGCACCCAGCCACACCCGAGGGCGGGTGTGCTCCCCCACATTCGGAATTCAGGTTACTGTGGCTGTTAGCCCCAGATCTGCCGGTCGAGCGAGCGGTATTGGATGGCCTCGGAAATGTGGTCGGAGCCGATGTGGTCCGCGCCGGCGAGGTCGGCGATGGTGCGGGCCACTTTCAAAATCCGGTCGTAGGCGCGGGCGCTGAAATTCAGGTCCGTCATTGCACACATCAACAAGTCCTTGGTGGTCTCGTCCAGTTCGCAATAGGTCTTCAGTTCCCGGCTGCCCATGCGCGCGTTGCAGGTGATCCGCGACTTGGCGCGGTAACGATCCTGCTGACGTTGTCGCGCCACGATGACGCGCGCGCGAATCTGCGCCGAGGTTTCGCCCGTGTGCTCCCCCGCGATCTCGCGAAATTTAACCGCAGGCACCTCCACGTGTAAATCAATGCGATCCAGCAGGGGCCCGGAAATGCGCGACAAATAATTCTGGATCTCGCGCGGTGAGTTCCGGGATTCCCACGGCATTTTTCCGTCGGGAGTGGGATTCATCGCGGCCACGAGCATGAATTGGGACGGGAAGGTCATCGTGCCGGCGGCCCGGGAGATGGTGACGTGGCCTTCCTCGAGCGGCTGGCGCATGGTTTCGAGCGCGCTCCGCTTGAATTCCGGCAATTCATCGAGGAACAACACCCCGTGATGCGCGAGGGAAATCTCGCCGGGAGTGGGATTAACGCTCCCACCCAACAGCCCGACGTCGCTGGCGGTGTGATGCGGCGCGCGAAACGGACGCCGCGTGACCAGCGCCTGGCCGGGGGCCAGCAACCCGACGATGCTGTGAATCTTCGTCGTTTCCAGCGCTTCTTCGAGGGTCAGGGGCGGCAGTATCGTGGCGAGCCGTTTCGCCAGCATCGATTTGCCGGTGCCGGGCGGCCCGATGAGCAGGACGTTGTGGCCACCGGCGGCGGCAATTTCCAGGGCTCGCTTCACCGATTCCTGACCCTTCACCTCGGCGAAGTCGGATTCCTCCTCGGTGGTGTGCTCGAAAATGGTCGTGAGGTCAATTTTCGTCGGCGCGATTTTCACTTCACCTTCCAAAAAACCGATGGCTTCGCGCAGATTCTGGACCGGGATGACTTGCAGGCCGGCGACCACCGCGGCTTCGGCGGCGTTGTCCCGGGGCACCAGCAGACCGGCTTTGCCCTCGGCCCGGGCACGCAGCGCGATGGGCAGCACGCCCCGGACCTGTCGGACCGCGCCGGTGAGCGCGAGTTCACCGACCATCACGAAATTCTCCAATTGATCGGAAACAAATTGCTCGCTCGCCGCGAGCATCCCCACGGCAATGGGCAGATCAAAACTTGGCCCTTCCTTTTTGACGTCGGCCGGCGCGAGGTTGATGGTGGTGCGACCCATGGGGAACTTGAAGCCGGAGTTGGTGAGCGCGGTGCTCACGCGGTCGCGCGACTCCTTGACCGCCGCGTCCGGCAGGCCGACAATCACGATGAACGTATCACCATAGCCGGCGTTGACTTCGACTTCGACGGGATAGGCTTCAATCCCATTGACGGCGGCGGAACAAACCTTGGCTAACATGACCGCATGGTGGGGGGAGTGGGGATGAACCGCAATGTTTCAATCCAAGACTTATTAGAGCGGTAAGGGAATGGGGCTTTGACGCAACCAGCTTCACCGGGTTTTTTCCATCCGGAGCGTGACCCGCCCGGTCAGCGTCAGCTTCAGGGAACCATTGTCGAGAATCGTCGGGACGATCTCCACAGTCGGCCCGAGGTTATACTGTTGACCATCGATGATGATTGACTGCAGCGCGGACACTTGCGCCGACCGGCCGCTGACGGTGGAAATCTTTGGAGAGGAGAGCAAATCCACGCCGTCGCTTTCCTCCAACTCTTTCCAAAAAACCTCCGCCTGATCGCCATCAAATATCCCATTTTGCGTGGTGTCGTTTTGCGTCGTCCGGAGTTCCGCCAAACCCAGCTTTCCGGCCACCTGATCCGGCACTTCAACGATCTTCTGCTCCACGGTGATCACATTGGGAGTCGCGCTTTCCCGGCCGGAAATACTGGGGGAAACGATGATCCACGTGCTCTTGCCGGTCTGCGTGCTCCAGCCGCCCGTCACCATGATCTCGTCCGGTTTTAATTGGGCGTGGGTGGTGGTCGTAAAGGTGCGCACCGGGATGAACGGTTCCGGTTTGGGGGTGCCGGGCGAGGGGGATGCCTCCTCGGTTTTCTGATCCGGCGGATCCTGAAGCTGTTTGCGCAAGACCGCAAATTGGCCGCGGAGCCGTTGCAGCTCGCTCTTCGATTGGCGCAAGCTTTCCAATTCCTCAGGATTTAGAGGCCCTGACGCCGCCGCATGTTTTTTTTCGATTCCCTGCAAGTTCGCGATCTCTTTCCGCAGGTTCAGGGTTTCTTGTTGTAGCCGTCGGAGGTTATAACCCTGGAACAAAATCACGATGGTGAAGAGGATCACCAGGGGAATCAAAAAGCCGGAGCGTTTCGAATTCTCGGCGGGCATGGCTTAATCCTAGACCTGCCCGGGTGGTTTGTCGAGCGAGCGTTCGGGGTGAAATCCACCCCGGGGCCAACCCAAATCGCTGCGGCCACTTACGCCACCACGTCACTCACCACGCTGCCTTCCGCGATCATGATCGGGCGGTTTTGATGATTGCGAATTTCCGTCTGCGGATCGATGCCAAGCAAATGATACATCGTGGCGGCGAGGTCGTCCGGGCGCACCGGATGCTTGGCGGGAAATTTACCATGCTGGTCGGATTCGCCGTGGACAAAGCCCCGCTTCACCCCCCCGCCCGCCAGCAGCGCGGTATAGCACTGCGGCCAGTGGTCGCGGCTCGCGTTCTTGTTGATCTCCGGTGTGCGCCCGAACTCGCCCATCCACAGCACGAGCGTGGAATCAAGCAGGCCGTGCTCGTCGAGGTCGTTCAGCAGCGCGGGCAAGGTCTGGTTGGTGATCGGTAAATGATATTTCTCCACGATGGGGAACATGCGCGTGTCGTTAAACCCGTGCGTGTCCCAGCCGCCGCTGTCCGTGCGTTGACCGCCGATATTATCCGAGAAATAAACGGTGACGAACTTCACGCCCGCCTGCACCAGCCGGCGCGCCAGCAGGCAGCTTTGACCGTAGGTGTGGCGTCCGTAGCGGTCGCGAAGTGCGGGCTTCTCGGCCTCGAGATTGAACGCTTCGCGGAGCTTCGTGCTGTGGAGCATCGCGAGCGCTTTTTCGTAATAAGCGTCCAGGCTGCGCGCCGCCGCCGCGTGGTCCATGAGGCGCGTCTGGTCGTCGATCAATTTTTGCAATTCCCGCCGCGCCGAGAGCCGCTCGAAACTGACGCCGGCGGGCAGGCTCAGCTCCGGCAGGGAAAAATTTGGCGCGTTCGGATCGCGCGTGACCAGCAGCGGGTCGTGGACCTTGCCCAGAAAACTCGCGTGCTGCCCCGGCGTCACCGAGCCGTCGGTGAGCACATGGGGATGCGCCACAAATGTGGGCAGTTCGCCGCTCACCGGCGCGAGGCGATCCACGACGGAACCGTAGGCGGGAAAGAGGTCGAAGGTGTCACGCAGCCGGATGTCGTCCACGATGGGCGCGTGCCCGGTGAGCGCGTAATAGCTCGCCGAGTTATGGTTCTTCATCGTGTGTGTCAGCGTGCGAATGAGCGTGACCTTGTCCATCACCTTCGCGAGATCGGGCAGCTTTTCGCTGATCTGAATGCCGTCGGCGCGCGTGGGAATTGGTTTATACGGACCGCGAATATTCTCGGGCGCGGCGGGTTTCATGTCGAACATGTCCACGTGGCTTGGCCCGCCGAATTGGTAGAGGAAAATCACCGACTTCGCCGGGGCCTTGGATCGTTTGGCCGGGGCCGCAGACTCGGCCCGCAGCCAGTCTGGCAGATTCAGGCCCAGCAGGCCCAGACCGCCGACCTTGAGCAGTGATCGCCGGGAAAAGGGAGCGGTTGGGAAGCCCGGACCGGCAAATGAAACGGGACCTTTCATGGCATCATTGTCGCAAGACAAACTCCTTGGCATTCAGCAAGCCCCACAATACGTCCTCCAGCACTGCCCGTGGGTTCGTCGTGGCGGCCAGCCAGGCCTGCACGCGCGCTTGTTCCGCGGCCGTGGGCGCGCGGGTGAGGGCGGCCCACCAAAGTTCGTCGATGATTTCGCGGTGGCTCCGGCCGGATTTCAACAGGGCTGGCAACCGGTTTTCCGGATCGGTGAGGAGATGCTGGACGGTGGGGCCGCTGATGAGCTGAAAGGCCTGGCCCATGGCCGGCTCGGAGGAGCGTTCGCATTCGGTGGGCAATTGGCGCTGGGGCCGGCCAAACGCGCGGAGATACCGGTCCAGTTCGCCGAGGCGTTTTCGCGGTCCGGGATCGACCCGCACCCCGGGGAGTTGCGCCACGCGCATGCCAACGGGATAGCCGTCGAATTCGAGCAGCGAGCCGGTGGCTTCGCTCTGACAATCGAGTAATTGCTCGGCGGTCAGGCGGCGGACGACGTTGTGCGAATAATTGGTCACGTCCTCCTCGCTGCCGCGCGCCGGTTCGCTGGCCAGCTGATAGGTGTTGGAATTCATGATGACGCGAATGAGGTGTCGTAAATCAAACTTTGAGCCCACCAGTTCCGCCGCCAGCGCGTCGAGCAGCGCCGGATGCGAGGCGGGATTCGTCGCGCGGAAATCATCGACGGGATCAACCAGGCCGCGGCCCATGAGATGGAACCAGATGCGGTTTGCCTGAGCGCGGGCGAATAGTGGATTTTCCGGACGCGTGAGCCAGCTGGCCAGCGCTTGCAAATAGTCCTCGTCCGCGCCCAGCGCCCGGTTTTCGCCGAGCAGCCGCGGGTGCGCCGCCTGGCTGGTGCGCGGGTTGGTCCAGGAATTGGTTTTTTCCATGAGCACGATTTGCTCGCCGATGAACTCATGGCTGTCGTTGTTGTCGCGGCGTTTGTTCTCGATGATCTTGTAACTCACGCGGGCGAACACGCCCGTCCAGTCGTGGTAATCATCCTGCGTCCAGCGTTCATACGGATGGTTGTGGCACTGGGCGCATTGCAGGCGGGTGCCGAGCCAGACCTGCGCCACGCCCTCGGCGCGCTCGACGGGCGTGCGTTGCGCGCGCCAGTAGTTCGCGGCCGGCGCGGTGTAGGTGCTGCCGCGCGCGCCGATAAGCTCACGGGCAAATTGATCAAGCGGCTGGTGCGCGGCAAGGCTCGCCCGAATCCAGTGGTGGAAGGCCCGCACGCCTTTGGTGTCGAGCGGGCGCTCGTCCGCGCGGAGCAGGTCCGCCCATTTGAGCGCCCAAAAATCAGCGAACTCCGGGCGCTCCAAAAGTTGCTCCACCAACCGGGCACGCTTGTCCGGGGCGGAATCCGCCACAAAAGCCCGCGCCTCCGCCGCCGTCGGCAGGAGGCCCAGCAGGTCCAGATACGCGCGCCGCTGAAATACCTGGTCGGCGCACCCGGACGACGGATCGAGTCGCAGCGTGCGGAGCTTGGCAAAAACGTGGTGGTCCACGAAATTGTGTTCTGGCCGGCGGCCCGGCTTGTACCCTGGATTCCGGGGCACGAAGGCGAGGGTCACCGGCGCCTGTTGTCCAAGGAAACGGGCGAGCACGGTGGTTTCGCCCGGTCCTTTCGCCGTGACGAGCCCGGCCGGGGAAATGTCCACCAGCGTGTTCGCCGCTTCGTAAACGGCGAGCGCGGTCACATCGCGACGGGTGCCGTTGGCGAACCAAGCCGTCGTCTTGATCTGCACGCGGCGGCTGGGGGCATATAGGATCTGCTCACGCGGTGAAGCCTCCAGCTTCACGAGTGCGGGCGCGTTGCTGCCGTCGTCCCGCGCACCGGCGGCGATCCAGCGCCGCAGAATGTCATATTCCGGTGAACCAATGGCAAAGCGCTGGCGACCTTCGTGCGGCACGGCGGCGGTGGGTTTGAGCAACAGCAGGCTTTGGTCCGGTGCCACGAGATCGATCCGGCGCGCCCCGAGCGTGGCGGTGAGCATGGCATGATCGGCAACGGCGTCCTCGCCGCGCAGGGACAGCTTGAAGCCGCCCTTGCCGTTTTTGTTTCCGTGGCAGGCACCGGAGCTGCACCCGCCCTTGGCGAGCACGGCTTGGACCTCGTTGCGGAAGGAGACCGGGGCGCTGGCTTTGGGGGCTGCGGACGCCCATCCCCAACCGGACCACGTGGCCAATCCCGCGAGGAGGAGGGACGCGGGCAAAAAGCGTTGCTGAGCCAAGGACATCAGTGGAATTAAACACTCTCCGGCCACCGTCGGCAAATTATTGTTCTTCGCGAAATAGTTCTGTCAGCCTTGGAGCCTCCACTGCATTTTTGAACGATGCCTGGCAAAGGGAGGTGATTTTAGCAGCCGGAACAACTGGGGCGTCGCCGCTGCGTCCGAAGCGGGAAACTGCCGCCCGCCAAGTTTATGAACAGATTCTTACGGTTTTACCAAGCGATAGAATTTCTTTTCGCCGGTCATTGGCAGGACCATGCTGATGGAACCATTGTTGGTCTGAAAAACGCCACTCACATTGATCCAGGTGAGGGGGGATGCCAAACTCAACGTGGATACCACCCGATAACCCGTCGCGGTATCGGGCCACAGCAGGGTCAGATTGTTGCTGTTCGCGATGGTGGTGAGGCTGAGAGCCGGGGGTGGGATGGTGATGACCGCAGTGTAGCCGAAGCCCCCTGCCAGTGCCATCACTTCGCTCAAGACCTGTCCTCCCAGGGTGACTTGATTGGTGGCTGCGGCATAAGGATCGACCGGGGTTGGGATTCCGGTCACCTGGCCATATTCGTTGTATCCCCACGCCACCACTGTGCCATCCTTCTTCAATGCCAACGAGTGGCCAAAACCAGTCGTAATCGCCACCACCCCGCTCTGGGCCGCGAGGGGCACCGTCGCTTCACCGGAGAAATTGGCTCCCCACGCCAACACCTTCCCATCGTCCTTCAAAGCAAGGGTGTGATATACGGCACGGGTTTCTCGCGCAGGGTGATGTGCGCGTAATGTTTGGCGGCATTGAGCGCGGCCTCGGCGTTGTCGGGCGGTTCAGCCAAGTCGTCTGGAAATGGAAACGGAAAAGTTTCAAAGCAAGTAGTCGGCGTGTAACGCGGATCATTTCCGATTCCGTGCCAAGTGCATTGTGCTAACGCCCAAGTCTCGTGAATATGAGAGTGAAGAACACCAAAGGAATAATCATCGGCCTTGGCAACGACCATCAATTTCTTGTCTGGCAAGATTACGCCGTCAAGCCACGTGAAAATTCGGTGCTTTGTAACTTCCGGCGTAGCGGCAAAACGTGAAAGCGATTTAGTCGCGGCACGCATTGCGATGCGCAGTTCGCCGTGCCGCCACCAGTATTTTCTGTAAGCTTCCCGGTTGTTTTGTTCGCGTTCCGGTTTGACGATTTCGAGTGCGTATTGAAATGGCTTCTCGTAATGCGCCGCTTCATCAACTGGCATTTCTGTTCCAAAATCTATCATCCAACAATCACGACTGCGCCGCGCCAAGTCTAATCCGTTCCAACTTGGTTTCAAAACGTCACTGTTTGGCTTGCCGTGTGCGTTCGGAGCTTTCAACCATTCGATTGCTAATTGCGCTGAGATTTCAAACGAACCGATTTTTTGCGACCCTTGAAAACAAATGCGATGATTTACTCCAAGCAGCTTTGCTTCCGTAACGTCGGTTGCCGCTGTCAGGTTGGCGTTAATGTTCTCAACAGTTTCGCCGTCAAGTATCCGAAGTGTTTCCGACCCGTGGTCGAAGCCAATCATGGAAACGCGAACGTCGGCCCCTGCAAGAATCCAAGCTTTGTCACTAACGGCAAAGAAAATATCTCCGGTCTTTTTGATCCGTTCCAAAACGTCTCGACTCATCCCTCCGCGAATTGATTGCGTCGCCAACAACCCGGCACGTTTGCATTTTCCATTTTCGATTTGTTCGCGCGCTTTTTCAAACCAGTAGCAGCACAAGTCCGCCGCGCCGGGCACACGGTTCTCATAGATGCGCCAAAGCTCTTGCTGGTAGTGCCGCCCCAATTCTTCCCAAAGTTTGCTGCCGCCAAGAAACGGCGGATTGCCGACGATGACATCTGCTTCCGGCCATTCGCGTTCGGTGTAGAACTTCAAAGCATCATCGCCTGCGTGTTCGCCCGCCTGCGCTTCTTTCAACGTCCTGGCCTTGCTGCGGAAATGCGGCACGAGCAAGGCGTCCTCGTTTTGGAAGCCGTCGAGATTTTGCAAAACCGGCGTGCGGTCGTTGTCAAAACCGTTGTCGCGCCGCCATTGCAGGAAACCAATCTGCACGGAGACTTGCGCCAGCTCGAAAGCGTAGGGATTGATTTCAATGGCGCGGAGTTGTTGGACGCTGACTTCCAACTCGAAACGGAAACCGAGTTGC
>JAYTXL010000072.1:0-14634 GCA_043742955.1 Verrucomicrobiota bacterium | reverse complement strand
CAATTCAAATTGATGCGGTAGCTTCGCGGGCATGGTTCTGGTCATCGACAACTATGATTCGTTCACCTACAACCTCGTCCAGTATTTGGGCGAGTTGGGGGTGGACCTGCAAGTCCATCGCAATGACCAGATTTCGCTCGACCAGATCCGTGCGCTAAAGCCCGAGCGCATCCTGGTTTCGCCCGGTCCGTGTTCCCCGCGCGAATCCGGGCTTTCCAATGACATTATCCGCGAGTTCGGGAAAACCATTCCACTGTTTGGTGTGTGCCTGGGGCATCAGTGCATCGGGCACACGTTTGGCGCGAATGTGGTGGTGAATTACCGCATGATGCACGGCAAGACCTCGCCGATTAAGCACAACGGTGAGGACGTTTTCGCCGGCATGCCCAACCCCTTCGCCGCCACGCGCTATCACTCGCTCGTCATTCAGCGGGACACGCTGCCGGCCTGCCTCGAGGTCACCGCCGAAACCGACGAGGGCGAAATCATGGGGGTCCGGCACCGGGAATATCCGATCCACGGCGTGCAGTTCCATCCCGAGAGCATTCTCACGGAGAGCGGCCGTACGATCATGAAAAATTTTCTGACGCTCAAGTGAGCAGAGCCCCTGGGTAGGGCGGTTGGGGGCAGGGAGGAGGGCCTTGAATCGGCGTTGCCGGAGGAATATCCCCGCCCCGCCCAAAAAGCGCCGGAGCACCGGCCCAGTCCCAAATCTGGTGGAATCGCGAGGCACCTTGACCTGCGCGCCCGCGTTTTTGACTGCGTGCGCCGCTTTCGGCGGGTTCCGCATTAGAAAATCCCCGGCGTTTTGTAATTGGTTTCCCGGCGGTGAACTGATATGAAAGGTGGAAGTTAAATCCCAAACATTATGAGCCTACTTGGATGCCTTTTCGGTTTCATCGCCTGGTTTCTGTTGCGCTACCTCGTCGCCGGGTTGTATTCGGTGGATCAAAACGAGCGGGCGGTGAAAACCAGCTTTGGCCGCGCCGACCGCATTGAGGGGAAAACCACGCTCGACGATCCCATTGCCGAACATCTGCGCGCCGAGGAAAAGCCCCGGTACAATTATCCGCAGGTCCGCGTGATTCCGGCGGGCGGTCCGTATTTCAAATGGCCGTGGGAACAGGTCCACAAGGTTTCCATCGCCACGCAAACCGTCAACATGGCATTTGATCCCGAAAATCCATCAGTGAACAACGGCGGCACGCTTTTGGAGGCGGTGACAAAGGATCAACTCAACACCGGATTGACCGGGCAGATCCGCTACCGCGTTTCCGAGCGCAATCTCTACGCCTACCTGTTTGGCGTCAAACGTCCGATTGTGCATGTCATGGGCTATTTCGTTTCCGTGCTGCGCGAGCGCATCGCCAACTTCGAGGCCCCCGCGCCCCGGGGTGCGGCCAATGCCTCCGACATCAACGCCGTCTCCGGCATTTCCATCAATGATCTGCGGAAAAACCTGCGCGATCTCAACGAGCACATGGACACCGAATGCCTTTCCTCCGCCGCGCGCTACGGCATGGTGCTGGATGCCTCGCTCATCACCGGCATCGATCCGCCGCCGGAAGTCGAATCCGCGCTGGCCGCGATCAACACCGCGCACAACCAGGTGTCGTCCGACATCAGCCTCGCGCAGGCGGGGGCGGACCAGAAAATTGTCCAATCCAAGCGCGCCGTTGAAATTGAGACACTCAAGGCGCACGCCGAGGTTGAACCGTTGAACTCGCTGGCCGAGCAGCTCACCGCGCTGAAGAGCAATGGACCGGAGGCGCTCCCGGCTTATCTGCGCAACGTGCGGCTGTCGCTCTACGGCGGCGCCCAACAAATCATTTTGGAGGCCAAATCATGAGCTTTTTTCCCGCCGCCATTGGCACCTTTTTCGCCTGCCTCATCGGCATGCCCATCCTGCTCGGCTTCGCGCGCGCGTTCGGCGTCTATGCCATTGTCAAGGAACAGCAGTGCCGCGTGTATGTGCTGTTCGGCAAGGTGCTCGCCATCATCGACGAGCCGGGGATTCATTTTCTCTGGCTGAAGCTCGGCTGGCGCGCGCCGTTCGTGAATTGGATCGGCCAATGCCACGTGCTCGACATGCGGCTCGACCAGGAATACCTCCGCAGCCAGCCCGTCAATTCCGAGGAAGGCGCGCCGATGGGTATCGGCATCTGGTATGAGATGTTCATCAGCGACCCGGTGGCTTACCTGTTCAAGAATACCGACCCGCGCGGCTCCATCGCGGCCAATGTGAGCAACGCCACGGTCCGTTGCCTGAGCAATCTGCGGCTGGACAATATGATGGAGAACCGCCATGCCATGAGCAAAACGGTGCGCGAGGAGGTTTCCACGAAATCGCACGAATGGGGTTACAAGCTTGGCTCGGTTTACATCCGCAAGGTGCACTTTCGCGATGTGGGCATGATCAAACAGATCGAAGAAAAGGTGGTCAACCGCCTGCGCCAGGTCACCTCCGCGATCAAACAGGACGGCGCCAACCAGGTCAGTATCATCACCAGCACGGCGGAACGCCAGGCGGCGATCGAGTTCGCGCGGGCCTCTGCCATGCGCCCGCACATCGTCGGCGAGGCCCTGCATAAAATCTCGAATGACCCGGAAGTCGCGCGGGCGCTGTTCGATGTTTTGGAAACCCAGAAAATGATCGAAGGCAAAGGCCGGATTACACTGGTGCCGGAGCAAGGCGGATTGCTTGCCCAGTTGCTGGCTGCCAAGGGTCGCGAAGATTCGATGGCGCCCCGGGCCGAAGCCGCTAAACAGCATTGAGCCCAACGCGGAGAGGCTGCAAAACCACGGCATTCTGGAGGTGCGCCCACGACCGAGCGGGCCGGAATGCGCTGGAACGCGGACAAGGCAGCCGGGCTCACTGCGTTGGAAAAGACCAAGCCCGATCCAAAAAGCGCCGGGGCGCCAGCGCACTCAAATCTCTGGTCGTCAATGCTCGGGCCTCCAGGATTAGCCGGCCCGCGGTTTACCGGCTGTGCTTCTTGATGGGCTGTGCTTCTTGATGATGTCCGAAATCTTCACCGATTTACCGCCTTTGCGTTTGCTCTCATCGGCGGCTTCCATAAAGGCAAACAGCTCGATGGTTTCTTCTGGCGATACCGGCGCGATGCCCGTCTGGAAGAATTTGACGATCTCGCGGATCAGGGGCGTGTAGTCGCCGCCGGATTTCTGATCCACGACGGCCTTGGTGCCGAAAGCCGTGACGCGATACGGCGCCGAAGCGTTCCGGATGCCATAGAGCGTGCCGACCCGGCCGCCAGACCAGACGCCGGTGGCCACATCGGTGTCTTTGGTGGAGGTGCGGACGACGGATTCGCAACCGGTGCCCATGACCGTGAAGAGCGCCTCGGCGGGATGAACGCCATACCAGAAGAAGTCGGGATGATGCGGTTCGAGCGAACACGGGCCGGTTGAAATCGCGCTGCGCAATTCACCATAGGCCGCCTGCTTCAGCTCGACTACGCCGGGGTAATAGCGCAGGGACGACGAGCTGAAGACGGGCACGTTATATTGTTTGGCCAGCCGGTAGATTTTAATGGCATCCCGCAGCGACCCGGCCAGCGGCTTGTCGATGAATAGCGGCTTGCCCGCCTTGAAAACGGGCAGCGCCTGTTTCAAATGCGGTCGGCCGTCGACGCTTTCGATCATCACCACATCCACGTGCTGGCATAATTCCTCGATCGTATTGTAGATTTTGACGCCGTACTTTTCCTGGAGCTCCTTCGTGTAGCCCTCGACGCGCGACCAACTCGATTCGAGGTCCGGGCTCCCGCCCTTGAAGGCCGCCACCACTTTGCCGCCGGGGACGTAGTTGGGATCTTTGGGGTCATTCAGCCGGCGGGTGAACTCGGGGGAGTGCGACGTATCCAGGCCGATCATCCCGATGCGGAGATCAGCGCCAATGAGCGCAGGGGTGACAGCCATAAACAGAGCGAGGGTTGCTAATGCGTGACGAATCATAATGCGTGTTGGAACCGGTGCCGCTGAACAGCGCACAAGTAGACGAAATCGCCCACCGGAGAAAGGAGAAAATGAAGCTCCTCCGCTTCCACCGGTGGTCCCGGAAGGCGACGCTGACCCGCTTATGGATTCTTGGGCGGCCGGCCCGTCGGCCGCAGCGTATCCGTGTAGCGCACCACCAATTCCAACTGCTCCGGCTTGAGCTTGGATTTCTTGCCCATTTTTTTCAGCCAGCCGGCCCAGTCCGCGTCCGCATACGCCGTGGGATCGTACAGCTCGTGGCATTTAGCGCATTTGCCGATATAAATTTTCCGGGCGGCGGTTGTTTCCGCGGACGAGAGCTCCGCCGCCCCCGACCCGAAAACCGCCAGGCAGAGCCCGACGAAGAGAATAGCGTTAAATGTTCGCATCAGAAACCAAAGCCGAACACGAGCCGGATATTGACGCGCTCGTGTCCCTCGAGATCAAGCTGACGGTTGTTGTCCGGATTGCCGCCGAAATTGACGCCATAAATTTGGGGCATCACCGTCAGGGCCGCCCACCACTTGTCGTTGCGATAGCTAAGGACAGGGCCGAGGTAGAGGGCGGTGTTTTCCCATTTCTTGTAATCCGGCAACTCGTTGTGGTCGCGCACTTCCAAACCGAGAGCCCAGCGTTTGTTGAGCAACCGCGCGATGCCGAAGCTCGCTTCGAGTTCGCCTTCGGTGCTGCGGAAATGATTCCCCCATTCCGTGGCGTGCGTGAGGTTCAGGGCCCACTTCCATTTCCCGTGGCGCTGGCCGAGAATGATCTTCTGTTCCAGTTCCAGTTCCGTACCGGAGATGCGTGGTTCGAGATAGAGCGTGAGGCCGACGGGCTTTTCTGCCGGGTTGAGGATTTGGTAGCGATTCTCCAGCGAGATGCCTTCGAACGTGAACTTCGAATGGTCGAGGCCGGTCGCCGGATCACGAAAGCTCTGCGACTTGGTGTTCAAATAAAGCTCCACCGTGTAATTGTCGGTGACCCCATATTCCAAGGATTGGCGGAAATCCCAGCGGTTGAAGTTTTGCTGACCAACGGCGCTATTGCGCTGGGAACGAAGCGTCACCCATTGCTCAAACTCAAAAGTCCCCGCCGGCATGGTTTCCGGCTCGTAGGAATAGGTGAAGAGCCGGTCATTGGCCTGGGTGCTGGTCGTGATCGCCCCGCCTACCAGAGCGGCGCACAGAAGTAATCTCATTTTCATTTCGGATCGTGGTTTGGTGTTGTTTCGCAATAAACATTCGCCCTGATCAGGGCACGGGAAGATCTTATTGAGATTAAGTCTCATTGTCAACGGCGATCTTTTTCGCCGTCCTTGTCCGCCACGCCGACCAGGTCTGTTGCTAATCGGAAACTTGGGTGAAGTCAGGAAACGCTTTGCCTGGCGCGCCGGATTCGTTTAGCTTCAGACAACTCAAGCAACCCCGCATACAAGTCATCCGAGCCAAATGAGAACCAAGTCTTTGAACCGCCGCCAATTTTTGCGCACTACCACCCTCACCGCCGTGGCTTCGGTTATTCCAGCCATCCATGCCGCTGAAAAGCCCAAGGGGGTCGGCTGGCCCGTCGGCTGTTTCAACCGTCCCTGGACAAAATGGAGTTACGACGATTCGCTCGCCAACCTCAAGGCGGCGGGCTACTCGCTTACCGGCTTGCTCAGCGGCCACCCCGGCGAGAGTTTCACCGCCGCCGCGGCCACCCCGGAATATCTTGACGGATTGAAGCGACGGATTTCGGCTCATGGCCTCACCGTGAACATGACCTCCATCCGGTTCAAGCCAGACGCGCCGCTCGAAGACAATCTGCGTGACCTGCGCCAGCAAATCGAAAACTCCGCGCGGCTGGAGCTTAAGTTCATGCTCACTTTTGGCGTGGACAAACCGGAGCACTACGAGAATTTCTACCGACTCATGGCGGATGCCGCAGCGCGAGCCGGGCAGCACGGGATCCACATTGTTCTCAAACCGCATGGCGGCGGCAGTGGCGCGTCCGAGGAAATTCTTCGTTGTCTGGAGAAAGTGGGCCACGCGAATTTTAAAATCTGGTATGACGCCGGCAATATCATCTACTACACCGGCAAGGACCCGCTCGCGGAACTGGAGCCGGTCATCAAATACGTGACTGGCTTCTGTGCGAAAGACTGCGCCGCGCCCAAAGCCGAGGTGATGACCCAATTCGGCACGGGCCAAGTCGATTTCAAGGCCGTTTTTGCCCGGCTTAAACGGGCTGGATTCAACGGGCCACTGATGGTCGAGGGCGTCAAGGTGGGCGCGACGCCGGAGGAAACCACCGTCAACGCCCGCGCCAACCGCGAGTTTCTGGAAAAGATTCTCAGCACGATCTAAACCCTGTTCCCATGCCCGAAGCCGCGCTTACGCTGCCGGAATATTACAGCCGGCGCGCCCCGGAGTATGAGCGGATGTGGTATCGCGACGAACCCCTCCGGCAGGGTGAACAGGCGGCCATCGTGGAGGTGATGCAGCGATTGTTCGCAGACCGGCGGGTGCTTGAGGTGGCCTGCGGCACGGCGCACTGGACGCAATTTGTGGCGGCCACCGCAGAATGGATATACGCCCTCGATGCCGCTCCACCCATGCTCGCGCTGGCCCGTGAAAAGCAGCTCCCGCCGGGGAAAGTGGAGTTCCACGCCGGCGATGCCTACGCGCTGGCGGCGGTGCCGGGCAACTTCAACGCCGGCTTGGCGAATTTTTGGTTCTCGCACATTCCCACAGCGCGGCTGCAAGATTTCCTCCACGGTTTTCATCGTCGGCTGGGCCGCGGCGCGGTCGTGTGCATGGCGGACAACGTGTTCGTGCCCGGCCTCGGTGGCGAATTGATCATTCGGCCCGGGTGCGCAGACACATTCAAGCAGCGCGAGTTGGCCGACGGATCGAAACACGAGGTGTTGAAAAATTATTACGACGCCGATCAGCTTCGGACTATTCTGGCACCCCACGCCACCGGACTGCGCATTCATCGGGGCCAGTGTTTTTGGTGGGTGAGCTACTCGGTGGCCGCGTAAGCGCGGCCCGCATTTCTTTGTTTGGCTTTTTCCGCGGCGTGATTAGATTCGGCGCACATGGAAGATCGTGTGACTCCCAATGGCCGCCCCGCCAATACCCGCCTGGTCCGCCGGTGTTTCACGTGGCTGCTACTGCTCCCGTGGCTCGCCGGTTGTGCCGGCTACCACGGGCGCGGAATCCAATACCACATCCATCCGCAGTACGGGGTGGCCGACGCACAGTTTCTTCGCTCGATGAATAACCTCGTCGGGCCCGGCCTGATCGCGGGGAACCACATCCACGGCCTCATCAACGGGGACCGGATCTTTCCCGCCATGCTGGAGGCCGTGCGCGGCGCGCAGAAGTCGATCACACTGGAAACCTACATTTACTGGTCGGGCGGCGTCGGTAAAGAGTTTGCCGAAGCCCTGGCGGAACGGGCCCGGGCTGGCGTGAAGGTGCATGTGCTGATGGATTGGGTCGGCTCACGCCGCATCGACTCCGCTGACCTCGACATTCTGCGCCAGGCAGGCGCGGAAGTCGTGCGCTATAATCCGCTGGTCTGGTACAACCTCGCCCGCATCAACCACCGCGACCACCGCAAACTCCTCGTCCTGGATGGACGCATTGGCTTCATCGGCGGCGCGGGCCTGGCGGATCTCTGGCAGGGCAACGCTGATTCTCCTGCCCATTGGCGCGATTCCATGTTCCGCGTGGAAGGGCCGGTCGTCGCACAAATGCAGGCGGCCTTCATGGATAACTGGATGAAGTCCACTTCGCGCGTGCTCGATGGGCCTGATTACTTCCCGGAGCTAAAGCCGGCGGGCCACGATCTCGCCCAGGTATTCACCAGCTCACCGCGCGAGGGCATTGAAAGCGTGCGACTGATGTATCTGCTCTCCATTGCCGCGGCCCGCCAAAATATCCGCATCTCGGTTCCCTATTTCGTGCCGGGTGAGTTGACCACCGAAGGCTTGCTTGAAGCGGCCCAGCGCGGCGTGCAGATTGAGATTCTGTTGCCCGGGTCGAAGACCGACGCCCCGTCTGTACGCTACGCCTCGCGCGCCCGCTGGGGCCCCCTGCTGGCGGCGGGCATAAAGATTTATGAATACCAGCCCACCATGTATCACTGCAAAATGATGATCGTGGACGACGTGTGGGTCTCCGTTGGATCGGCCAATTTCGACAGCCGCTCCTTCCGCCTCAACGACGAGGCAAATATGAACGTCTATTCGTCGGAATTCGCCGCGGAGCAGGCCCGTGTTTTTGAGGCCGACAAGGAACAATCCCATGAAATCATTTACGCGGATTGGAAGAAGCGCGGCGCGGGCAAACGATTTATGGAAAAGCTAACCACGCCGTTCCGCTCCCAACTTTGACCCGCATGTTCCCGGGGTGAGCTTTGACTCCGATGCGGCCTCGCGCGCGCCGGAAGGCGCGTTCCTCAAGTCCTATCCCCACCCGCGCGCCTATGGCAATTTCGCGCGGCGGCTTGGAAAATATGTCCAAGACGAGCAGTTCATTCCCCGGGCTGAAGCGGTGCGCCGGCTCACGTCACGGCCGACAGAAAACCTGAAACTCAAACAGCGCGGCCGGCTCGCGCCGGGATATTTTGCGGACCCCGTCGTATTCGATCCAGCCACCATTCAGGATCATGCCACCGACGCGCAACCTCACCATTACGCCACCGGTGTGACCCACGTGTTTGTCAATGTTACGCCGGTCATCCGGAACGGCGAGCACACGGGTGCCCAGCCCGGCCGGGTCGTGCGCGGCCCCGGCCGGAAGACTCGCTAAACTGGGGTTGACAAACCGCCATTACTACCGAACAAGTGTGGTGTTGATTTCAACTGCGTCCCCGACGCCTTATGGAAAGCGAGCTGTATGATTTCAAATGAACGTCCTTCGCCCTTCAGCCAGCGGCCGCCGTCTTCTTCCACCCCCGGGCCCGCTACAGCCGAGGAAACGCTCCGAACCGAGAAGCTCCAGATCGAGCGAAAGATTTTTGTATTCACGCTCAAAGAAAACCCGCGCGGGCAGTTCCTGCGCATCACCGAGGACGTGGGCGGCCGCCGCGACACGATCATTGTGCCTTCGACCGGCCTGGAGGAATTTCAGCGTGTCCTGGCAGAAATGGTGAAGGCCGCGGCGGAAGCCCCGCCGAAAGTCCCGGAATAGTCCGCGCGACGATTACTTTGCCGCCTTCGCGCGCGCCGGTTTTCTTTTTTTCCGGATCTTGACCTTCGCCGCGTCGCTCCACAACCCCTCTAAATCATATTGCGCGCGGATCTCGGGACGCATGATGTGCACCATGACGTCGAAGTAATCGATTACCACCCAGGAATCCTGCTCGCCACCTTGGCTGCCATGGGGCCGCAGCCCGTGCTCGTCGCGAAGCTTGTCCACGATCTCGTTCGTGATGGCGCGAAGGTGCGGTTCGCTCGTGCCGGTGACGATGACAAAGTAATCGGTGATGGAGGAAACCGCGTGCACGTCGAGCAGCACGATGTCCTCGGCCTTCTTGTTTTCAGCCATTTCCCGGCAAAGCTGGGCGAGTTGTTTTGATTCCATTTTCCAGGAGGCTGCCTGACAACGGGTCAAAGATAAAGCCTTTCGTTGAAAATCGCCTCGGCCACTGCGGGCGGTACCAGCCAGTCAATCGCCAAACCGGCCTTGATCCGCTGGCGGATTTGGGATGATGATACCCCCAGCGGGAACCCCTTCAGTTCCCGGCCCCGGAAGGGGCGGGGCAAATCCGTTGCCGATTCACCCGGCCGGGGAATGACAATAAACTCCAGCAGCCGGGCCAATTCGTCCGCTTCGCGCCACTTCAATAATTGCGGCACCAGATCACTGCCGATCAGATAGAATAATTTGGCCTCGGGAAAGCGGCCGGTGTACTGGCGAATGGTGTCGATGGTGTAGGAGAAGCCGCCGCGCAAAATTTCCTGCTCATCGATTTCGCACTGCGTCTGCCCAGCCAGCGCAAGCCGCAGCAGACGAAGTCGTTGCGCTGCCGGTGCCGACTGGAAGCCCGGCTTCAAGGGGGATTGCCCCGCCGGGATGAAATAGAGCCGCGCCAGGTCCAGTTCCTCGCGCGCCGCCTGCGCTACCAGCAGATGACCAAGCGTGACCGGATCAAATGAGCCGCCGAACAAACCGATTCGTTCCATCGGCGAAGTTTATCGGCTGCCGCCCCCTGGCGACAGGAAAAACTCAAGCCGAACGACGGGATTTAGCCGCGAATGAATCGCGCTGAGCCCTCAAATTGGAGCACCGATCTCCGATCCGACGCGTGGGTACGTTCGAACCTCACCGGGTCGGAGACCGGTGCTCCAACGCCGACCACTAATTTCGGCAAGCTCTGGAGGAATGCAATCGTCCCGCCTACTTCGAGCGAGTAGGAAAGGTCGCCAGTGGTTGCGCCCCGCCGCTGATGTCATACCAAATCACCTCCACGCCATTGGTGCAGTTGCGCAGCGTGAGATTGCCCGGTGATGCTTCGTTCTTGATGGGTTCGCCTGTAAATGGATTTTTGGCGCCGTCTCGGAAATAGTCCTTCGTCGCGGCGAAAAGACTCTCGAAAGTCAAAGGCTCGGTCGTCTTTCGCTCCAGCAAGTGTTGTTCAATCACACCATCCAGTTGCTGGAAATTGGCGATGACAGCCCTCCATCCCCCGCGGGTAATTCTGACTTCCGTGACCTTTGCGGTGCCCAAGCGAATCAAACCATACGTCGCCGCCAACAGGAGGACTGCCATCAGCCCGCGTTCACATGCCCGGCGGCTCAGACGTGGCGTCAGAATATGCAGCGTCAACAATCCAATTACGCTGATGCCCACGGTACAATCCAAAAACGCGGTAATCGCCGCCGCCTGGCCGTAGAGGACCGGGACCTCCGGCTGAAAAGGAACCCACCGAATCCACGCATCCGAGCGCATATCTGACGCAGTCAGATTTCCAATCAGTTTGGTGGTGACGGTGGCGGGCATCGCGAAGGCACGAACCTCCGGATCGGACAGGCGATGTTCACCCGGAGCCGGCAGTTGAAAGTGCGCTATCTCTTTGGCCAGGTCGTAGCCGGAGGCCTGTATTTGGCGGACCTCGAACGGTTGACCGCAATACTCCACCTTGAATCCCACTGCTTTGGCCCTCCCCGACCCGAAGACGAAGAGTTCAATTTGGCAATGGTCATTCTCGACACCCGTCAAACTGAGCGGATAAACAGGCTTCTCAGTATGGAAAGTAAATGCCAGCGGATGGAGGTCGCTGCGAAGCTGGCTCGACGATGCGCGGTGAACGTTGGCCACCGCGAACACCCAGCCTTGCCTGACATAATTTGAAATCACCGGGAGCGCACTGGCCGGAGTATGAAATCCATGGGTGTTCAGCCAATCCAGGAGCGCCCGTCCGTCGCGACCGGACACCGTCGCCGTATCGTAGATTCCTACCCTCTGCTGGTTTAACACATTCACCGAATCCAGGGCCTGCGACACGCTGGAGGTTCCACGTGATTGGACGAAGTTTGGCAGCACCAGGAGGCCGGTTAAAACGAGCAGAATCAGGCACACGACGACGGACTTCAATCTTTCCGCGCCACGTTTCCGAAATGCCCAGATCGTGGCGGTGACCAGTGATCCCAAAAACAGATAAAGCACCCACGCCGCGGACGCCTTGAAAATGAGCTTCGGCTGAAACGTCGTGTTCAGATTCCGAAAGAAGTTCGTGGAGACCGCCTCAATCTTCGGCACCGACGGCAGCGGCACCACCCAGGCAAAGTTGGTTCCCTGCCCCACGAACGACGTTTCGATCACCAGCCGTTCGACGCCATTAGAGAAGTGCAACATCGCTCGCTGATCCGGTGTCGAAACCGACGAGCCTACTGCTTGCGCGAATACCTTCCCATCCGCCCACGCCGTCGCACCCAGCGAAAGCCAGAGGGCCAGCCAAAGCAGAGGCCACGATGTTCGTCTTCGGGGAGTCATTCGGGGATTTCTTCTATCCAAAGCGCACCGCAATGGCGAACTCAATCGTGTCGCGGATGACCCTTGCTGTCGTTGGGCGCGCAACCCAGCGGCGCAGCAGCGCTCGCACTCGAAGACGCTACCGCGCGGATCGGGACGCCTGGCTCCCCCGCCAGGTTTTGGACTGCGCCGGTGCTCCGGCGCTTTTCGGGTGCGGCTTGGCATCCCTAAATTTTTGGCAGGCGTCCCATCGGCAGAAAAGTTCAGACCCCTGGCACACTCACTCCCTCACCGCTGCCCGCGCCAGCGCGGAATCCGCGTTCAACCCTTCATCGACCGTGGCAAATTCCCGGCGTCATCGAAGGCCAAGGGCCGGGGTTCACTCAACACTTCAAGATCCGAACGCTGCCGCGCCGCCTCCAGATACGCCTCGGAACATTCCACCTCGACGACATCGAGCGTATTGCGAATCCACAGTAGCTTCGCGCGCGGCGGCTCCACCAGGCCGACGGTGCCCAGGGCCACCGTGAGTGTTTCGTGGTCGGTGTCGTAATGCGGCGGCACCATGCCCACGGCGGGATTGCCGGCGGTGTTGACATTGATCCAGGTGCTGCGCGTATCCATCGCCTTGACCGCGCGCGTGAGACAGAACTCGGAATAGCCCAAGCCCGTCGCATTGCCGTGCGTCTGCTCGGTCAATCCGCGGACGATGATGCGCTTGATCTTCGGAAATTCTTCCGGAGCCGCCTGGTGCAGTTGCATCTTGCGGCCCACCACATTGCTATCCATGCCACACCCGCTGATCTCCTTGCCGATCTCGTCCAGCAACAAAATATCGGCCTGATCAAACGGCAGGCGCGGCAGCCAGCGCCGCGCCAGGGCGAGCAGCTCCAGCTCCTGCGCTTCCATATCCGCCGGCCAGACCGCCCGGATGAGCGCGGTTTCTTCATACGCATTCTCGACAATGCCCAAACCCGCCAGCACCCGCCCCTTTTGAATCACGCGCTGGGCCGCGCTCCGCACGATCTGGTCGAAGGAATAGTCCGCAAACGCGCGATGATACACCAGGGCGCCCGCGTGTTTGCCCAGTCCGATGAGCATCATCTTCATCAACCCGCTCTGGTGCTCGCCCAGCAGTCGCGTGTGCGGCTTGATTCTCCCCACCACCAGCACGTGGTCCGCCGCCGCCGCATCCTGCGCGAAGTGGACGGGGATGCCCTCCGGCGTCTGGTCCAGGACCACCGTCTCCATGCTCGAACGGATGGGGCAGCCGCAAAATTCCTCGGTGATGCCGTAGTCGGTAAGAATCCGGCGCTGACCTTCCGACGTGCCGCCCCCGTGGCTGCCCATCGCGGCCACGATGAACGGCTGCGCCCCCAGACCCTTGAAATGATCCACAGCCGCCTTGATAATCAGGTGGATGTTGGCAATGCCGCGGCTGCCCGCCGTGATGGCCACGGTTTGTCCGGGCTGGATGCGTGCGCGCAAATGGAGCCGGGCCAACTCGCGCTCCACCTCCACCACAACGTCGCCGACCCGCGTGCGTTCAAAGGTCTGACGAACCCGGAAGATGCGAGGAAATGTCATGGCGAAATCTTAGTCAGCTCCCGCAAAAAACAAAAGCCCGTTTGCGATTCCCCATGGAGTGCGGCGAGCTCTCGCCGCTTTCCGCAGGCGACTCGTCGCCGTCGCGCCCGCTTTCGTTGGTCAAGCACGCGAGCCGCTCGTTGGTCAAGCACACGAGCCGCTGGGCGCGGCTCTGGTGGACCGACGAGTCGGCCCACCGGCCAAAGCGGTGACGAGTCACCGCACTCCAAATCCGGTGCCGCTGGGCTGCGCTCCTTCACATCCCTTCGTGCCTGAAGCACGCAAACCTGTCCTCCTAAAAAACCACGCCCCGCGTTGGGAACAACGCGGGGCGCTTGAAGAATCAGGGGATGCGGGACTACTTCGCGACGTGGCCCGTGAGCCCGGCCTTGTGCAGTGCGGCGAAGACCTCTTTGTCGTTGAAGTCACCGGTGATTTCGAAGGTTTCCACGCCCTTCGCGGCCGTGTTGCCCTGCACGCCAGCCACCGACTTGAGGGCTTCGCTGACCGCCGTCACGCATTTGCCGCAGCACAGGTGGACCTCGCTTACCTTGAGCGATTGCACCTTATGGCCCTTGGCCCCGGTGTGCGCATTCAACTTGATGCCTGCATCGCTGCTTTTCCCGTAGTAACCGGCGGCCACGAGGGCGTCCGCCGCCTTCTGCACCGTGCCTTTGTCGGCCCCGCTGAGGCTGACGGTGCCCGCATCCTTGTCCACGGAGACGGCAGCACCCGGGACTTTGGCCACGGCCGCTTCCACGCCTTTGACGCAGCTCCCGCAGCACAGGTGAACCCCGCTCAGTTTGGCAGAAACTTCGGCGGCTTGAGTGGACAGGGCCAGGGCAAATGCCACGGCGACGGGGGCGAACAGGATTTTCATAAAGAATGGATTCGATCGTTTGGTTGAGAACATTTATTGGCTTATTACCCGGCAAATATTGCAGTGGCGCATAAAATGTCAAGCGCGTGCCCCCCGCCGCGCCAGGGCTGGGTGTGAGACAAAATTCTTCTTCCGAGGCGATCCGCTCAACAATTTGTCTGTGGAGTTTGTGAAAACATGCTCCACAGCCAAGCCGTTGCGGTCAAC
>JAYTXL010000071.1:0-3042 GCA_043742955.1 Verrucomicrobiota bacterium | reverse complement strand
GGCGTGGAACGAATCCAATCCCCATTCGATTTGGCGAAGAACGGCACACTCATCGCGCCTTCCCATTGCGTGCGCCAGAGCTGCTTCCCGGACTTGCGCTCAAAAGCCGTGACCACTTCGAACTTTTTGTCCTTCGTTTCGGTGGTGAAAACCCGGTCCGCACCCACGATCGGACCCGAGTAGCTGGGACCGAGCTCGATGCGCCAGGTGCGCTGCAAATTCTTGGCGTCAAGTTTATCCGGCCACGCCGGTCCGGTAAATTGCCCGTCGCGCTGCGGACCGCGCCATTGGGGCCAGCTTGTGTCGGCGGCGAAAGCAGGCTGACACAGAAGTGCGGCCCCGGTCAGCAGGGCGGCGAAGCAACGGGGATGGTTGGGCATAGTCGATTGGGGGCTCAGGGTTGGATTTATTTATGTTCAGAGGTAATGGTTGGAGCAAGACTTTTGTCCAGCAGTGCGCTGAGCTCGGCCACCTTTGGTCCGGAAGCGGCACCGGAAAAACGGCCAAGAATCGCACCCTCCCGGCTGATCACAAGGAGGTTGGCCAGCTCAGGCTGATATTTAAGCTGGGCACAGATCTGGCCTGACCAATCCATCATCACGGAATAGGTCCGGGTTTCCCGAAATTTCTTGCGGATCCGGGAATGGAAAATGGCCGGCACGCCACCCACGTCCGCGAGCCCGCGCAGACTGATGCGCTCGGAGTAACATGGTTTGAGCGCGGCCAGCCAGCCATCCACCTGCTCGGACCCCTTGCGATCCGCAATCGTGAGCACCGTGATTTTGGTGGTCGGGAAAGTGATCCGCTGCGCCACTTCATACTGATCAGTAAGTTCAATGGTGGCCAGGACGGGCGGCGCGGGGGCCGGAGGATCGGCGGCGGCACCGCTCCACACCGCCCCGCAAAGGAGAGCGAGATTGAAGGCAAAAGAAAAGCCGTTCATAACGCTTTGGCGGGGGAAATTGAGTTCACGGGAACATAGGTTCGCCCTTTCC
This sequence comes from Verrucomicrobiota bacterium, assembly GCA_043742955.1. Classification (GTDB taxonomy): domain Bacteria; phylum Verrucomicrobiota; class Verrucomicrobiia; order Limisphaerales; family JAYTXL01; genus JAYTXL01. Next base: position 2,047 of record JAYTXL010000071.1, on the reverse strand, counting down.
ACTCGGCGGGTTTGCCTGCGACTTTCCGCAGCAGCGCGTGCCATTGGATCGCCAGCAGCGCGAGGATGCCAACCGGATGCAGGAGCGCGCCCGCCAGCGGCTGACGGAATTGGTGGCTGGCCCAGACACGCGGAAACCAGGCGAACGCCACGCCGAGCAGGGTTAGCATCAAGCCGACCGATGAAAGTTGCCGTGCGAAGGCGAGCAGCACGAAGGGGAGGACCTGCCCCCCTAACAGCAGCACGGTCATGGGCCCAATCGTGCCGGGTGCCGCCAGACCTTCGGTGGCGTTTTTGCCAAGGCCGCGCCAAGTCTCGCCGTTCGAATGATACATGCGGCAGGTGGCGAGGTCCGTGGCATCAAACAGTTCCGTGGCGAACCCGGCTGCCCGGAACACGCGCGGCAGCTTGAGGCCATCGTGCAGCGAATCATGCAATTTCGCGTGACCGCCACAGCGCTGGTAGGCCGCGCGACACACGATAAAGAGTTGGCCGCAACCCGCCGACATCGAAGGCAGGCGGGTACGCCGCATCGCGTGCATCGGGAGAAAACCCAACAGAATAAAGTGGATCAACGGGATTAACAGACGCTCACTGAAGGTCTTGAGCTCCTGCTGCGGCACGCCGCTGGCCAAGGCAACCGGTGGCAACGACTCCCGGAGGGACGAGTTCCGCGAATCCCCAGCCCCACTTGATGAAAATCCCTGAACGCCCAGGTTAGCACGCCGCGCTGGATCGTTCATGAAACGGGCCATCCGCGCGAGCGCATCCGAAGCGAGGCGCACGTCGGCATCCATGAACACCAGCAGTGGACGGCGCGCATGCCCGGCTAGAATGTGGCAGGCATACTGCTTGCCGCACCAACCCGCCGGAAGCGGCGGCGCGAACTCGAGCCGGACCCGCGAATCACGCATGGTAAATTCATTCACGATTTCGGCGGTGCGATCCGTGGAATGGTCGTCGAGCACGATGACTTCGAGATCGCAGTCGTGCGTGGCGAGGACGGATTCGAGAGTGGCACGAAGATTTTGCTCCTCGTTGCGGGCGGGGATCAACACCGATACTCCGCAGTGATCGGCGGAGGGAGACTCATTCTGAAAATGCGCAGTTCCCCCTGCGCCGGTCGGGGTCGACGCCTGGCGTCGGCTTCCGCCAGGGATCGGGCGATATACTGTCATATTCAGCAGGAATAAGCCGGCGGGAATTCCCGCCAGAATGACCGCGCTCAGCGCCAGGAGGTCGAGGTTCATTTGTCGCCGTGCTCCTTCGCAAAATGTTTCCCAGCCAACCGGGCACGCAGCTCCCGCCACCAATCATACACGCCCCCCTGCCCCGCCCCGCCACGCAGCACGATTTGAAAATCAGCCGGACGACGCCGTTGAACTTCCGCGGCCAACGCGTCCTGCGTCGCGACCAATCGCTCCTCCAACCGCTTCGTCCAGGCGACAGCATCCCCGTTTGGATGGCTGCGGCGCACTGCCATCGGTTCACCAAAGCGCACGAGAATTTCGGGCAACCGCTCCTCCCAGAAAACATACTCGGCAACGACCGGGAGAAAAACTGCCTGCTCCAAGCGGGTGGCCAGATGCCCCAAGCCCGGCTCGAACCGAACCGGCCGCTCCCGCACGTCCGCAAACCGGCTCTGGGGTGTGATGATCAGAAGGGAATCCGGCGCCTGAAGGATCGCTTCTGACGTGCGCAGGAATTGCACCGCGCCGCGCCGGCTTTTCGATTCGATCCCGAAGAAGCCAAAACGGCGGAACATTTGATAACGCTCCAGCATCGCGGCGTCGATCGGCGCAAAGGCGGTCCGATCGGCGAAGAACTCATCCTTGATCACGAGGCAGACCACCGGATCCCACCACGAGGCGTGGTTGGAATAGAGGACCAGAGGCAGACCGCGCGTCTCGGGCGGCAAGCCGGACAGCGAAATGCGGAGCGAATGGAAGTGTTGCCGTAAATACCGGCGCGAATACCAGAGAAACCAACGCAACAGAAGGGGCGAGATGCGGGGTAGAATCGGCGCGCGGTTTGAGGCATGCCCCGCC
>JAYTXL010000070.1:0-2701 GCA_043742955.1 Verrucomicrobiota bacterium | reverse complement strand
CCGCCGCCTTGATCTCCGGCCTGACCGAAGTGGTGACCATCTCTTCCGGTGTCGGAGGTCAGTGGAACATGACTTACCGGAGTCTCGGAATCAATCTGGCAAGCCATCCGATAGGGCATGGTGGTTCGGAGAATGGAAAGTCCTCCGCGGAGTTGCAGCAGATCATCCGGCGGCATCATATCGAGTTAATCGCCGGGATGGCGCGGAAGCTCGGCGCAGTCGCGGAAGGCAGCGGGACGATGCTTGATAACACGGTCATCGTCTTTCTCAGTGATGCAGCGGAAGGGCATCATTCCCAATGCAAGGAGTGGCCGATGGTCGTGGTGGGAAACCTGGGCGGCACGCTGAAGACAAACGGGCGATATCTCGAATTTCCTCACTACGGCAGCGCGGGGAATCGCACGGTCGCCAACTGGTATCTCACGCTCCTGCATGCTGCGGGCGCGCCGCGCGCACGCTTCGGCGTAACTGATCCCAGCATGGATCCAAAGGATCAGGTTGGGCCTCTTCGCGAGCTGCTTTCCTGATGCAAGGTGTGATCGATTACGTCGTTGAGACATACAGCGGCACCGCCCAGCCGGCGTTGGGACAATCCTTGGGACCAATCTTGGCGGGCTGACTCTTCTGCATGTCCTCGACCTGCACGCTGTGCAGACCGCTGCCGTTGGCCAACGCAGAAAACAGAGTGACAAACAGGCTATTGATCGCACCCACCGCATTGGCCAGACCAGCCCCGTCATCGCCTACCGGCTGCTGGTGAAGGAGAGCATTGAGGAAAAAATCCGCACGCTCCAGCGCAGCAAAAGCGCCCTCGCCGCCGACATCCTCGGCGAGGAAAGCTTCACCCGCGCACTCACGCTGGATGACTTCCAGTTCCTTCTCGGGGACTAGCAGCCTGTTGAAAAACCTGAAACTGCCTCACGCAAAGGACGCGAAGGGCGCAAAGTTCTCTGAAGAAAATCCCCTTTGCGTCCTCTGCGACCTTTGCGTGAGGCTATTTCAACAGGCTGCTAGGGCGAGGGTACGATCAGGCTGGCAATATTTGTCTTGTCCTGTATTTTCAGGTAATGAATGCAATGATGAGATTTGGCGCAGCGCCACTAATTATGATCGAGAACCGGGCGACGCTGGCCGTCTTGCGAGTGTGGCAAGGCTTTGTCATTTTGCTTTTGGCGTTGGTGCCGGTGTCTGGCTTGGCTCAAACCGGGCGGGAGTTTGTCTCCGCTGAAGCTTACGTAGGCTTGGCCCGTATCGTTCATGTCGGCAAGATCGTGGAACTCAAGCAGGCTGAGTATGAGAAGCCACTGACGGCCAATCAGAAAATTGGGAAGCCCTACCGGCTCGTTTTCAAAGTGAGTGAAACGATTCGAGGGAACGAGGTCGAACACCTTGAACTCGTGCTCTCGCTGCAGAGCATCCACTTCCTCGAGTACATGCGCGACCAATCGGCGGAGATCATACTCGCGGGCGGGCCCAACCGTCTCGGTGACTTTCCCAGGCCGGAACAGGGGATCGAAGAACAGGGGAAGCGGGTGGACGGCCAGTGGTATCAGTTTCGCCTCCTGGACCCGGTCAAAGTCCCGGAATCTGCCCCCGGAGCGGAGATCGCCCGGCAGCTCAACACATATTACGATTTCGGCCGAATGTTCACCAATAAACTCAAGATCGTCGCCGGTCGCGAGGCGATCCTCAAGAGGGCGCGTGTCTTTGCCAAGGAGAACACCAAAATGCTCTCGGCGGTCTTTCTGATTGTCCCGAACGAGTTCGGTTCCCTGTGCGGCAGTCCGAACGCCTACTGCGGCATCACGCTTCCCATCTGCCCCAGCACCAAAAAAGCTCTCGCCGACCTAAAGGCCGATCCCGGTCGCATCCTGCGCCGCATCAAGTTCCGGGATGAGGGCTACAGCCGTTCACACCTGCTGGCTGAGATCGACAAGGCGCTGGGAATGTTTCCGAATCCTGATCAAGACAAAGTGACAGACAAATAATTGAAAAAGTGCGTTTGATTTCACCGAAATTCAAGGCGCTGCAAAATATTCTGGCATGGGCACTCAGGTGACGGAGTGACAGTAGATGCGCGAAATCATCCGCGCCGAGATTCACGCATCAAAAATGCAGTTGCCCCGAGGAGGCGTGGCTCTCGGGTAGGGCGGGTATTTTACCCGCGGTTCCGGGTATCCTACCCGGAACATCGGGCGTCGCTGCGCGTGAGCCTGCCAAAGATGCCCCGGACGGATCATTCCGCGACGCAGCTTGGCAAGGAGACGCGGATCCCACGTCTGGTGCGGCGGGTAGAATACCCGCCCTACCCGAGACGCCACCTCCTGTGCTTGGAGAAAGGAAACGATCTCGCCGGTGAAACGAGACTGGTGTGCAGCCAGGATCGTTTCGTGAAAAATCGGAACGCCGGTCACTTTTTAGCAGTCATCCAGCAACAGAAGCGCGATTTACTGGAGCGGCAATCCACCCACGGAGTCGCGCGAGACGGTGCCGCCAGCACCACGCCTGCACCTTACGCACGACTTCACGGCACGCGCACGCCGGACCGAGGACTTGGTAGAGGAAGGCCCAGAAGGTGACCTCCAGCGACCAGTCCCGATGCCGACGGTGCGGTTGCTCGCCGTCCATCCGTCGCTCGGAAAGAAAACCGACTACGCGCACCCGAAGCTCGCTGGAATCCGCTTCTTCCTCGCGCGAAAGC
>JAYTXL010000069.1:0-19842 GCA_043742955.1 Verrucomicrobiota bacterium | reverse complement strand
CCGAATCCGATCAGCATTTCCAGGCTGACTGGGTCGCCCCCGGTGACCCGGCGGCAATCGAGAATGACGTGCCGGGCATAGGGAGCTTGCCGGACCACTTCGCGCAGCACCAATTCGACCGTGGAGAAGATGAGTTCGCCTTGCAGCTCGATTACCCGGATGCGGGAGCCGTAATTGCGCAGCGTCCGCGCCGCCGGCGCGGTCCGGCGTCGTTTCGAGGAGACCTTGCTGGCGTCGTAGTCGCGGCGCAGCGCGGGGGGCGGGGTCACGGAGGGATTGAACAGGTGCAGGTTCAAATCCCGGGCCAGATCGACACAGACGCGGACGCCCCGGACGGAATTGCCCTGGGGATCCAGCGGCGGCGAAAAGACCCCGATGCCCAATTGCCCGGGCAGCACGGCGAGGATTCCGCCGCCGACGCCGCTTTTGGCCGGCAGCCCCACGCGGTAAATCCACTCGCCCGAGTAATCATACATTCCGCACGTGGCCATCACGCTGAGGATATTATCCACGTAATCGTGGCGGATGGCCGGCTCGCGGGTGAGCGGGTTGATGCCTTGATTGGCCAGGGTGGCCCCCATGAAGGCGAGGTCGCGGCAATTGACCCGGATGGCGCATTGCTGGAAATACGTTTCGAGAATGTCATGCGGATCTTCCTCGATGATGCCGAAATTGCGCAGCATCCAGCCGATCGCGCGGTTGCGGTGGCCGGTCTCGCTTTCCGACCGGTAGACGGCTTCGTCAATGTCGAGCGTGCGGCCCGCACAAACCGAAAGGTAGCGGAGAATGCGCTGGCTGCGACTCTCGCCGTCCTTCGGGGTCACCTGGCCGCACGTGGCAATGGCGCCCGCGTTGATCATGGGATTGAATGGGCTGCCGCTCCCGGGTTTAAGGGAGATGGCATTAAAGGCCTCGCCGGAAGGCTCGACCCCGATGCGTGAAAGCATGTGGGCTTCCCCGCGATCCTCCAGCGCGAGCCCGTACGACAGGGCCTTGGAGATCGACTGGATCGTGAAAAGTTGCCGCGTGTCACCCACCTCGTAGATATGCCCGTCGCGGGTCGCTATGCAGATGCCGAACCAATTGGGATTCGCCCGCGACAACTCGGGAATGTAGTCGGCCACCCGGCCTTCCGCGACGGACTTATGGCGTTCGTGCAGTTGGTTGAGATAATCGCTGATCGGTGAGTCGAACATGGGATTGAGTTGCGGTGGTGGCCATTAAACCGGCCACGATCTCTTGGTGAATGGTGCGCTAAAATTAAAGGGAACGGGCAACCGTGGGTGTTGTGTCGATTCCAGCCCGGCCATCGCGTTAGGCTCGCCGGACGCTGCTTACGGGCTGGGAGTGAAGCCCGGGCTGCTCCCCATTGTCAACCGATTATGCGGCGGCGGGCTAAAGTTTTTCCGCGCATCCACATCCGCTCTTACCCATTGGCCGGAAGCGGGGTTGCGGCGCCCATGAAGTTTCTTCAGGGATGCATCCGACTGCCAAAAGGTGGGTCCAACCACTCGGGTCAAGGATCCCTTGTCTGCCGACCCTTCCCTGTGCCTCCGTACCCCTCCGTGATTTCCACTGAATTGATCGGGTTTAAAACTTTTCAGCGAGAAGCCCGGCTATTTCAGCGCGTCTTTGAGAAATCGGCTCACGAGCGCCAGCCGTTTCGCGTCGAAAAATTCCGGGCCACCGTGACCGGCTCCGGGAAGGACTTCGAATTGCACGCGCAGCCCGAGCTTCTGGTAAGCCGCATTCAACTGACGTGCCTGTTCGATGGGCATCTGGGGATCGGCGTCGCCGTGCAGCAAAAAGAGGGGCGGATCTTGTGCGTCCAGATGAAACACCGGGCTGGCCAACCGCGCGAGCGCAGGCTTTTCGTCGGGCTGGCCACCCAGCAGCAGCTGAAGCGCCGGCACGCGAACTTTCAAACCGTGCGGCGTCGATTGCGGGAGAATCGTGGTCAGGTCCGATCCCCCATAAAAACTCACAATGGCCTGCACGTCTGACGAAACGCCGGTCACGCCTTCGCTGCCTTCAAGTTCCGAATGACCGTTGGTCACCCCCACCAACGCGGCGAGATGCCCGCCCGCCGATCCTCCGGCAATGGCGATGCGGTTCGGATTGAAACCAAATTCCGGCGCGTTTTTACGCAGAAAGCGAATGGCCGCCTTGAGGTCATGCGCCTGCGCGGGAAATGGCGCCACCGGAGACAACCGGTAATCCACGCTCGCAATCGCGAAACCCTCCGCGACCAGTTTCTCCAGCGGCATGTCGTCCTTCGAACCCGCGCGCCACGCACCGCCATGCACCCACACAATCAGCGGCGGCGGTTTGGCCGTCCTGGGGAGGTAGAGGTCGAGCGCGAGTTTATGGCCGTCCACTTCGGCGAACCTGATGTCCTTGCGCACCGTAAAGGTTGGCTCCGCGCCCGCTGCCTGGAACATGAAGCCCAGACCAATTGCAATCATGGCGGACGGGGGCAGGGCATTTGGCATCTGGATGGTTGGTTATAATTCGATTCTATGAACCCGTGGAAGACATCCTCCGACGCTAAGGCGGAATAATCGGCTCGTCAAAAACGAATTCCGACCCGGCCAGAAAATTGGGGCCGTCTCAATTGCCAGCCAGAGAGCCCACACCCTTTGCACTCAGTCAGCAACGGAGTTGCGTCAGAGAGTAGCCCACGGCGAGAGCTGTGGGATGGATGAGAAAAACGGAGCAAGCTGCGGAGCAGCGACAGAAGGCATGGCTAACCCACTCCTCTGTCGCCCCAGCCGGGGCTTTTCTTAGCCAGACCTCGAAACCACGGCTCTCGCCGTGGGCTACGCTCTGCCGCTGCTCCGCAGCTTCCACAAGGATCGCAACGGCGAGAAGTTCCGACCCGGCCAGTAAATCGTTGACCGCGACGAAGGGCCACTGGAAGCTGCCGGTAATGAACCCATCCTTTCCCACTGCGGGCAGATTTTCCCGCCGGCGCGCGCTTCAGGTGGCCGCGGCGACGGCCGCCGGTGCGTCGCTCATTCCGCGCGAGACGACCGCGCAACTGCCGCGTTCGCTGGCCGAGCCAGACTTCAAAATCCGCAACCGGCGCATCCGCCAGTCCATCATGGGCTGGACGTTCAATCCCATGCCCACGCCGGAGCTCGCGAAACTGTGCAAGGACATCGGGCTGGTGGCGATGGAGGGCGTGGGCCGCGAGCATTACCCGATGATCAGGGAGCTGGGCCTGCAAATCTCGCTCGTGAGCAGTCACGGCTTCGCCAAAGGCCCGTGCAACAAGGCGAATCATGAGTCGGTGATCAAATCCCTGCGCGCGGCCATCGACGCGGCGGTGCAGTTTGGCTGTGCCAAGGTCATCACGTTCACCGGTATGCGGGAGCCGGGAATGTCGGACGACGAAGGCGCGAAAAATTGCGTGGATGCCTGGAAGCAAATCATCGGCTATGCGGAGGAGAAGAAAGTGACGCTGTGCCTGGAACATCTGAACAGCCGCGACAACACGCATCCGATGAAGGGCCACCCCGGTTACTTCGGCGATCACGTGGATTTTTGCGTCGAGTTGATCCGGCGGGTCGGGTCGCCGAATTTCAAGCTGCTGTTTGACATTTACCATGTGGCCATCATGGACGGCGACGTGATTCGCCGCCTGCGCCAGCACCGCGAGGTCATCGGGCACATTCACACGGCGGGCGTGCCCGGCCGCGCGGAACTCGACGACACGCAGGAAGTGAATTATCCGGCCGTGATGCGGGCGTTGCTGGAGATCGGCTACCCCGGGTACGTGGCGCAGGAGTTCATTCCAACGTGGCCCGACAAGGCCCTGGCGCTGCGTCACGCCGCGAAAGTCTGCGATGTCTGAGGGCCGTCGGCCCAAGGTCGAAATTTCGCTGGCGGGCCGGGCACCGGAGAAAAATCGAACGGGCTCTTTACTTCCGCGCGGCTTGCGCTACATAGACCCCGATGAATTTGGACAACCCATTCGCACTCGTGATCCTTGGCCTCGTGACCGTGACGGTGGGGGTGCTGCTGGCGCGGCATTTCTTTTCAGCCGAGGCGCGCCTGGAGCGCCGGCGTCGGCGGAGCAACACCCGGGTCGCCTCGACGGTTCGGCGGCCGATGGTGAAATTCACGGTGAGCACGAAGGAAGCATCCCGCAAGGATGGAGCGCCGCGTTAGGATCGATCGGGGTCGGCCCGGGCGGGGGGGGCCGGATTACGGTTTTGATTGGGCGTCGATCTGCGCCCGCAATTCCTTGGTGCGTGTTTGCGCGGCGGCGACCTGCAGGGCGGACATTTTTTTCTCCAAATCGTTCCGGTGTTTCACCGAGGCTTCGTGAGTGCGGGCGGCTAAATTGTAATACGCGTAGGCTTCCACCAAATCCTTTTCCACGCCATTGCCCTCCTCGTAGCTGAGTCCCAGGTTATTTTGCGCCCGGTCGTAACCCTGTTCGGCCGACTTGCGATAGAGCGCCACCGCCGCCTGGTAATCCTTTTCCACGCCCTGGCCAAGATCGTAGCAAACACCCAGATTATACTGGGCGGAAGCGAGGTTTTGGTTGGCGGCCTTGCGGAACCATTGCACCGCTTCCGCGTAATCTTTTTCGACCCCCCGGCCCGTGGCGTAGCTGAGGCCCAGATTAAACTGGCCGGCGGCGAGGTTTTGATCAGCGACTTTGCGATACCATTTTACGGCTTCTATTTCGTCTTTCGCCACTCCGCGGCCATTGGCGTAACAAACGCCCAGGCTATTTTGGGCCTCCAGATTGCCTTTTTCCGCCTTGGCTTTGTATTCTTGGAATTGTTTGCGCAGGGTGGCGGCGTTCGCGGGCTGGGAGTGGCTGGTCCCGCCGGCAAAAAGCGTGAGTGCCCACGCGACCGCGAAGAGCAGTTTGGATCGAATCGCTTTCATCCCCGAACCGTGGCCCCTCTCCAACCCTTGGTCAAGCATCCCCTCTGCGTCCACCCGTGGTTTCAACTGAATTGTAAAGGTTGGGGAGATCGTTTCACTGCCGCAACATTCTTGATTCTGGCTGAGCTCCCGAGGCTGCGGGTGCGACCAGCGAGCTAAGGGCTGCGAAAGGTGGTGACCGAATTGGTAAAAGGGTCGCGGGCCAGGAAGGACCAAGAGCTGTCCACGCGAATCATCTTGAGAGGTGGGTTGGCCGAGAGGCTGGTGATGGTTGTCCGGTTGGTCACGTAAGCCACTGTGGCATTGGGCCCGGAGAGCTCGAGCTTGGCGGTGGTAACCGGAAAATTGGCGCCCACCAGTTCGTCGGTCGCCGGCAGCGCGAGCGGATCCCAGCGGGCGGAGCGGACCTGCTCGATTTGCTGGAGCGCCGCCGTCTGGGCGGCGGTGGAATAAGCGGACCATTCCGCCCGTTTGGTTTTGGTCACATAGCCAGTGGCGACCCCGCCGATGGTGAGCGCGGCGACCGCCATGGCGACCACGACTTCCTCCAAGGTAAAACCGGCCGCCCCGGACCATTTAATCGGACGGTCCGTCGAGGTGGCTTTGGGGTTGTTAAAGGCTAATTTCATCTACTGGCAACAATGAACCATTTCGGGCGCGGGCCGTATGTACGTACTGACGCGTAATCGAAGTTTTGCGCTGCGCGAGCGGGAAGCATTCGGGGGGGGGCACCAGTGGCTCAGCCCAAGTGGACGTTGCCGAGCCGACGGGTTTCCCAGCGGTGAAAGATTGGGGATTAAACGATGGCATTACAGCGTATGGAAATCGGGGCTGGCACTCTTGTCGCAGGTTGGCACTTCGCTGACCGCGCCCAAGGTGTAGGTGCCGCCGATGGGGCACAGAGGTTTGTTGCGGATATACAAGTCGGGGGCGAAGATTTGCGCGTCCGTCGGCGTGGCGGTGGCGGCTTGCTTGGCTTCGACGGCCCACTGTTGTTTGGCACCGTCGATCTGCTTGAGGTTGGCGATGCAGGAGTTTTTCTGGGCGGTGGCACGGGCCTTGACGAAGTTAGGAATGGCGATGGCGGCCAGCAGACCAATGATGGCCACGACGATCATGATTTCCACAAGGGTGAAGCCGGATTGGCGGGGGATTTTGATTGGCATACGTGTGCTTTCGTTTTTTTTGCTGAGTTTAAAGGCCTTAACGGCGGATTAATGGATTATTTCTGACGTGTTCAAAAATTGTATTTTACAATTTCAGCACTCATAAAGCAGGATGTGTGCCATTATTAAACATATTCGTTGGGGAGCGGATACAACTTGGAAGGTCGGCCGCGGACTGCGTGGTGCCAAGGGTTGATTGCCGGAAGAGTGGATTAGCCACCCATTTGCAACCGAAGGCACAAATTGCAAACTAAAGCAACCAGCCGGCGAGAGACGCGATTTTGTTCATGGTCCGGCAGTTGGAGAATGATTCCAATTCCGGGACGCTCGAAACCGGGGCACCACTTTAGCGCACCAACCACCAGTCAAGAATCTGTTTGTGGGCGAAAATCCAGATCGTTGCCGCCAGCGCAATGTAGGGTCCGTAAGGAAGCCGGCTTGACCATTCCTGTTTCCGAAAAGCGATCAGCCCGACGCCGACGAAAGCGCCGATCACGGCGCTGACCGTCAGCGAAAAAATAACCGCCTGCCACCCCAGGAACGCGCCGATGGCGGCCATGAACTTGACATCGCCCAAACCCATCGCCTCGCGCGGGAGGACAATTACGTCGGTCACCACCTCCAGATGACGGACGGTTTCCGGATCAAATTCTTCCCCGCCGATTTTCAAGATGGCGGGTGTCAAACGCAGCTCGCAGTCCTGGTAGCAACGATCCACCAATTCCACGGAGTGGGCGTGCAGGGCGACGGTGTCCGATTTGCGGTAGAACAATTCCTCGTAAGGAATGTCGTGGTCAGGAAAATGGAGGGCGGTTTCCGAAAACACGATGGTGGTTTTTGGCTCCAGCTCGATGATTTGCCGCCCAAAGAGCAGTTTGCCGAGGCGAAGAATTCCGTAGATCAGCCCCGCCCCGGCCAGAATTCCAATGACGCTTTGTTTTAGACCAGCCGCGCCCGTGGTGCGGTCGTGCAACGAGGGAACCAAGCCGGAACAAACAAACCCCGCAACAATCCCGCCCAAGGTGATTTCATCGGGGATGATGAAATGTTCCACATCAATGAAAGTGGCGGTGATGAAGCCGGCCAGGAGCAGGCAGTTCACGAGTGCGAGGTCCGGGTTGGCCGCGCCGAATACCAGCCAGCACGACAGAAATACGCTGCCCGTCAGGAGTTCCACCAGGAAGTAGCGAAAGGAGATGGGCGCGTTGCAATTGCCACACTTGCCGCCGAGGTAGAGCCATGTGAATAGCGGAATGTTCAGGTACCACGGAATGCTGTAACGACAATGCGGGCAATGCGAGCGCGGCGAGACGATGCTCTCACCCCTGGGCATGCGGTGGATGCAGACGTTTAGTAAGCTGCCGACGATGCAGCCGAAGCTAAAAAACACGACGGACCAAAAATGAAAGGGGACCGCGGCCCAGAGATTGGAATCAGGCATACAAACAGATCGCAGAATGAGCGAAGCAAGTCATGATTTGAACCCGGGCTAAAACTGCCCCGGGAGCTGTCCCCGCGGACCACCGATTTTCCTAATTGCCATAAATATTCTTTTCCAATGCGTGACGCATCACGGTGACCGGTGCGGTCTTGCCCGTCCATAGTTCCAGAGCTTTGCCCCCTTGGTAAAGCAGCATTCCCAATCCATTGGCCGCGCGACAGCCGGCCGCGCGCGCCGCCCGGAGCAAGGGCGTCTCCGCGGGGCGATAAATCATGTCGTACACTAACCGCGCCAGTTTGAGCGGATATTGGCTTTCATCCATGGGCAGCGCATCGTCGGGTCGCAAACCAAGCGAGGTGGCGTTCAGAATTAAATCGACCGGGACATTCGGATAGCCGATTCCGACTTGGATGGTACGGAACCGGTGCTTGATTTCCGCAGCGACGGCCTCCGCCTTGCTGGGCGTGCGGTTCACCAGGTGCAAATGCTTCACCCCTTCGGCGGCAAGTCTGAGGGCCGCCACCCGGCCGGCCCCACCCACTCCAAGCAAAAGAACCCTGGCTCCGCGCAGCTTCAAACCAAGCTCCTCCCGGAGTGATCGTGTGATTGCGTAGGCGTCCGTGTTGTAGCCGACGCTGCGGATTTCCAAGTCCGCCTCGCCGGGGAATTGGTGGAGCGGTTGCCAGTTACCGAACGGATCCCTGGCTTCAAAGCGGATGGTGTTCACGGCCCCGTAATTGCTGGCGGATTCGTCTAGTGCGTCCACCAGCTCCAACGCGAGGATTTTGTGGGGCACCGTGAGATTCAGGCCAATGAAACGCAGCGCCTTCGCACCCACGATGGCGGCACGCAAATAGTCCGGGTGAACTTCACAGGCCAGGTAACGCCAGTCCAGGCCCAAGGCGGCGAACGCGGCGTTCTGCATGGCGGGAGAGGCAGAGTGTTTGATGGGGTGCCCCAAGACGGCGCAGTAGCGCGTCGACGCCCCAATGGGCTTGGCTGATGTTTCAGACACTGGAGGAGACTAGCGCGGACTGCGGAAAGGTTCAAGGTTATCAATCGCGACATGATTTATTGACGGAGCAGCAAGCACCAATATGATGGCCGCGAATTTCAATCCTTATTTATGAAGCAACCGATTAAACCTGCCGCGCAACATATCACCTCCTTTTCCAGCGAAGAACGCCTCTTCCCGCCGTCGAAGGAGTTTTCCGCGCAAGCGCACCTCAAGTCGCGCGCCCAGTATCGCGCGCTCTACCAGGAGTCGATCCAATCCCCTGAAAAATTCTGGGGTCGGCAGGGAAAACAGGAGCTGGTCTGGTTTAAGCCATTCAAGAAAGTGCTCCAGTGGCGCGAGCCGTTTGCCAAATGGTTCGTTGGCGGCCAACTTAACGTCAGCGTTAATTGCCTCGACAAACACCTGGGCACGCCAACCGCCAACAAGGCCGCGATTATCTGGGAAGGGGAGCCTGCCGCCCCAGGAAAGATGGGTGAAGAACGCACTTTAACCTACAAACAGTTGCATCGCGAAGTCTGTCTTTTTGCCAATGTGCTCAAACGGAACGGCGTCGGGAAGGGGGAACGGGTGTTGATCTATCTGCCGATGATTCCCGAGGCTGCCATCGCCATGCTGGCCTGTGCGCGCATCGGCGCGGTGCATTCCGTGGTCTTCGGCGGCTTTAGCGCGCAATCGGTGGCTGACCGCATTTTTGATTGTCAGGCGAAGCTGGTTATTACGGCGGACGGCGGTTTTCGGCGCGGGTCGGTGGTTCAGTTGAAGAAGAATGTGGATGATGCCCTCGCGCTCAGGGATGCGCACGGCAGCTTGCTCACCAAAACGATTGAAAAGGTCATCGTCGTCAAGCGTGCCGGCAACGAAGTGCACATCGAGGAAGGGCGCGATGTTTGGTGGCACCGGGAGTTGGAGTACGTGAATGCCGACTGTCCCCCCGCGAAGCTGGAGAGTGAAGCGCCACTCTTCATCCTTTATACGAGCGGTTCGACGGGCAAGCCCAAGGGGATTCTGCACACGACCGCCGGCTATTTGCTCTACAGCAAACTGACCAGCCGGTATGTCTTCGACTTGAAGGAGACCGACGTTTATTGGTGTACCGCCGACATCGGCTGGGTTACCGGTCATAGCTACGTTGTCTATGGCCCTCTGGCGAATGGAGCCACGAGCGTAATGTACGAAGGCGCGCCGAACTTTCCAGAGCCGGACCGGTTTTGGCGCATTGTTGAGAAGCTCGGGGTAACCATTTTGTACACCGCGCCGACCGCGATTCGCGCCTTCATGAAATGGGGCATCGAATGGCCGAAAAAGCATAAACTTTCCTCCCTACGCCTGCTGGGCACGGTGGGTGAGCCCATCAATCCCGAGGCCTGGATTTGGTATCACGAAGTCATCGGCGGCAAGCGCTGTCCGATTGTCGATACCTGGTGGCAGACGGAGACTGGTGGCATCATGATCACGCCGCTGCCCGGGGTGACCTCGACCAAGCCGGGCACGGCGACGCTGCCGTTCTTCGGAATTGTGCCCGAGGTCGTGGATGACGCCGGCAACGCGGTGCCGAAGGGGAGTGGCGGCAAGCTCGTAATTCGCAAGCCGTGGCCCGGCATGCTGCGGGGCCTGTGGGGCGACAACGAGCGTTACAAGCAGACCTACTGGAGTGAAGTGAAAGGAAGTTATTTCACCGGAGATGGCTGCCGACAGGACAAACATGGCTATTTTTGGATCGTCGGTCGCATTGATGATGTTCTCAATGTTGCCGGCCACCGCATCGGCACGGCCGAGGTGGAGAGTGCGCTCGTCAGCAACCCGAACGTCGCGGAAGCGGCGGTGGTAGGCCGTCCGGATGAACTGAAAGGGCAGGCGCTGGTCGCTTTTGTCACGCTCAAGACGGGCATCAAAGCCCACCCTGAACTTCGTGAAGAACTGCGCCAGCACGTCGCCAAGGAGATTGGGCCGGTCGCCAAGCCGGATGACATTCGCTTTGCTGAAATGCTGCCCAAGACGCGCTCCGGAAAAATCATGCGGCGCCTGCTCAAGCAGGTCGCGGCCGGCATCGAGATCAAGGGTGATACCACCACGCTGGAAGATTTTAGCGTGCTGGCCCAGCTGGCGAGCCCGGACGAGTGACCGATTTTTCAATGGGTATTTTCTCCTCCGCTCCTTGGGCGTGTTTGATCCGGAGAAAGCCGAGCAGCAACTTTGAAGGCGACCAGCGCTGGGCCTCGATGCTGTCCGCTGCGTGCCCTGGTTTCGCGGACATTGCCCCTTGAATTTTGGACATTGGACGCTAAGTTTCCTCGCCATGAATTTGGAATTCACCAAAATGAACGGAGCAGGGAACGATTTCGTTCTGCTCGACAATCGGAAGCAAAATCTAAAATTGTCCCGCGACCAAATCGTCCGCCTCTGTGACCGTCAGCGCGGAGTCGGGGCCGACGGACTCTTGCTATTGGTTCCCTGTGCGTCGGGCCGGGCGGATTGGGCCTGGGAATTTTACAACCGCGACGGCAGCACTGCTGACATGTGTGGAAATGGCGCCCGTTGTTTTGCCCGTTTCGTACAGCACCACACCGAAACGAATGGCCCGACCACCTTCGAAACGGGCGCCGGCATCATCACCGCCAGTTTTCAGGGCGAACGCGCCACCATCAATTTGACTCCGCCCAAAGACTTGCGCTTGGACGAACAAATCGCTTTGGCCAATGGCTCGCAAACGGTTCATTCGGTCAACACCGGGGTGCCGCATGCCGTGATTTTTGTGCCCGATGCCGACCAGGCGATGGTGGAGCGGCTCGGTGCCGAGATTCGTTATCATCCGCATTTCGCACCCAGCGGCACGAACGTAAATTTCGTGCAATTGCTGGGGGCCAGCCATATTCGCGTGCGCACTTACGAGCGCGGTGTCGAGGGTGAGACGCTCGCTTGCGGCACGGGAGTTTCCGCAGCCGCTTTGATTACCTCCCGCCTACATGGCTTCAAATCGGCTGTCCAAGTCCAGGTGCAGGGGGGGGATATGTTGGAAGTGAGTTTCACGGAGGAGCAGGGGAGATTCGCCGACGTTCGGTTGACCGGCCCGGCGGATTTTGTCTTCACCGGCACAATCCATCTTTGACCTCGTTCGTGGTTCGGTCCGCAGCGCATGCTGAAAGGTGCTTGCCAAACTCACGGAGCTTGGCCTAATACCTGCCTTGGTGCGGATGCCAATGTAGCTCAGTGGTAGAGCAACGGTTTCGTAAACCGTCGGTCGCCGGTTCAATCCCGGCCATTGGCTCCACTTCATTATTAAGGACTTATGAACTATTTCGCCTCCCGAAATGATCTTTCAACTTGATTTAGTGCAACGGTAGTGCAACAGTTCACGCGTGAATACTACCCCGTCACGCAAGCCCAAGGCGAAAGCCCGTAAAGCCTTTCACGTCGCCAAATTTGGCCGGGTCAAAGTCCCGGTTTACCGGCGCACCGCACCCAACGGGGCCGACTGCTACATGGTGGCCAACTACGCCAACGGCAAACGCCGCTTTGATTCCTACGCTGACGAGGCCGAAGCCCTTGAAGCAGCGGGCAAGCTCGCCCGCCAATTAAGCGAGTGCGAAGTCTTGGCGGCGGCCATGACCAATGAGCAGGCGAGCGAATACGCCGCCGCCGTGCAACGGCTGAAACCCTTCAACATCTCCCTGCTATCGGCAGCCGATGCCTTGGTGGAATGTTTGAAGATCGTCGGTGATTTGCCGAACCTTCATGCCGCCGTGAAGTTCTACCGCCAGCGCAACAAGCAAATCACGGCCAAGCTCGTTGCCCAAGTGGTCACGGAATTGCTCACCGTCAAAGCGGCTCGTGGCGGTGCCGAACGTTACTTGCAAGACCTGCGCTCCCGGCTGACTCGTTTCGGGGAGTCATTCCAGAAGGAAATCGGGAACGTGACCACCG
Organism: Verrucomicrobiota bacterium; assembly: GCA_043742955.1. Classification (GTDB taxonomy): domain Bacteria; phylum Verrucomicrobiota; class Verrucomicrobiia; order Limisphaerales; family JAYTXL01; genus JAYTXL01. The sequence goes on along the minus strand of JAYTXL010000069.1, from coordinate 7,391 downwards.
CCGACGTGCAAGCGTGGCTGGACGGGCAGAAAAAGCTTTCCCCGCAAACGCACGTCAACTTCCGCCGCGTGATCCACCTGCTGTTCAAATTCGCCGTGGCGCGCGGCTATGCGTTCGATAATCCCGTTGACGGTGTGGAGCGGGTCAAAGTTCGCAACGGTGGAGGCGTGGCCATCTTCACGCCCGGCGAAATCGGCAAGTTGCTCAATGCCGCCTCGCCCGACTTCCTGCCGTGTCTGGCCATCGGTGCATTTGCCGGGCTACGCAGTGCCGAGATTGAACGGCTCACCTGGGGGGACATTGACCTTGCCGGGCGGCATCTCACCGTGGGCGCGGGCGCGGCCAAGACTGCGAGCCGCCGTGTTGTCCCCATCAGTGACAATCTCGCCGCGTGGCTGGCTTCCTACGCGCAGCGCACGGGCAAGGTGTGGCCGGGTGGCCATGACGAGTTTTACGAAGTCCAACAGGAAACCGCCGCCGCCACCAAGACCGAGGACAACGCTGCTTTGAAGTGGAAGGCCAATGCCTTGCGTCATTCATACGCCAGCTATCGTTTCGCTCAGACGGCCGATGCCGGGCGCGTGGCGGGGGAGTGCGGTAATTCTGCCTCCGTGATTCATCGGCATTACCGCGAACTCGTGAAGGCTGCCGACGCGGCGAAGTGGTTCGCCGTGACTCCAAAGCAAGCGGTGAACATCGTCAACCTGCCAACCGCCGCAACCGCCTGACACCATGAAATCAAAACCAACTGCCGACACTGTGAAGACGGCAGACGTAATTCCGACGCGAGATCAACTCGCACTCATGGCTGCCGCGACACAACGCAAGAATCCCGCAGATGCGGTGAAGCAAGCATTCGCCATTTGGAACGAGGCAGGTGTCGCACTTGAGGAATTGAAGTGGTGCAGGCTTGGTTCAATTAGTTTACCACCGCAGTTTCCGGCAACCCTCGACGATTTTCTCCGTCTGATTGTGAAGGGCAAGAATTTGGCTGTTAGGGAAACAAGTTTCCGCGACTTCATGCAAGTTCACGTCAAGGAAACGATTCAGCGCAAGCGACTGGACGAACCCAAGGCGGATGAAGTTGACGAATGGGCTTCGTTTCACCTGAAAGCGTGGCGCGATGGAGGTTTCCCCGGCAAACAGCAATGGCTGGTGACGGCGCGAGATTACCTTTCGTGGCATTCGCAGAATGTCAGCAAAACGAATCGGCAAAATGCTTTGAACCGCACGAATCAATCAATAAGCCCTTCCGTCACGAAAAAACACTCTTGACACAATTCTTGCCAAATCGGTTTTTTTCGCTCCCCCGCAACTCGATTTCGCTCGTCCCAAATCCGCACTCGCTTTCAAATTAGCCTCACTCGCTAGTTTTTGGCATTTTGCTGCCTAAAAATCGCATTTGCTAGGTTGCTGGCAAATGAATCAAAACCATTCAGTGCCCGAAAACGCCATGGGCCAACCAAAGCTGGCGTCACCATACACGGACAAACGCGGCTACGCAGAACGCTGGGGATTCTCGACTCGTAAAATCGACTCACTTCTCCAGTCCGGCCTGCCCCATCTGGCCATCGGGAAACGCCGAGTGCGCATTTGCATCGCCGAAGCGGATTCGTACATGAATGAACAATTCCGCGTCCAGCGGCGGCGCGGTCCTGTTTTGCCGAAGCCGGCGAGTGCGAAATCTGCAAGCGAGGTGATGCCGTGACGCTCGCCCAAGCCAAGGAGCGGCTCACAATTCACTACCTGTGGAGGCATTTCGGATTTGAAAACGAGCCGTCCAAATCCTGCCGTTGCCCATTCCATACTGACAAAGGCCCGTCATTCTCCGTCACGGCGGACGGCGCGCTGTTCAACTGCTTCACCGGTTGCGGTAGCGGCGACGCGGTGGATTTTTTCCAACTCGCCACGGGCCTGCCGCGCGCGGACGCCTGCCGCGCCTTCATCAAACTTGCGGGCGGCTGTTCATCCAGTGCGCCACAAGTCCGCCGCCGCACCCCTGAGAAGGCCGACAACGAAGCGGTGAAGGCGGAGCAACGCAAATCCTGGCCCTTGCTCACTTCGCCCCTTGCCAGCCCGGCAGGGACAGAGGAAGCAGCCATGGAGGCGCTCGCCAAGCTCCGTCACGTCTCCCTTGATGGCGTGCAACTCATGGCCGCGCGCGGCCTGCTTTGGTTCACGGAATGGAAAGACTCCCCCGCGTGGGTTGTGACGGATTCAACCCGATTGAACGCCCAAGCCCGGCGAATGGACGGCCAGCGATTGGAAAACATCGGCGCGAAAGCGCAAACGCTCCCCGGCTCCCGCGCCGCGTGGCCCGTGGGCGTGAACGAAGCGCAGTCGGCCCGCGTGATTCTGTTTTGTGAAGGCGTGGACATTCTCGCTGCTCACCACTTCATTCACGCGCACGGACGCGAAGCCGACACCGCCGCCGTCGCCATGCTGGGCGCGGGCAACACCATCCCCGCCGATGCCCTGCCGCTCTTTGCGGGCAAACGAGTCCGTATCATGGCGCACGCGGACGCCAGCCGCGCCGGACACAAAGCCGCGCAAAGGTGGAAACACCAACTCGACACCGTGGGCGCGCACGTTGACGCCGCCGACTTCACCGGCCTGCTAATGGCGGACGGCCAGCCCGTGAAGGATTTGAACGATTGCACCCGCCTTGACCCCGCACAAATTCACGAACTCCTAAACCTTATCCCTACCCATGAAAATACTCACCCTTGACGAAATAAAAAGCGCGGCGGCTCTTGCAAGCTCACCGCGCAACACCGATCTTACTGCCGGAAAACCTACGCCCAATACCACGCCGTTGCAAGCCTTGACTGTGGCAGAAATTGAGCCGGGGCCGTTTCCGATTCACGCACTCAATCCAATCATGCGGGCAATGGTGGAGAATGTTGCGGACGTTCACCGCGTCCCGGTGGAACTCCCCGCCATGTGCGCCGTCGGTATCTTGAGCGGCTCGCTGGGCAATGCCTTTACTCTCACCGGAGCCGTGGACGGCAAAGACTGCTTCGGTAATCTCTACATCATTCCCGCCGCGCCGAAGTCCTCCGGAAAGGGCAGTGTCGCTAGTCCGTTAGTGCGTCCGTTGCTGGAAGTATCTGCTGAACTCGAAGCGCGGTTCAAAAAGAGCGAACTCCCCGGATTGAAGGCGGAAAAAGCCGTCCTCGAAAAGCGGGCGCTCATGCTGGTGAACGAACTCGCCACCGGCAAGGGAGGCACGGGCAAGGAACGGCGTCCGCTGGGCGAAGTGGAGAAGGCGGACACACGGCGCGAGTTGGAACAGGCCAACGAGCGTCTTGATGCCATTACGCCGCTCCTGGACGCCATGCCGACATACTGGCTGGGCAACGCCACGAGCGAAGCTATGGAACGACAATTCAAACGGAATAACCTCGGCTTGTTTTGCTACTCACCGGAAGCGGGTGCGGCTGTTCGCGTCATGCTCGGCAAATACACGAAGGGCGAAGCGGCAGACCTTGACCTTTATTTGTCCGGTTATAGCGTGGAGCCGTGGCGGAGCGACCGTATCGGGCGTGGCGTCTGCCAGATCAAACCCTGCCTCTCCATGCTCTTGATGGTGCAACCGTCAATCCTCAGCGAACTCATGGGCAACGAAGAAGCCTTTGAGCGTGGCATGACAGCCCGTATGATCACGTTCATTGTGGAGACGCAGCCGCTCGAAGATGACGGCATCCATCGAAGCATCGGCCAAGCAACTGATGCGAATTACAACCAACTCATTCGCGGCATCCTCGCGCGGCGCGAATTACTGGCTGACAGTCCGCACCGCATCACTTGCACGCCCGAAGCTCGCGAGAACTTCCGCCAGTTCCACAACGAGAGCGTGCGTTACCGGCTCGGTGAATTCCGAGACATCGAAGCAGAGCTTGGCCGCTGGCGGGAGAACGCCATGCGTCTAGCCATCACGCTGTGCGTGGCCGATGACCCCGAAGCCTGCGAACTTACCGGGGATCAAGCCGCGCGTGCAGTGGAAATAATGCGCTGGTGCGCCCGTTCTTCTCTCCAGATTACCAACGCCGCGCGAATGCAGAAACGAGCCGGGCGAGCCGATGAACTTCAGACCATCCTTGCCGTCAAGCCGGGCGGCAAGGAAACCCTTCGCAACCTCGACAAGAGCCACGGCTTCGAGCTGCAAGAAGTCCGCACACTTGCCGGCCAATTCCCGGAACGGTTCACCGTGGAGCGCGTGGAAACGGGCGGACGCCCCAGCGAAGTCCTCCGTCTATCAAGCCTCGCACGATGAAAAGGCACGCGTCAGAAGTGACAGAACTCCCAAAAGACCCTCTTTTGGGAGTTTTGGGAGTTTTGGGAATAGGCGCAATCAATGGCGGTTCCAAACCGCTACGACCGGGCCACGTCCAAAACAACCGGATGAAAATATGAACACAACACATGACACGACCACGGCCCCAGCCACCAAACGCGGCCCCCGCCTTTGGCGCAAGGGGCAATCTGGCAACCCAGCGGGCAAGCGCAAGGGTGCCGTCAGCCTCGCTTCGGCGTTGCAACGGCTGTTGACGAAAGAGCCGGACAGGCTTGATGCCGTGGCCCGGACCCTCGTTGACGCTGCTATCGCGGGCGACGTGAGCGCAGCCAGGTTGCTTTTCGAGCGTTTGGACGGACACAAGCCGACCGGCTTTTTCTCGGTCCACGTTGACGCCAGCGACCGGCGAACTTCCGTCTGCGTGTCGCCGCAGGTTTTGGGAGAAATCGCGGACGCCCGCAGACGCTACGAGGAAAAATCATTATGCCCACCGCCGCAGACTACCTGACAACGCCCGTCGGTTTCGCCCTTGGCGTCTTGGGCGTGAAACTATACCCGTGGCAAGAGCGCGTGCTTTATGACTTGGACATGCCCGGCGCGGTCGTACTGCGAGCGGCCAATGGCAGCGGAAAAACGTCCGTGGTGGCTGCGAGCTTGGCGTTGTGGCACGCATCGGCATTTCCCGGCAGCCTGACGATTTGCACCGCATCGGTATTTCGCCAAGTCAGCGAGCAACTATTCCCGACCTTGCGCCAGTATGCAGGCAAGTTTCCGGGAGGGGTGTTCAACTCAACCGAAGTGACGCTGGCGAATGGCAGCAGGATTTTCGGTTTCGCCACCGATGAAGCGGGGAAGTTTGAAGGATGGCATAATCTGCACCTGCTGGTTATTGCCGACGAAGCGAAATCCATTCCGGACCAGATATTTGAAGCGATTGAACGCTGCCAGCCAACACGGTTTTTGTGCATGTCATCGCCGGGTGGCTGCTCGGGATTTTTTTACGCCGCGTTTCACTCACGACGGAAGCATTTTCAGCAACACGTCGTCACGGCTTTCGATTGCCCGCACATCTCCCAAAAACTGATTGACTCGCAGATTGAAAAATACGGGCGCGAGCATCCGCTGATTCAGAGCATGATCTTCGGCGAGTTTATGAGCGGGGACGCCGACGGTTGCGTGATTCCGTTGCAGTTTGTGGAGCGCAACCTTGCCGGTCCGCCGCCGTTCGCCGAGAACGGGGAAGTGGCTGCGTTTTGTGATTTCGCTGCGGGTGGGGATGAAAATGTTTTGGCCGTGCGCCGTGGCAACCGAGTGCAAGTTGTTTCCGCGTGGCGCGAGCAAGATACGATGAAAGCGGTGGGCCGGTTCATCATGCTTTTTCGCGAGCAAGGATTGAAGTCGTATCAAATCTCAGGTGACTCTGGCGGGCTTGGGCTTCCTATCCTTCACCGGTTGGCGGAAAGCAAGTGGCCGATTTGCCATGTCAATAACGGCTCATCAGCCGCCAAGCCGGACGCCTACGCGAACAAAGGCGCGGAAATCTGGTACGGGGGGCGAACCCAGATTGAGCGCGGGCAGATCATCCTTCCGAACGATCCGGAGCTTATTGCGCAACTCACGGGGCGTCGGGGCTGGCCCGACAGCAAAGGGCGGCTGCAACTCGAAAGTAAATCCGACCTGGGCGGGCGCGGCCTGCCCAGTCCCGACCGAGCCGACGCTGTGCTAGGCGCGATGATGCCGACGTTACCCGTTGGCGGATTTCAGATCATAAATACACATGGCCGCGAGCACTTCATGCGCCGTCGGGGTGAGGTGTGGCTGTGAGGCTGTCGCATTCCACGATTGCCAGCCAAGCCGGGCATCGCTACGTTTAGCATCAATCCGTTTCATTCCCGGCAAGGTTGGGTGATGGGGCGTACGGAGCTTGCGTTGGTCGCGATTTTGAGCCTGTGCTGCATTGGGGGGTTGGGCCAAATGGTTGTTGGGCAAGTGGCGAAAGGGATTGTGGTCCTGTTGATCAGCGTGATCGTTGCAGCACTCTCTGGCGGGTTGGGCGCTGCAGCGCTTGGGTGTTAGGCCTAGGTGGATTGTAGTTCTTCGTCATGTTCTTTGCGTCGCTTTTCAATGCGCTTTCGTCTGCCCAAGAAGCCTCCTCGTGTCCCGTCATTATGGATGCTAAAGCAAGCAGCAACATCGCAAATCCATAGTGCATGGTCAAACATATCGCAGTTTTCGTAAATGATAGCCATGCGCTTCAAAATGTCGCTTCGAGGCTTACTTTGCTCAGGTGGCAAGGCTGAATGGGTGGAGATAAAGTCCAGATAGTATTCGCCCCACTTCAAAGTATCCAAATAATCTGCCTTAACCTCTGTATCGAGGATAAAAAACGTCGATGTTAAAATAATATCTCGCTCAAGATCACTACTTTCTTCGATCACAAGTTGCTTCAAACGCTCGAATTGAAAGTATTTGCAAAGCTCTACATGTTCTTCAAAGGAGATCATCTTACGTAATTTGCGGGTGACGCTAGCAGTGGCCTAGACCCAGCGACCCGGCACGCGGGACGCATGGATTGCAAACCCTGGCGTCAGGCCGGGTTAGCGCATGGTTAGGCCGCGTCAATCTCTCTGAGCAAATCATAACCTCTGCGAGTCTCGATAACGAAGCTGACCGCACACACGACCAGCCCAAGAATGATGAACCACATCGGCGCGTGAACCAACTGCAAACAGAACCAGCACCAAATCGGAATCCAAGCAATCATCATCCAGTGCGGGAATGGCCACGCAGAAACCAGCGTGCCCTCGCGCTCAGGCACAATGCGACCGCGAAGCGTGACTGGAACGCCCTTGCGACGCGGCTTGGGATTCAGACAGAATGTATCTCCCGCGATGCTGCCTTTAGCGCGGTCACGATCAGCAATCAACCGGCGCAGCGCCTCGCGAACACTCTCCGCATCCTTCTTCGTGTGAATCTGGAACATGAGCGTGAAGCGGCCTAGACCCTATGGCTTGAGTTTGGTTGGATTAGCGTGGGTGACGGGCCGTTGGAACGTGGGTTAGAGTCCGCCTTAGCGGAGCCCAGAGCCACCAGG